>PLGM01000250.1 GCA_003139795.1 Acidobacteriaceae bacterium | reverse complement strand
CGTAGCACTTAACGTTGTAATATTAGGTGCTGGTGGTCCGTCCATCGGCACCGACAGCGCCTCAGCTAACACCTGATCCAAGTAATCCGCCCAGTCTTGCATCATCAGCCTGCGCTGCTCCAGATACTTCGCCCAGTTGTACGCGCCTTCAACCTCATCCTGTGGACCGTGAGCCAGTTGTATCTCGATGTGCTCACTTTCATACCCCTTCTCGTGAAGGATGGTAGACGCTACACCGCGGAAACCGTGCCCGGTCATCTTCCCTTTGTACCCCATCCGATCCAAAGCCCCAAGGATCGTGTTGTTGCTCATAAAGTCGTTGGTACGCTCGCCGGGGAACATCCAGATAGCGTTTTTACGGTAGTTCCATAGTTCCTGGAAGATCGCTATCGCCTGGCGTGATAGCGGGACAATGTGCGGCCGACGTCCACCCTTCATGCGTTCCTTGGGGATGTCCCACCGCGCTTCCTTCAAGTTCAATTCTCGCCACCGTCCCTCAATCAGTTCACTCGTCCGCAGAAAAACATACGCTATCAGCTTCAATGCCAACCGCGTGATCGGGGACCCAGCATAGAAGTGAATTTTCCTAAGCAGCACCGGCAACTCCGAAGCACTCACCCGCTTGAAGTTCTCCCTCCGCATTTGCTTGAGGATATCTTTTGGCTTAAATGCTCCCGCGGGATTATGCGTGTTGTGGCCCTTGGTCATGCCGTAGCGAAAAATCTGATCGATCTGCTGGAGAGCGCGGCGGGCAACATCTGCCGCCCCTCGTTCCTCAATGGCGAGGATCAGATCAACGATCTCTGGCGGTCGAATGTCATTGATCGGACGATCTCCAATCCGGGGAAGGATGTCTGTCTCGATTCGTCGCTCCGTGTTTGCAACATAGCGCTCATCCTTGTTCACTTTCCATTTCTCAAACCACAGCGCTTCTACCTCTCGGAAGGGGTTCACTATCTTGGATGGGTTATGAGCTTCAGCTACCGCCTTCTTCTCTGCCATCGGGTCCACACCGTTGGCCAGCGTCCTGCGTCCGCGATCATGGGCTTCGCGTGCGGCCGAGAGCGAAATGATCGGGTAGGCGCCGAAGGACATCACTTTTTCCCTGCCCTCAAACCGGTACCTCCACCGCCAGAGCCGGGCGCCCGCTTCCGTGACGTGGAGACATAACCCATGACCATCCGCCAGCCGGTATTCCTTCCCGGTGGCCTTCGCGTTCTTGATCTTCGTATCTGTCAATTTCATGCGTGTGTACCCCTCACTTCACTACGATACCCACACTACCCACATTACGTTGCGAAAATCTTGCGATGGGTACCCACAAACTACCCACAAATAGGCGAGGCTTCTCCGGATGAAGCCGGATGCTCCCGGACGCAGTCTGGATGATTGCTTCAATGTAATCAATGACTTAACTTTGAGTTTTGCGTACGGGAATGGACGCCTGTAACTCATTCAGGATGATATATTGGCTGCCCCCCAGGGATTCGAACCCCGATATGCTGATCCAGAGTCAGCTGTCCTACCATTGAACGAGGGGGCAACAAGCGAAAAATGGCTCGTCTTGCGGCCGGATTGGTTGAGTCCACGGCAGGGCGCCGGGCACGAAAAACCAACTCGTTCATCATAAGGGGATTTCCCTTGACGGTCAAACGCGCAGGAACGCAATCTTCATGCAAAACCCAGCCCGCAAAGGCTTTGGGCCGCACGCCCAGCTTACCCAAAGCAGAGGTTTATCGAACCATTAGGAACTCACCATCCGATGCTCATTGGCGCGCGTCCAATATAGAACACACAGTGCCCTTTTCATTGACATGCGCCTCTGATGTAGAATCAGCTCTGAGAATGGAGCTGGTCCTCAATCTCGCGTGGGTTCTGCTGGCCGCCCTGATGTTCTGCCTTTGGCTGCAATTTGCCCCGCGCGCCGGCGTGGACCGGCGAATGCAGGTGGTGGCCCTGGCGCTGCTCATCCTGATCCTGTTCCCGGTAATCTCGGTAACCGACGACCTGCAGGCAGCCCAGAATCCGGCCGAGACTGACTCCTGTCAGCGCCGGGATCACGTGGTCTCAAGCGCCCACTCCGTCTTCCCCGCGGTTGCCGCGCTCCCACTGCCTGTTTTTGCCGAGCTTTCCTTCGGTGTTCTGCGCACAGCAGCGCCGGGCAGCCTCAGCGCCCCGCTTGTCGACCATCCTGCCCTCGCTCCCATCCAAAATCGGCCTCCGCCAGCCGCCTGATCTTTCTCCCTCGGTCTTCCTTCATCTTTGGCCTCCTTCTTTCTCGTGTCCGCCGTGCAGACCACGGCGCAAAGGCTGTGTATGAAGCATATCTTCCATTCTCTATCTGCCTGGGCAGCCGCCGCGCTGCTTCTTCTGGCGCCGGCACTGGCTTCAGCGCAGCAAGGCCTCACCTGGGACCAGGTAAAGGCGAAGTTTGAAGCCGCCAACCCCGCTCTCAAGGCCGATGCCCTCGGCGTGGACGAGATGAAGGCGCAGGAAATCACCGCTTTTCTCCGTCCCAATCCGCAGTTCTCCCTGGCGACGGATGGAACTCAAGCCGCTCGCTATGAAGGAGTCTGGCGGCCATTCGCCGGCACGCAGTTCACGCCCAACTTCAGCTATCTGCACGAACGGGACCACAAACGGGAACTGCGCCTGGAGAGTGCGAAGGAGGGCACGCAGATCGCCGGATCGCTGCACCAGGATCTTGAACGCAATCTGCTCTTTGACCTGCGCGCGATGTTCGTCCAGACGCTTGAGGCCAAGGCGGTGCTTGAACTTGCCAAAGCCGACCTGGCCTACTACGACAACATCATCAAAATCAGCCGCGATCGCCTCCACGCCGGCGACATTGCCCAGATCGATCTGGACCGCATCGAACTGCTGCGGGTGCAATACGAGGCGGAGATTCAGGCCGCCATCGTCAACCTGCGCACTTCCAAAATTCAGCTCCTGCAACTGCTCAACGACCGCACGCCGGTGGAGCAGTTCGACGTAACCGGCCCCTTCGACTTCTCCGATCAACTAAGACCGCTCGAAGACTTCCGCCAGATTGCTCTCGACGAGCGGCCCGACCTCCGAGCAGCTCTTGAGTCCATCCAGCAGGCGAACACCAACCACAAACTCGCCATCGCCAATGGTTCGACCGATCCGACGTATAGCGGGTGGTATACCTACAACCCATCCTTCGACAACCCCTATGACCACCAAACGATTGGCGCCAGCGTGAGCATTCCGCTACGCATCTTCGACCGCAACCAGGGCGAGAAGCAACGCACCCAGATCGATATCGGCCGCGAACAGCAGTTGACTGAAGCCACCCGGGCCCAGGTCTTCAGCGACGTGGACTCGGCCTACGTACAAGTCCAAAGCAGCGTGGCCCTGCTCAAGCCCTACAAGGCCCAATACAACGACCAGGCCCTGCGCGTCCGCGACACCGTGACCTACTCCTACGAACACGGCGGCGCCTCGCTGATGGACTTCCTGAACGCGCAAAGCGACTTCCGGGCCGTGCAACTGGCCTACACGCAACTGATCGGCACCTATCTCACCGCCGCCGGACAACTGAATCTTGCTGTGGGACGCGAGGTAATTCAATGATTTCGACCTTCTCTTTGACGCAATTCCACAGGACTTCGCTGGCTCTCGCCCTGGCTGCATCGCTGGGCGTGGCTCTCTCCGGCTGCAAGAGCAAGGATGAGGGCGACGGCGCGCCGCCGCCGGCCAAGGTGATTCAGGTGGCCGACATGAACCTGGTCAGCGTCGACGCCAACGATGTGGCCAAGTTTCCGCTGGTCCCCGCCGGCCAGGCCGAATCCGCGGCCGAGTTGACCGCTACCGGCACCGTCTTTCCCGACGTCGCCCGCGAGATTCCGGTCATCTCCATGGCCAATGGCCGCGTAGTAGACATCAAGGCCCGCCTCGACGACAACGTCAAGAAGGGCCAACTGCTGCTGAAGGTGCAGAGCCCCGACATCACCAACGCTTTCGACACTTACGTGAAGGCCGCAAACGACGAGCATTTGGCCGACATGGCTTACACGCGCGCCGACGACCTTTTCAAGCACGGCGCCATCTCCCAGGCCATGCTGGAACAGGCCGAGGACACGGAGAAGGACGCCAAGGCCGACCTTACCGCGGCGGAAGAACAGTTGCAGACCCTGGGCGTGGACAAGCATCATCCCAGCAGCATCGTCAATGTTTACGCGCCCATCTCCGGCGTCATCGTGGCGCAGAATGTAACCAACTCCTCAGCCGCGGGCGTAAACCTCTCCGGCTCTGCTACCGCCTTCACCATCGCCGATCTTTCCGTCGTCTGGATCGTCTGCGATGTCTACGAGAACGATATTCCCAGGCTGCAACTCGGGCAGGAAGCGCGCATCAAGCTCAACGCCTTTCCCGATCGCCCGCTCAGCGGCCGCATCAGCGACATCGGCCCCATTCTCGATCCCTCGCTGCGCACCGCCAAGGTCCGCATNNGAGGTGCCGAATCCCGGTTTCCTCCGGCTGGGCATGTTTGTTACCGCGACCTTTGCGAGCAGGAAAAAGGAGACCTTCGCTGCCGTTCCCGCTTCCGCGGTCTTGCATCTGCATGACCGTGATTGGGTCTTTGTTCCCGCAGGGGACAAGCAGTTCAAGCGCATCGAGGTGCACGCCGGAAGAATGCTGCCAGGCAATATGCAGGAATTGCTCCCTGATGCCAAGCCTGATCAGGGAATCAAGCCAGGTCAACAGGTGGTCTCCAACGTCCTTCAACTGGAGGCTACGTTGGAGGCGCAATGATTCAGAAACTCGTAGACTTTGCGCTGAAAAACCGCTTCCACGTCCTGACGGCTGCGCTTCTACTGTTTGTCTGGGGAGCAATCTCATTCCATAATCTCCCCGTCGATGCCTATCCCGACGTTGCGGACAATTATGTCAACATCATTACGCAATGGCCGGGGCATTCGGCCGAGGACATCGAAAAGCAGATTACCGTTCCAACTGAGATTCAAATGGCGGGAATCCCCGACATGAAGAACCTGCGCTCGTTCAGCCTGGAGTTTGCGCTGCGGCGTTTGCTGTGTCGATCTTTCTCTTGTCGAACGTCATCGGTTCCGAGTTTCTGCCTCACCTGGATGAAGGAGCGCTCTGGGTGCGCGGCACTCTCGCGCCCTCCACGGGACCGGAGGAGATTCTGGCTATCTCCAATAAGGCTCGCATAGCCCCGGCCAGCTTCCCGGAAGTTACAAAGGTGGTAGACCAGATCGGCCGCCCCGATGACGGCACGGATTGGACAGGGTTTTTCAACACGGAATACTTTGTCGATCTGAAGCCGAAAGAGCAGTGGCGCCCGGTCTTTCATAGGAACAAAGACGCTCTGATCGACGCCATGAACAAGGAGCTGGCGAAGATCCCTGGCGTGGATTGGGGTTTCTCGCAGCCGATTGAAGACAACATGGAAGAGGCCGTCAGCGGCGTCAAGGGCGAGCTATCGGTCAAAATCTATGGGGACGACTTCAAGACGCTGGAGCAAAAGGGCGTTGACGTAGTCAATGTCATGAGCAGAATTCCCGGTGTGGAAGATCTTGGATTGCTCCGCATTATNNTCTGTACACCATGTTCAAGTCGTTCAAGTGGGCGGCCCTGATCCTGGTCAACGTGGCGCTGGCGCCGGTGGGCGGCTCGCTGGCGCTGTTGGTCACGCGTACCAACATCAGCGTATCGTCCAGCGTCGGCTTCCTCGCACTGTTTGGCGTCTCGGTGCAAACCGGCGTCATCATGCTGGAATACATCAATCAATTGCGCACCCGCGGCCACACTGTCGAAGAATCCGCGATCGAAGGCGCTGTCCTCAGGCTGCGCCCTATCATGATGACCATGCTTGTCGCCACACTGGGCCTTTTGCCCGCCGCGCTCTCGCACGGTATCGGCTCGGATTCGCAGCGTCCCTTTGCCATCGTCATCGTCGGCGGACTCATAGCCGATCTGGTTCTTAGCATCTTCCTGCTGCCCACCCTCTACGTCTGGGTTGCCCGCGAGCACGACGTCCTTCCCGCTGTCGAATCCACCGAGGACTTTTGAGAGATTCCAGCTCGTGAAACAGGTTCTTTCACCCTGATCCAACCAAAAATGCCGGGTGCCCCAGGTCTCGTCCGCCGCGGTCCGCAGCGGCGGAAGACCTGGGATTCCACCGATTTCCACCAGCCGCAAAAAGCCGCTCCCTGTTCCCTGCTTTCCTACTCCTCGCGCAGCACTTCCAGCGGCCGCAATCCAAGAATCCGGTAACTTGCAATCCAACCCGTCACCGTTGCCAGCACCGCCGTCCCCACCAGCGCAATCAGCGTCGCATACCACTCGATGTGGAAGCCCACTTCCAGCTTGTGCAGCAGCACGCGCGTCAGCAGGTTCGCAAACACCACGCCCACTGAGCCGGCCAGCAGCCCGAGCACGCTGAACTCCACGCTGAAGGTGCGCACAATCCGCATCCGCGTGGCCCCCAGCGTCTTCAGCACCACCGCCTCCTGCATGCGCCGGAACCGTGTGCTGGCAATGCTCGAGGCCAGAATCATCAGCCCCGCAAAGATCGAGAAACCCGCCAGAAACCGCACCACAAACGTGATCTGATCCACCACGCTCTCAATCCGCTCCAGCACATCGGCCAGGTTGATCACCGTGATCGACGGGTAGGCTTGAAACAGCGCCCGCTCCATCGCCGCCACCTGTTTCGGATCGATGTGCGCCCCGCCGTACCACGTGGCCGCCTGGTCCTTGAGCTGCCCTGACGGCAACACAAACTCGACGCGCATGCCCAGGTGCTGCCCGTCCGCTCGATAAATCGCGGCAACCTTCAGCGCCCGCACCGTCCCGCCCGTCTCCAGTTCCACCGCCGAGCCCACACCCAGGTGCAGCCGTTCAGCCACGCCCGCACCGACAGCCAGCTCCGCTGCGCCCGCATCCGTCCACCACTTGCCCTGCGTCACCTTGTCGCCCGCCGGCGGCGCATCGGCCCAGCTCAACTCCGCATTTTCCAGCATCCGCCGCGGAAAGTGCTGCCCCTTCAATTGCTCCACCGTCTTGCCGTTGATGGAAACAAACCGCCCCGTCACCACCGGCATCAGGTCCAGCGCCTGGCTCACACCGGCCTGGTGCTGAAAGAACTCCCTCACCCCGGCAACCTCGTCGGTGGTCACATCCACCAGGAAGATATTGGGCAGCTTCGGTGAAGCAGTCTCGCGCAGATCCCTCAGCAACGCCGCCTGCATCAGGTAAACCGCCAGGATCAGCATCACGCCCGTCCCCAGCGCCGCCAGCACCGCCGCCGACTGGTTCCCGGGCCGGTAAAGATTCGCCAGCCCATGCCGCAGAAACGAAGGCAACCGCAGCCGCACCCGGTTGAGCACAAAACGCAGCGTCCTCAGCGCCACCGCAGCGAGCACCAGCAGAACCACCAGCGCAATCGTAAACAGCGCCGCAAACCATGTGCCCACCTTGGCCGAGTCCGACAGCGCCCAGGCAATCCCGCCCAGCGCCAGCACCACCACCACTGAAATCCCCAGTTGCAGCCGCCGCGCCCACCAGCGCGCAAACCATCCGCCAATCCCCTCAGGCCCCGGCTCCACCAGCCTTCGCAACACCAGCACCGGCCTCACCCCGCGCACGTCCAGCAGCGGCGGCAAACAGAACAGCAGCGTGGTCAGCAGCCCCGTTCCCAGCCCGGCCAGCGCCGATCTCCACGGAAACTCGAGCACCGCATGAACCGGCAGGAGCTTGCCGAAGACCGCCGGCAGCGCGGCCATCACGCCCACGCCCGCGGCCACGCCGAGCACACCTCCGGCCAGCCCCAGCCCCAGCGTCTGAAGGAGAAAAATGCGCAGCAAATCACCCGATCCCGCGCCCACGGCCTTCAGAATGGCCAACATGTCCATCCGCTGTTCCAGGTGAGCGTGCATGGCCATCGCCACGCCGATCACCCCCAGCACCATCGCCACCAGGCAGATCAGGCTCAGGATCGCGGTCGCGTTGTCCAGCCCCTGGCTGAGCGCCGGATTGCCCTCGCGGAAATCCATCACCTGCGCGTCGGGCAGCGCCTCTTCCAATTGCTTGCGCATTCCCACCTCATCCGCCGCAGCCGAAGCCTGCGCCCGAAGGCCGGAAGCATTCTTCTCCGGCAGCTTGATCAGCAGGCGCTGGCTGGCCCTGCTCCCCGGCGCCAACAGCCCGGTCCGCTCCAGCGCCGCCTTAGAAATCATCACCCTCGGCCCCCAGCCCGCTCCGGCGCTCATCCGGTCCGGCTCCTGCTTCAGCTCCGCCGCAATCCTGAAGCTCCGTCCGCCCAGCCGCAGCGTCTGCCCTACCCGCGTCTGCATCCGGATCAGAAACTCCTCCGCCACCACCGCCGAATCGCCGTCCAACGCTTGCTCCAGGCTCATCGCCGGTTCCAGCTCGGCAGTCCCGTAGTAGGGATACTCGGCGGGATCGACAGCCTTCAGTGAAACCAGCAATGGCACCGGGTCCGGCGGCACAGAAGCCATCGAAATGGTCTCCGTCACCCACGTCGAGCGAATCCCGCCCCCGCCCTGCCGCAGAATAGCCGCAATCTTGCCCTTTTCTTCCGCCGTGGGCTCGTGAAACAGCCGCGCGCTCAGGTCCCCGGCCATCAGCGACCGCGCTTCCGTGCTCAAAGTCCGCCGGAAGCTCTCGCTGAAGCCCCGCACCCCCACCAGCGCCGCCACTCCCACCGCCACCGACAGCACCACAAACCCAAACTTGCCCGGCGCGGACTTCAAATCCCGCCAGCCAATGGCAGAGGCGCGCTTCCAGCTCAATGCCCGCTTAGCCATTCTGCCCCAACCCCGCGCCCGGCCCCGCAACTGCAACCGCATCCGCCCCCGTCAGCGGCCCCGCAAACGGCAAGCTGTCTTCCACGATCAGCCCATCTTTGAGCACAATCTTGCGATCCGCCCGGCTGGCCACCTCCGGATCGTGCGTCACCAGCACCAGCGTCGTCCCCGCCTTGCGATTCCGCTCCAGCAGCAGGTCCAGCACCATCCGCCCATTTGCCGAGTCCAGGTTGCCCGTCGGCTCATCCGCCATCACAATCGGCGGCTCAACCACAAACGCCCGCGCCAGCGCCACACGCTGCTGTTCCCCTCCCGAGAGCTGCACCGGGTAGTGATCCACCCGCTCCTTGAGCCCAACCTCGTCCAGCAGCCGCCGCGCCTGCCCAAGGCCGCTGCCCTCCACGTTCAGTTCATACGGAAGCAGCACATTCTCCAAGGCCGTCAGCGTTGCAATCAATTGGTAGGACTGAAAAACAAACCCGATCTTCTTGCCGCGCACCGCGGCCAGCTCCGCCTCGGCCAGATTGTGAATCGGCACTCCATCCAGCCAGATCTCGCCCGAGCTCGGCGTGTCCAGCCCCGCCAGCAGTCCCAGCAGCGTGCTCTTCCCGCTCCCGCTGGCCCCCACAATAGCCACAAACTGCCCCGCCGGAATGGTGAGAGAGATCCCCCTCAGAATCTCCACCCGCCGCGCCCCATTCTGGATCCACTTCTTCGCGTCTCGAACCTCAATCACCCGCCATCCTCCTGAACGCCTTCTTCCAAAGTACCTGCTTTTCTATCCTTCCCTACCCACAAGAGCCCCGTGCTCCACCCTTGCGCCTTTTATCTACACCCCAGCACACAAAGTTCGCGTGCCGGGGACCCCGGCCTGGCGCAAGGGTGGGAAACCACAAACCTCCAACCGGCTTCCTGCCTCACACAGATACACTGTTCCTGTGGACGTTCGCCGCAGGCTTATCGTTTCCTTCTGTCTGTTGCTTTTCGCTGGCCCGCTCCTGGCCGCCGACCGGCCCCTCCTGGTCTGCTACGGCGACAGCATCACCGCCGGCTACGGCCTCCTTACCGGCCAGTCCTATCCCGACGCACTGCAACGGGACCTCGACAGTCACGGCTATCGCTACCAGGTGAATAACCACGGAACCAGCGGCGCCACCACCAAAGACGCCGTCGCCGATCTGCGCTCCATCCTGCTTCTGCACCCCGAGATCGTCATCGTCGAGTTCGGCGGCAACGATGGCCTGCGGGGCCTGCCCCTCGACCAGACCCGGCGCAACCTCGACCAGGTGCTGACTAC
The DNA here is from genome assembly GCA_003139795.1 of Acidobacteriaceae bacterium. Classification (GTDB taxonomy): domain Bacteria; phylum Acidobacteriota; class Terriglobia; order Terriglobales; family Acidobacteriaceae; genus Telmatobacter. The sequence continues at coordinate 11,805 of PLGM01000250.1, read as the reverse complement.
GCTCGAAAACGCGCACATCAAAATCCTGCTGGCCGGCATCACCCTCCCGCCAAACTACGGCAGGGACTACATCCAGGCCTTCGAGCAGGTCTTCCGCGACCTCGCCGCCAAACACCACACCGCCTTTGTCCCCATGATCTACAAAGACCTGGTGCACGTTCCCGGCACCATCCAGCCCGACGGCATCCATCCCACCGCCAAAGGCTCCGGCATCATCGCCGCCACGCTGTTCCCGGTGCTCAAGCCGCTGCTGCACAAATGACAAAGCGGCCAGGCACCCACCCAGCGCGCTAACTCGCTAACTTGCCAACACGCGCGCAACGCGGCTAACTCGCTGGCCCGCTACCCCGTCCTGACGCTTCTCCCGCAGAAGATCGATCGCAGGGCCGCCTGTTCCCTGTTCCCCATTTTCTGTTCCGCCCTTTACCCCATCACCACCACCGGCTGAAACAGCGTCCCGGCCACGCGCTTCGCAATCCCCACCAGTTCCCGCTGCCCGGCAAACACCTTCACCAGCGGCGCTCGGGAGAACTCCGGCAAATTGCCCTGCGCGCCATTCCGCAACCGTCCCAGAGCCTGTGCATCGCCAGTCACTGAAGGTATCTCCGGCAGCAAACTCCGCGGATGCACGCACAACGCCACGAGCGCCTCCTCATCCCCGGCCAGCGCTTCCAATTCCTCCAGCGTGTGCGCCGCCTCCAGCGTAAACACGCCCGCCTGCGTCCGCCGCAGCCGGCTCAAATGCCCTCCGCAACCCAGATCCTGGCCCAATTCGTGAGCCACTGAGCGCACATACCCTCCGGCGCTGATACTCATCTTGAACGCCGCCTCAGCGTCCTCCAGCCCGGTGATCTCAAAGCTGGCAATACAGACCCTCGCCGCCTTGAGTTCCGCCGGCTTACCCTCGCGAGCCAGCTTATAAGCCGGCGTGCCGGCAATCTTCTTTGCGGAAAACGCCGGCGGCATCTGCTGCATCTCGCCGTGGAACCGCCCGGCAGCCGCGCGCACCTGGTCGAGCGTCAGAACCGGATTCACGTCCGGCCCCTCCGGCTCGCCCTCGGCGTCATAAGTGTCCGTTGAAAATCCGAAGCGGATCGCTCCGGCATAGCTCTTTTCCGCGGAAGAAAAGTACTGTGCCAGACGAGTATACTTGCCCAGCAGCAGGGGAAGCACCCCAGTCGCCATCGGGTCCAGCGTCCCCAGGTGCCCAATCGACTTCTCGCCCGTAATCCGCCGCAGCCGCCCCACCACATCGTGGCTGGTCATGCCGCCCGGCTTGTCCACTACCAGTAGCCCGTTCACCCTAACAACTGTAGCCGACCGGGCCCACTCCTCACAGATCGATTTATCCCGGCTGCCGCAGCAGCGACAAGAACTCCGCCCGCGTCTCTTTCTGCCGGAAGCAGCCCACCATGGCGCTCGTCACCGTCGACGAGTGCTGCTTTTCAATCCCCCGCATCATCATGCACAAGTGCCGCGCCTCCACCACCACCCCCACTCCCTGCGGATCGATGGCCTCCTGGATCGCATCCGCCACCTGCCGCGTCAGCCGCTCCTGCACCTGCAAGCGCCGCGCAAACATCTCCACCAGCCGCGGAATCTTGCTCAGCCCGATGACCTTCCCTTTAGGAATATAGGCCACGTGTACCTTGCCGAAGAAGGGCAGCATGTGATGCTCGCACAGCGAGAACATCTCGATGTCCTTCACGATCACCATCTCGTCGTAGTCCACGTCGAACATCGCCCCGTGCAGAATCTTGTTGGGGTCCTGGTCGTAGCCCTTGGTCAAAAAGGCCATCGACTTTTCCACCCGCGCCGGCGTGGCCACCAGACCGTCGCGTCCGGGGTCCTCGCCCAGCCGGCTCAGAATCTCGCGATACATCTCCTGCGTGCTGAACTCGCTCAGCCCTTCCTCAATCCCAACCGCCCTGCGAACGGACTTGCTCACTACAACCGGTTGCACCATGGTCTTCATCCTTCCGTCCTGGGGAGTAGGGCGAACATCGTCCTTCCCATCAATAATCTGCGACTCAACTCCGGAGCGCCAGGATCACGCGCCGGAGTATTCAAAGAAATTGTTCTCCGTCTCTTCCACGCGCACCTGCGCCAGCCTGGCAGGTTCAACTGATCCATCCAGCAACTCGAACACCGCTTTACACAGATTCTCCGTGGTCGGCGCCCGATTCTTGAAGTACGGGTCGCGATTCAGATTGGTGTGGTCAAAGCGGTCCATCACGAGACCTCGCACTGCCTCATCCAGCAACGCCATATTCAACACCATCCCCGTCTCCCGGCCCACTTCCCCACCCACCAGCACCTCCACCACGTAGTTGTGCCCGTGCCCATGAGGATTGTTGCACTTCCCATACACCGCGCGATTCTCTTCAGCCGTCAGCGCATCCGTGTGCAGCCGGTGGCTGGCGCTCAGCGTGTAGCGGCGTCCAAAGTAGGCCTTCACAGCTCTCCCCGGTACTCGGCAAAAACTTCCGCCGTCTCATACACGCGCACCCGGCTCAACCGCGCCCCTCCGCCAGCCGTCACCGCCGGCTCCAGCCGCTTCCACGCCGCAATGGCAATGTTTTCCGTGGTCGGAATCACCCCCCCGTCAGAAAACTCCGCCACTTCCAGGTTCAGGTGGCGATGATCGTAAGCAGCCAGAACCTCCCGCTCCATCACGTCCTTCAGCCACTTCAAATCGACCACAAAACCGGTCACCGGGTCAGGCTCGCCGGCCACCGTGACCTCCAGCGTGTAGTTGTGCCCATGCCCATTGCGGTTCGAGCAGCGCCCAAACACCTGCTCGTTCTTCTCCGCCGTCCAGGCGTCGTTCCAGTAGTAGTGCGAAGCCGAAAATGTAGCCCGCCGCGTCAAAAAGATCATTCCGACCCCTCAGTGAACAAGATGCTCCAAACCCCGGCTCGGCTTCATGCGCTTCTCCACTCAATATCCTTTGATGATGAAGTAATAGAACACGTAGGCCCAGCCGAGAATTCCGTGCAGCATTGCCCACCAGAACGAGTGCCACTTGGCCCACGAAATCACCAGGGCAAATGCGCTCCCGAAGCCGATACCCGACTCGGCATATCTCGAATTCTTCATGCTCTCCTCCACCGGGATACTGCCCGCATTTCAGCCCATCGTGAAGAGCTGCCAATCAGGCCCTTGGCTGCAAACGGTCCTACGCCGCGTACTCCCGTCCTTTCCAGCTTACCCGCTTCAGGATTCGATGCTGAAACCAGCTTCGATAGAGCAGCACCACAAACAACGGCAGCCCCAGTGGCGCCAGCACGCAATCCACAAACGGAAAGTTCGACTTCGCCACGCGCGCATAAAACCGGAACAAAGTCCGCACCCACAACAGCGCCAGAACCCACCCCGCGCCCAGCCACTCAAGCGAATGCGCCGCAAAGCGAGCATTCCACAGCTCAACCGTCAGCACCGGCAGCCCCACCAGCAGCAGGATATCCAGCGCCCGCCACACCGCCAGCGCCAGCGAATTCGCAAACAGGAGGGCCAGGTTTTTGGTCCACCCTTCGATCATCGCCGCCGTCGATCGATACATCCGCGTAGCCACCGCGTCGTCCGCATAGCGGAACCGCGACCCCACCCTGCGCCGTTTGGCCAGAAAGGCCAGTTCCACGTCTTCCAGCACCTTTTCCGAGACCGAAGCGTGGCCGCCCAGCCGCCGGTAAGCCTCCCGCTCCACCAGCAGAAACTGCCCGTTGGCCGCCGCGATCCGCTGGTTTGGGTCCGAGACCTTGGCCGGAGGATAGGCCAGCGCCAACTCGCAGAACACCAGCGGCATCAGCGACCGCTGCGCCAGCCCGCTCACCATCTGGCGCGGCGAATAGCTCAGCATCCCCACCTTGTTCCTCGCCGCCTCATGCATGGCCCGGCGCAGGTTTCCCGGTTCGTGAATCGTATCCGCGTCGGTAAACAGCAGCGACCGACCCCGCGCCTTTCTTGCCGCCGTCCAAATCGCATTCGTCTTCCCCGTCCAGCCCGCCTCCAGCTTGCCCGCCTCCATCACCGTAACCCCTGCAAAACCGCGCGCAATCTCCGCCGTCCGGTCGGTCGAGTGGTCGTCCACCACCACCAGCTCCCAATCCTTGCCCAGCTCGAAGATCTCCTCCGACTGGCTGACCAGCGACCGCAGGCACGCGCCCAGGCAATCCTCTTCGTTCCGCGCCGGAACGATCACCGTAAGCTCAATCAGCTCCTCCGGCTCCGGCTGGTCGAACACTGTTCCCGCTCGCACCGGCAACTCCGCGCGCTCACCGGGTGCATCGGAGAGCCCCAGCACCGGCTTCCATCCGTCAGCTCCAGCCGCCGGTTTGTCCTTGCTCATGAAGCCTCACCTTTCGTTTTGGCCCTTCAGCTCCGTATTATAGGGATGTGCGGTTTCCTCGTTTACTCTCACTCACCTTGCTTCTGCCGGTGGCCCTCGTCTCCGGTTGCGACCGCGGCGCGCATCCCGCCCAAACCGGCAAGGCAGCCCCCGATTTCACCGTCGCCGACGGCACAACCACCGTCCATCTGGCCAGCTACCGCGGCCGGGTTGTCCTGCTCAACTTCTGGTGGAGTGAGTGCGAACCGTGCATCCTGGAATTGCCCTCGCTCCTCGAACTCCACCGCGATCAGCCCGATTTCGCCATCCTTGCCGTCAGCATCGACGAAGATGAAGACGAATACAAACGCTTCCTCGTCCGCCGCCACGTGGACCTGATCACCGTCCGCGACCCCAACCAGAGTGCTGCCAAGCTCTTCCACACGGAGCAGTGGCCCGAAACCTACGTCATCGATCGCAAGGGCGTCATTCGGCGCAAATTCATCGGCCCCCAGGACTGGTCCAACCCCGAGATCCGTGCCTTTCTCAAAACCCTTTAGGTGTTCACATTCCAAAGCCGGCTGCCAGGTCTCGATTTGGAGACCTGTGAAACTGTCTCCATGAAGACAAGGCGCGTACGCGATCGATTCCCGGCCCTCCCCTTGCTATCATTGCCGTATGACCACGGTGGAAATTCTCTATCGCTATTCCACGCCGCCCACTGAGGCCGCGGTCTTCGCATTGGCCAGCACCAAGGACGTCTACGGCATCCGCCGCCTCAGCTTCGATCAAGCCGCCCGCACTCTGCGCGTCGAGTACGACGCCACCCGGCTCACCCCCGCCGCCGTCACCAGCCTCGTCCGCCAGGCCGGCCTCGAGATCGACGCCGAATTGCCGCTGATTCCGCCGCCCACTCTTGAAGCGCCGCCCGCCAGCTGAACCCGGCCTTTCAGAAGGCCACGCACCGATTGCGCCGACTCGAAAACCCTGATAATCTGTCTATGGTTTCGCTGCAAGCGATCCATGTGCGCCCGTAGCTCAGCTGGATAGAGCGACTGGCTACGAACCAGTAGGTCGGGAGTTCGAATCTCTCCGGGCGCACCACTTAAATACAATAAAATCAAAAAGATACAAGGGAAATAATTAACTTGACTCACCAAGTATAATGCTGGGACGTGGGTTATTCATTGAGTTGCGCCGATTCGGATTGTATGAACTCATAGAAGAATGGCATCTTGCGCTGTCCCCGCGAACGTCGATTCTGCGATCATCTACAGTACAGGTGAACCGCTAGAGGGGGAGCGCATGGAATTTCGTTTGCTCGATTACGGGCGGCTTTTGAGCGGGTCCAAACCACAACCAGAACATAAGCATGCAATTCGTCTCGAACTCTCGTTCTGTTCGTGGAATCGAATGCCGGCAGTTCCTATCAGTCCATGCAGTTTCGCTCAGAGAGACGTGTAAGACGCGGGTTGGCCTTCCTGGCTTCGTACACGTTCTCCAAGTCGATTGACGGCATTTCCTCGATCTTCGGGGGAAGCGTGGGTTCCGGCTTGCCGCAGGACTCGCAGAATCTTCGCGGCGATCACGGTCTTTCCGACTTTAACGCGGCGCAGCGCTTGCCCCTGAGCTTCCTCTACGACCTGCAGCTTCGCGGTGAGTTCTTCAATTCACTGAACCATCCTAACTTCGACATCCCGAGTCATACGTTTGACTTGACGGCTTGTGCACAGAACAGCAACCTCCTCTGCCCAGTGGAGAATTTTGGCTCCATTCTCTCCGCAAATCCCTATGGCAATAAACCGCCGCGACAGATTCAGTTAAACGCCAAATACATCTTCTGATATCAAATGTTTTGCTATAAGTGTCGCTCACTCGCTCAATTTGATGCCGATGGTATCCGCCACAGTGATCTGGCGCAGATCGGTGATGTTCGACCGCAGCAGATTTTCACGGCACTGTCGAGATTGACCGGCCCCAGCATTCCTGAGCCAGATAAAGATTGAGCGGTAAGGAACGGCCGGGGGATTTTGCTGCAGCGAAGAATCTTTGAACTATCTGCGCCGTATTTTAGCAATCCGGAAGAATTAGCTTGCTATCATGTCGCAAGGCACGCGCAACAACCGGGGAACCGAATCGAACCACTTCTAACGATAACCATCAAGTATCCACCAACAGCATCAATCTTAGCTCCATGACGGCAACTCCCATTTTTCCAACCTGATAGTCGGAAGCAAAGTGGAGGCTGAATAAATGAAATCTTCAAAGATCCTCGCCGCCGTATTGGTATGCGCCAGCATCGCTTTTGCCGCGATGACGCCGGCCTATGCGGCAATCGACAGCATGAGCCTCGGTGCAACTTTCAACGCCAAAAAGACCGCCGTTACGTTTCGAGTCTATTCGTCACAGGCCACATACATGATGCTGTACCTCTATTCGAGCGGTTACGGTGTGCAGGAGTCCGCTACGTATGTTCTAAGCCCGTCTGGTAGTGGAGTTTGGGCGGTGAGGGTTCCGGTTTCAGCCATTCACGCCGCGGGAATTACCGGGACGGTTTATTACGGCTACCGTGCCTGGGGCCCGAATTGGCCCTACAGCGCGACTTGGACGAAAGGGTCTTCGGTGGGTTTCATCTCGGATGTCGATGCCAATGGCAACCGCTTCAATCCGAATAAGCTGCTGCTGGACCCCTATGCGCGGGAGATCAGCCAGGATCCGCTCAATGCATCCAATCAGAATGGGGATATTTTCGCGTCCGGTTCATCTTACCGGGCAATCGACAGCGGTACCTACGCTCCGAAGGGGATTGTGCTGACGGCCAGCGGGCAAGGCACCGGCGCCAAACCGACTCGCGCGCAAAAGGACGACGTCCTGTATGAAGTCAACGTTCGTGGTCTGACCAAGCAGGATCCGAACACCCCGACGGCCTATCAGGGCACGTATTATGGCGCCGGACTCAAGGCCAGCTACCTCGCAAGTCTCGGCATTACCGCCGTTGAGTTCCAGCCCATCCAGGAAACGCAGAACGACGAGAACGACGTTAATCCGAATTCGGATGTGGACCAGAACTACTGGGGTTACATGACCGAGGCTTTTTTCGCTCCCGATCGCCGCTATGCCTACAACAAGGCGCCGGGCGGTCCGACGGCCGAGTTCCAGGCCATGGTGGCGGCATTTCACAAGGTCGGCATTAAAGTATACATGGACGTGGTGTACAACCATACCGCTGAAGGGGGCACCTGGACCGGCTCCGACCCAACCACCGCAACCGTCTACTCCTGGCGCGGTCTGGACAATGTAACCTATTACGAACTCGCCGCGGGCAATCAGTACTATTACGACAACACCGGGATCGGCGCCAACTACAACACCTACAACACGGTCGCTCAGAACCTGATTATCGATTCGATGGCCTATTGGACCAATACCATGGGCGTCGATGGTTTTCGCTTCGATCTCGCCTCTGTGCTGGGCAATAACTGCTTGAACGGAAGTTATGAAGCCGCCGCGCCCAACTGTCCGAATGGCGGGTACAACTTCGACGCGGCAGATCCGAACGTCGCGATCAATCGTATCCTGAAAGAGTTCACCATACGTCCGGCAACGGGGGGCAGCGGACTTGACCTCTTTGCCGAGCCCTGGGCGATTGGTGGCAATTCCTATCAGCTGGGCGGATTCCCGCTGGGCTGGTCCGAATGGAATGGTGTCTTTCGGGACACCATGCGCCAAGCGCAGAACGAACTTGGCAACATGCCGATCTCCATCGGTCAGGATGCCACGAATTTCTCCGGTTCTTCCAACCTCTTCCAGGCCAGTGGCCGTTCGCCCTGGAATTCCACGAATTTCATCGACGTGCATGATGGCTTGACGCTGAATGACGTCTATTCCTGCGATGGTCCCAACAATACTCAGAGTTGGCCATACGGCCCATCCAACGGTGGGACGACCACCAACTATAGTTGGGACCAAGGAGGAGCGGCAGCAGATCAACGCCGCGCCGCACGGACGGGCATGGCCTTCGAAATGTTGTCAGCCGGCACGCCCTTGATGCAGGGAGGTGACGAATATTTGCGGACGCTTCAATGCAACAACAACGCCTATAACCTGGATTCGACCGCGAACTGGCTAAATTATGGTTGGAGCACGAATCAGTCGAATTTTTTTAATTTCGCCCAGCGGATCATCGCTTTCCGCCTGGCGCATCCGGCGCTTCGACCGGTGACCTGGTACACATCCAGCCAGGCGGCATGGTACCAGCCGAGCGGAGCGCTTGCGACCGCAAGCTATTGGGGCAATTCGAGCAACTACGCGCTCGCTTACACGATCAATGGTTCTTCCTTCGGCGACGCCAACTCGATGTATATCGCCTATAACGGGTGGTCGGGCAGCGTCACTTTCACCTTGCCGCCGCCCCCTACCGGCACCACCTGGTACCGGGTCACAGACACTTGCGACTGGAACGACGGTCCCAACACCTTCGTCACACCGGGCAACGAAAGCTTGATCGGTGGCGGGGGTAGCAATTACAGCCAGTGCGGTGAGTCCTTGCTGCTGCTGATCTCAAAGTAAACCAAGCAAGGCACAATCAGGCACTCGGTGTAACCCACCGGGCGCCGCTTCTTCTACGTCGAAAAGTCGCGATCAATTACAAGGTGACCCTTCGGCGAGATGCAAATACGAGGCGCTCGCGGAAATCTGAGCCCACAACTCTGGCAAATGGCTGGATTTCGGGACCGACAAGCACCGATCGCGACGCCAACGGCCCGGCCCCGGCTAGGTGATGAGATTTCTGTCGCCATGCCAACTTATGAGGACAAATGATTGCAATGCGAATCCCGTATGGCCAGTCCACGCTTGTTATGCCACGCTATAAGACCAGTCTGGATTACCGTGAGCGTTCGGCCTGACCAGTATTGCTGCGCAACTTGGGGTGAAAGAGCCTGGGGAGATAGGCGTGGTGCGATGGCGTGGAATATGTATAGCCGAGTTCCCCTCCGCCGAATAGGAGCAGTGGTTTCCTTTTGCTCCACCCTTGACGTGTGCCGCCGCAAATGATCGACTGGACCATGAATGAGTGAACCTATGTATATACCTCAATTCACCCTCGACGATTACGAAAAAGTTTTTGCCGATCGCCATCTGTTGCATGGCGTGGTGGCGAAGTGGGCGCAGGCCAAGCCGGAGGCTCCTGCCATTCTCAGCGCAGATGGCAACCGCGCAGTCACCTGGAGCGATTTCGACCGCGTCACCACGGCGGTGGCGAGAGAATTGTTGCGACTGGGCTTCGCGAAGGGTGATTTCCTGGTCACCTTGCTGCCGCTGTCTGTGGATCACGTTTTGCTGGAATATAGCTGTTTCAAAATCGGCGTGATCGTGGCCCCGCTAGATCTGCGCTTATCCTCCGCCGAGGTGATTCGAGCGCTGGAAATTCTCCGGCCGCGCGGGTTTGTCTGCCTGGGCGTGAAAGCGCCGTTCGATTTTCGGGAATTGTGGCGCGCCGTGCAGGCGCATTGCCCGTGGATCCGGCATTCCATTGCGGTGGACTCGGAAGACGCGATTCCAGGCACGCGATCATTTGCGTCGATTGCCGAGGCGGCGTGGCGTGCCGTGACGGAGGCAAACCCCGGGACGGCTGCAGACTCTGCTGCCCTGGCCGGGATCGCGTCAAACATCGCCTCGGGCCTGACCGAGGACGATGGCGCGCTGATCATCTTTACCACCGGCTCGACCGGTTCGCCCAAGCCGGCCCTGCTTTCGCACCGCAACATCACGGTGCAGAACATGTGCATGTGCGGTGCTTTCTTTGGCGGAGACCGCGGCTCCCGCACCCTGGTCAATTTGCCCCCTTCTCACGTAGGAGGGCAGACAGAGGCGATGATGAGCACGTTCTTCGGAGGAGGCACGGCGGTCCTCCTGGAGGTCTTCGACGCCGGCCGTTCGTTGCGCGCCATTACCCGGCATCGAGTAGAGATCCTGGGCCAGATCCCGGCCATGTTCAACCTCGAGTGGATGCTGAAAGACTATGGTCGCCACGATCTCTCCAGCCTGAGATTTGCAGCCTATGGCGGACATGCGGTGTCGCGGCCGTTCGTAGACCAACTTGCCGCCATGGCGCCCGTGATCGGCACCGGGCTGGGGCTCACCGAGGCCGCCGGTTTCTGCACCTATATTCAGGCGAATGCGGCCGACCGGGAGACGATCCTTGCCGGGCTTGGCCAGGACATGCCGATCTATCCGTGCTCCATTCGCCAACCGATGCGCGCCGATGGCGACGCCGGAGATGAACTGCCGTCCGGCGAGATTGGCCATGTGTGCTTTCGCGGCCCACAGACCTTTCTTGGGTATTTCAACGATCCTCGAGCCACCGCCCAGGCGATTTCGCGCGACGGCTTTTTATATACCGGCGATCTTGGGTCGAAGGACGCCGCGGGCCTGCATCTGACCGGCCGGGAAAAGTGGGTGATCAAGTCGTTTGGCTACCAGATATTCCCTGGCGATGTGGAAAGACATATCTGCAGGCTGGCGGGGAAGGTAGCCAACTGTGTCGTGGTCGGCGTGGCGCATGCCGTAATCTCCGAAGCGGTCGTGGCAGTGGTGGAGAAGAAACCCGAGGTTGAACTGAACCGAAATGAACTGGATCGACACGCGCGTTCCTTGCCATCCTATATGCGGCCGCGCCATTGGATCATTCTCGAACCCGGCCAGATGCCGCTGAACCGGGTGGTCAAGCCGGACTACGGGCGCGCCCAGGAAATGGCTCGCCAGGAGATCGCGCAGTTGCGTGACCGCGGCGAGTGGGACACAGGTTAGTTGCCTTGGTAAAAGGGTAGGCTCAGCCGTATTCGTCGGTGAATACGCCGGAATGTCCGGACTCTGGAGAATTCCAGCCTCCGTGTGCGCCACTGGCCAGCAGTGGCAGGTCACTTAGGCGCGCCCACTTCAGCCCATCCCTGCTGGTGGCGACGCCGATCGCTCTGGCGCTTTTACAGGCCGGCTCTCGCAGCCTGGATGGCGGAGGAAGAGAATTTGGCAGCCTGAATCGGAGCCGGCACAACACAGGCGGTAGGTGCACCCATCGCCTTTTAACAATGGGTGCTCGCTATTTCTTGGGGAGTAGGGACTCAGGCACCAGTTGCTTCACAATCTTGTTGTGACTCTTCCGCATGTCGGCCGACAGTGCGCGGCCGCAGATGTTCATGGTGGTGGCGATGTCGGCGTGGCGCAGCAGATCCTTTTGCACACCGACCTGGGCCTTGCCGGAATCGAGCCAAGTCCGAGAGGCAGGCCTCAGTGTGTGCCATCCGATGCTCCCAAGGCCTATCCTTTCAGCGAGGATTTCTCCGCTTTGCGTTTTGCGCTGGGATCGATGCCCTTGGCCACCAACTTGCGCTTTTCATCCCTCAGTTCGCGGGCATCGGCCAGGCTCACCTCGGGGTAGACACCGAGTGAGATTCTCTTTTCTTTTTGAGAACTTGTAC
>PLGM01000340.1 GCA_003139795.1 Acidobacteriaceae bacterium | reverse complement strand
GGGACTTGTGCAGAGTCTCCCTATATCGCGTCGATCTCCGAACATGACAACGGTGAAGATATGCATGGTCGGCTCTCCATGTGGCGGGCTTTTGGAAGTAACGCTATACGTGTGGCTATCGTTTTGAGAATTCCTTCGTACACGGGCGGAGCGCAAGCCGTTAATGTTATGTTCAGCCCCGTAGCGTATTCAACCGAGGCTGACGTTCACGCTGAGATTTATAGCGTTATCGAAAACGTCCGCGCGAATCGCGAGTTTCTTCGCTCGCTGGATCGGTTACGTATTGTCGGGATCGTATTTCAAATGCTTCTCGTTAGTGTCGCATGCCTCAAGCATGAGGGCTTCCATGAAGAGAGGGAATGGCGTGCAATCTATATTCCTAAGAGTGCGCCCTCACCACTCATGGAACCGTCGATTGAGAGTTTCGGAGGAGTTCCACAGACTGTTTATAAGTTCCCAATCGATGAGACGGTGTCGGAAGCTCTGAAGGGGCTTGATCTTTCTCGCATTTTTGATCGCCTGATTATCGGCCCCTCTCCGTATCCGTGGGTAATGTACGAGGCCTTTGTCGCGGCCCTTCGGCAGGCAGGGGTCACAGATGCGCAGGATCGAGTATGGGCGTCCAATATTCCCATCCGCGCTTGATGCGGGTCACCCGTGTAGTCTTTTCCCTTAGCTAAGTATTCCGCTTCTTTCTTCTCAGCCAATTCTCCCTCGCTCGTTCAAACTCTTCTCTTGTTGGACCAGATGTATTGAAGCGATTAAGCAGCAGAAGCAGCAGTGACAATACCGTGACTCCTCCAAAAAATGCAGAAAATGCATCTTCATCGGAAGGAAGCACGCCTGTAGGGAATATCCATTTCATTACGATAATGAACAATGCCCAAAGCCCGAAGTAAGGCCCGGTAAACCGCCCTATTCGAGTGCCGGAACGATTCATAAGGAGCGAGAAAAGCCACCCGATCAGCCCCCCGCTCTCCTTGACCTGCGACATGGAGAAGACGAAGCCCCCCGCTTTACGCTCGGTGCTTATGTGGTTCCCCCTTCTGATCGTAACCTCTTACTACGGCCCGATCACAGCATCACCCGAAGAAAACGCGGCGGGCAGGGAACGGAACCTCCGCCCGCGGTTCACGCCCGCTTTTGCCAGTGCGCCGGATCGCGGCTGCCGTGGAAACAGGCGATGACGGTGAGCGTTTCGTCGGCTTCGATGACGAACAGGAGCGAGTAGGGAAAGCGGCGGAGCAGGGCGCGGTGGATGCTCTTGTAGATGACAGGAAACTGCCGGGGATTGGCGCTCATGCGCTGGATCACGGCGTCAACCGCCGCGCGGAAACGCCGGCCCAGGCCGGGTGCCTCGTTTTCGTACCAGTCCTGCGCGTCGATCAGCTCAGCGCGGGCGGACAGGGTAAAGATAACCGCATACACTACGGGCAACGCTGCTCAAGCTCAGCCTTCAAGGTCGCCCAGGTGATGCCTTCGCGACGGTCCTGGTCGAGCGAAGCAAGCCGGCGGTCAAGCTCCGTCCGCTGTGCGGCTGTCAGGGGAAGGTGGTCGTCTTCCAAGCTGTCCCAAAGCTGCGAGATTAACGCAAGGCGCTCCGGCGGGGTTAGACGCACAAGCTCGCCATGGGTGAGTAATTCCATGCATCGAGCATACGAAAGAACGTGAGCGAAGGCAATGCTGCACAGAAAAAGGGGGCTTGCGCAAACCGATGTATACGATTACATTTCTCGGGGGTGATTTTTCCATGCGCTTTTCCACTCGTATGCGTTTTTCCGCTCTCTCCAGCTTCGCCGCCGCCGCGCTTCTCGCCTTCGCCGCGCTGCCCCAGGCTCTGGCCGTCGAAGCTCCCCAAATCGTGCAAAAGGATGGCCGCTACGCTTTGCTGGTCGAGGGCCGTCCGTATCTGATTCTCGGCGGCCAGATTCACAACTCCAGCGCCTGGCCCAGCGAACTGCCGCAGGTGTGGGAGTCGATGGCCGCGCTGCACGCCAACACCGTGGAGGCGCCGGTCTACTGGGAGCAGTTTGAGCCCCAGGAGGGCCACTTCGACTACGCCAACGTGGACCAGATCGTGAAGGGCGCCAGGGCACACAACCTGCACGTAGTGCTGCTGTGGTTTGGCACCTGGAAGAACGGCAACATGCACTATGTGCCGGCGTGGGTGAAAGGCGATCCCAAGCGCTTTCCGCATACGATGCGGCCGGACGGCGAGCCCATCGACGTGCTATCGCCCGACTCGCGCAACACGCTGGATGCGGACAAGGCGGCGTTCACTGCCCTGATGCGCCATTTGAAGCAGATCGACAACGAGCAGCATACGGTCCTGATGATCCAGGTGGAAAACGAGTCGGGCAACATCGGCAGCGTGCGGGATAACTCCGCGGAGGCGAATCGCGAGTTTGCCGGCCAGGTTCCCGCCGATCTGCTGGCCGCGACCCACAAGCAGCCGGGGAACTGGAGCCAGGTATTCGGCTCGGAAGCCGACGAGACCTTCCAGGTCTACCACCAGGCGAAATACATCAATGAGATAGTCGCGGCGGGCAAGGCGGAGTTTGCCATTCCGCTCTATATCAACGTGTGGCTCGACTACCCGGCGGCACAGACGCCGCAGCGGCAGTTGGATGCGCCGGGCATCGCCTACCCCAGCGGCGGCGCGGTGCAGAAGTTTGTCGGCCTGTGGCGGGCTCTGGCGCCTTCGATCGACATGATCGGACCGGACATCTACGCCGACGACTCCGCGTTCTACCGGGAGACGATGGGCGTCTACAATCGCCCGGACAATCCGTTGTGGATTCCGGAAACCGGCCGCGACGACAGCTTTGGGAAGTTCTTCTTCTATGCTCTGGGGGATGGGGCCATTGGCTTCTCGCCCTTTGGCGTGGACCAGTCGGGATGGAACATCCTGGGCGATCAGCCGTGGAAGGCGCACGCCAGCAACTTTGCGCTGATTGGACCGATGGACCGCGAGGTTGCCCAACTGGAGTTTGACGGCAAGCTCAAGACCGCAGTGGAGGAGCCGGGGCAAACCGCGCAAGAATTGGACTTTGGCGGCTGGCAAGCAACGGTCGAGTTCGGATTCCCGCAACCCGATGGGCGCAGGGCTCCCGGAACCAAGGATGCGCACGGAGCGGCGCTGGTGGCGCAGTTGGGGCCGGATGAGTTCCTGGTGACGGGCGTGGACGCGAGCGTCAGCTTCCATCTTCCGGGAAAGCTGCCGTGGATGCACAGCCAGATCGTTTCTGCCCAGCAGGGCACGTATGAAAACGGCGTCTGGAAGCCGCTGCGGTTGTGGAATGGCGACGAAACCGACCGCGGCCTGTGCTTTTACCAGAAGCCGGAGGTACTGCGGGTGCGCCTGGGGCGGTTCTAGCGCGCCACATGCTGGGGATGAGTGTGGCGGCCTGTCCCGCGACACCTTGGATTCTGCTACACTGATCGAAGCGCACTCAAGGGGTTAAACGCGTCAGGCCGCGCCCCAACGATGCGCTCCTGCAACCCAAGTT
>PLGM01000392.1 GCA_003139795.1 Acidobacteriaceae bacterium | reverse complement strand
CCAGATACAGCACTAAGACTTGCGAGTACCTGTCCGGCCGCCCCACTCATCCGAGCTGTTTCCGTGCCCCATCCTGATCGTTAGTGGGAACCCGGTTCTGGCAGGAACTGACACTCCGCCAGGTAGGATGGTCTGAAGGATACCAATGGAATCCAGACAGATTGGCGACTATGCTCAAAGGAGAAGTTTCTAAAATAGCGCCAGGACGGGTACAGGCCAGCTAGCGCTTCTCCCCTTACGCGGTTGCCGTGTTCGCCACCGTCTGCAAGCCGCGCGCCTCAATCTCGAACTCGCGAATCTTGTACTTCTGGATCTTGCCGGAGAGCGTAGCCGGAAAGTCGTCCACGAACCGAACATGCTCGGGAATCTTGTAGTAGGCGATCTGGCCCTGGCAGAACTCCCGTATCTCCGCTTCGGTCGCCTCTACACCCGGCCTCAGCCGTACCCACGCAACCACAATCTCCCCCAGCCGCGCATTGGGAATCCCCACCACCTGCACCTCGTTCACCTTGGGGTGGGTGTAGAGGAACTCCTCCACCTCGCGCGGATAGATGTTTTCCCCGCCGCGAATGATGACGTCCCGCGAGCGGCCCGTCAGGTTGATGCAGCCGTCGTCGCGCATGATGCCCAGATCGCCGGTGTGCAGCCAGCCGTCGGCGTGGATCACCTGCGCCGTGCCTTCCGGGTCGCCGTCGTAGCCTTTCATCACCGCGTAGCCGCGCGCGCACACCTCGCCCTGTTCGCCCACCGGCAGCGTCTCGCCGGTCACGGTGGAAGCAATCTGAATCTCGGTCTGCGGCATCGCCCGGCCCACCGTCTTCACGCGAATCTCGATCGCGTCCTCGGCGTCGCTCATCGTCACCACGGGCGAGGTCTCTGTCTGCCCATAGGCAATCACCAGTTCACCGCAGTGCATCTCTTCGAGCACCCGCTTCATCAGTTCCACCGGGCACGGCGCGCCACTCATCATCCCCGTCCGCAAGCTGGTCAGGTTATAGCTCGCAAAATCGGGCAGCGCCATCTCCGCCACATACATTGCCGGAACCCCGTAGACCGAGGTCGCCCGCTCGTCGTGCACAGCCTTCAGCGTGGCGCGCGGGTCGAAGGTCCAGTTGGGCAGAAGGATTGCCGCCCCCGAATTCACTGCGCTCATGGTCCCGATCACGCAGCCGTAGCAGTGAAACAACGGCACCGGCAGGCAGATGATGTCCTGCTCCGTGTAGTGGAAACCCTGCGCCAGAAACTGGCCATTGTTCACAATGTTGTGGTGCGTCAGCATCACGCCCTTGGGCAGCCCCGTGGTCCCCGAGGTGTACTGGATATTGGCTACATCGTCCACGGCCACCTGCGCGGGCAGCTCCCCCGGCGCATCCCTCAGGCCCGTCCACTCCGGGGAGTCGAAGTAGATGGTGTGCTCGAGCTCCAGGCTCAGCCCATGCCGCGCCCGTCCCAGAATCTCTTCGTAGTCCGCGCGCTTGTCCCGCCGCCACAGAAACAGCGCCTTCATCCGCGACTTGGTGAGCGTGTACCGCAACTCGTGCGAGCGGTAAGCCGGGTTCACGTTGACCAGCGCCGCTCCGGCCCGCGCGCAGCCCATGTGCATCACGATCCACTCGATGCAGTTGGTGGACCACAACCCCACCCGGTCGCCCCTGCGAATGCCCAGCGACCAAAGCCCGCGCGCCACGCGGTCCGCCTCGTCGCTCAGCCCGGCCCAGGTCAGCCGCTTCGACTGGTGGCACGAAGCCACCGCCAGCCGGTCGCCAAAGCGGTCCGCAGTCCGGTGCAAAAGGTCGCCGATCGCCAGCTCCAGCAGCGGCCGGCCCGGTCCCCGAGAGTAGCTCAAGGTGCAAAGGTTCTCTTCAATAGGCATGGATGAAGCCTTGGAACAACGAAGCGAAGTGTACACCTGCGCACCGTTGCAGAATGTGTGATCCAGCACACAAAACACGGACACAAGCGCACATCCAGAAGCAGACGCCCACGCCCTGCCCCTGCCGGGCGCCCCTGGGCTCGCTTTTGAGGCCTGGAAGACCACTTTTGGTGTGTGGCTCAGCCGGTTTAGAGTGCCCTTGCCTGGGCGCTCATTCGAGATTCTTGATCTCAAGTGCAAACGGTTGGAGGCCGGTTTAGGGCGGTTCTCCGGTTTATATGGAACCGTTCGCTCGGACGGGATTGTCTACCTCGCCGCACTTGATTCAATCAGTGTGACAGGCCCGAGAATGCCGGACGGGAGGGGATGCAAGTCATGCATGTCCTGGGGAACGAAGAGCATCCCATAGCGGTCCCAAAGAAGCCGATAATCGGGCTGTGGTTGCCCCGCCAGAGCGTTGATCGCCGTGTTGCCGGCCACAATGCTCAAGGCGTTTTTCCCATGGTGGACAAACTGGGTGACGTCGAGCCGGTACGGTGGATGCCACACGACACCTGCCAGCTTGCCGTTGACATAGACTTGCGCGGCTTCGCGAATGGGCCCCTCAAGATAGGCCCGCATATTGTGTTCGCCTGCCGGCGAGGGGAGATTTTCCCTGGTTCCGGGGCCAAAGTCGATGAAGAACCTCGTGCCCGGCGTCCCGCCTTCCAGCGGCAGATCGAAAGTCTTTTGGTAGGTCGCGAGGCCCGAATAGAATCGCGTCCTCAAATCCTCGCTCCATGACGCAAGGCGATCCATATCGACGGACAGACCGATGTCCGCAAAAGTTATCCTCCATTGCCGCGATAAATCCACTTGGACTGACTCATGCCGTTCCGGCTGTGGCGGGGCGGCCATGGCGGCGTCGGAGAAAAAGATCAGCCGCGATTCGTAGGGCTCCAGATCGAGTTCGAGGTTCTCAGAGTTACTGAGTCCGACTATCTCGCTCGAGAAGGCATTCCATGTTTCCGCATGGCGGGCGGCGGCGCGGAAATGTGCTTGCACGTGTTTCCGCTCGTTGGAGGTATTGGCAATAAAATACAGGTCGCCCGCGGAAAGCTTGCGATGAATAAAGCCTATCTCCGGCGCCAGTGGAGATAACTGCATGTCGGGAGTCATGTAAGTCGCGAGCGCGGCGCCCAGCGATTTCTCGTCCTCGACAAAATGAGCGGAAGGAATGCCGCCATGAAAGAGCGCCTGCGAGAGTTCTTTCAGGCGGGCCGAGTCTTGCTCTTCATGCACCAGACCCGGAGCCGTGGCCGGCATGCGCCGGGTGGCGATCACAATTCCTCCGCGCCGCGCGAAGGCCACGATCTTTTCGTAAGTCGAAACAGGCAGCCTGTCGATCGCGGGAAGAATCAGCACCCGATAGGGTATGCCCTCATTGTCGATGGCATCGGCATCGATGAAGTCGAGATTGAAGCCGGCATCGAGAACCTGCGCGATTACCTGCTTGCCGAGAAACTTGTCCATCGACTCGTCCATGCTCACGTTCGATCCCGATTCATCGAAGCCGGCAGGCGAAGCGGGAGACGGCCGCTTCTGAAATCCGGCCGAGAACGATGCCCATACATCGTCATTGGGCAGCAGCACGGCCACGTCGTTGGCGGGTTCTCCCTGGCGCAGGGCAAAGCTGACCCTTTGCAGATAGCGGGCCAGATCGGGCATGGCCAGGAACCACGGGTTATGAGCATTCAGCGCCGCGGCCGCGTACAAGCGCCAGCCTGGCTCCCCTGCAATCTCAGGGGAATACGGCCAGCCGTGACCAACCAATTGATTGATGCCCTGGAGGAAGTGGAGATCCGCTTCTGCCTTCAAGTCCAGCGGCGTGGCCCGGAATGCAGGCGAGTGAAGCCACGTCCAGGTCTCCGACGAGATGACCGGGCGATGGAAAAGGTGGCCTGCCGATGCGGCCCAGCGCGTGTCGGAGAATTCCCTCCACATGTTGAAGGTTGCCTTGCCTTCGCCCTCCGGCAGGTCGGCCAGCCGGTTGCTCGATAACGTGACCGGCGGGAAGCCATAAGTTTGTGAGCGCAGTTGAGTGCCATGTTGCCGAGCCCAGGCCTCGATCGGTTGAAGAAAGTTTTCATCCGCCATTTCGGTTAGCGTTCTGCCCCAATCATGGCGAATCGCGGCCGTGTCCGGTCCGGCATCCATCACCAGGGCGAGCAGATGAGGGCGCAGATCGTAACCGCGGCGGCGCTCAAATTCGGCCAGAAGCGCAGGACTCCAGTCCGATCCGTAATCCTCCAGGCTGTCACTGAAGACCGCATACGGCGGCTGATCGCCGAAGGCGGAGAGCAGGCGATCGCCCACGGCGTGAAGGTGCTCCTTGGTTGCGGCGCGGTCATAGTGGTCGAGGACAAAGCCCGCGGCCCCGGCCGATGGCCGCTTCACCATCATGCCCGTGCGGCTGGAAAGAAAACAGATCAACGTGCGCCGCTCGGTGGCGGCAGGGAATGAATACCATCCTGCAACTGGCGGAGAAAGCTGCGCGGCATGTGCAATTTCTCCAGCGGAAGCAGAGTCCGGGAGCAGGAATGCAGAGATTGCCTCTTCTCCCGCATCGACGAACGGAGCCTGCGCGGCTGTCGCATCCGGCTCTACGGTGCGCACCTCGACGCGCAACTTGCCCGCGGCTTCAGTGACAGGGATGTGCGGGCCGCCGAAGGGCCAACCGCTGCACAGCGTCACATCGACGCGAAGCCCCAGGCGCCGCGCCTCCTCGACGGCAAAATGCAGCGCCTCAAGATGTTCCTGCGAAAGGAAAGGCGTGTTGCGAAACCCCGTGGACGGATTATCGAGCGCGAGTGGATAGAGGTGGGCGATCTCCACACCGCCGATTCCGGCCGCCTTCATCTGTTCCAGTTCACGCGTCAGCTCGGGCTTGGTTGCGGCCGGTCCAAACCACCACCAGCGCATCATGATGCGGCTCGAATCCGGCGGATCCACAAAGCTGCGATGCAATTCGGCGACGCTCGGCTCCGCCTGTGCATACGTGACCCGGCAGGCGGCCGGTCCAAATGCAACAGGTACCAGCGCAGCCCAACATGCGAACTTGAATCGGATTAGCCTGCAGTGTGAAAACGGTGCACCGAACATGACAGGACGGAACCTCCTGAATCTGCGTGTTGTGAATCTGCGCCGCGGTCTCCCATAGATTTAATAAGCGCAATCCTTCATAGCAGAAGCAGAGGGAATCTGCAAAGCATCTCAGCCGATGACCCTCCGGCCGCGGGCAGTTTTTGGTGAACTGCAAACGCAGTCGCCGCGATGTATTCGCCGGCGTGAAGGATTTCCCATTCCAGTCCGTCGCGGTCACTTGCCTGCTGTGCGGGGAGCAGCGCCGGTACCTGCCTTCTGAGGTCCTACAGGGCCGGCCAAATCAGCTTGTGGCGAAACAGGCTCGGGCAGGGGCCCGGCGATAGCTGCCGCTTGGCATCGTAGAGACCGTTGTCGACGTTGTCGTTGAACGCCTTGCCCGGTGCTTCGCAGGTAAATCCGTGCCCTTCCGCATTGGTCGAGGCCCGGAGAGCCAATGCCATTGTGCCCTTCGGCCTGAGCGGTGTGTCCGAAGTTTGGCAAAATGCGAGCCGGCTCGCTCGAATGTGTCGCATCTGGACAGTTTTTTAGAGAGCAATCTTTCCTGACGAAATGAATAGGGTGCGTGGACCGCATTTGAGCAGAAAGAGGGTTTGCTTGTGCAAGTCTCAGATCCGGATACTGCGCGAGACCATTGCTACGTCAAAGGGGAAAGCAGATGCCAATTCGAGTCAGACGCTCAATCTCGATCTTGTTTTTGTATTGCACTTTGAGCGGCATTTGGATTTCTGCGGCGCCCGGTCATGATTGGATGCACTTTGTCGGTTATCTATCCATCATTCTTCTCGACCTGCAAATTGCCTGTCCAACCCGCGGCCGCCGGGGGTTCGCAAAGCCAGCCTGCTTGTCTCGACATTTCGATGGCCTTGAAACCGTGACAGTCGGCAAGTTCGCGGGGGCCTCGTGAGATTGCCGGTGAAGATCGCTGCGCGAGTTGGGCGGACCCTGCTTCTTATGGTCTTCGCGGCTGCGGGGACGATCCTGCTGGTGCGCTTTGCTCCCGGATTCTTCTCCGATGTCCGTGAAATGGATACAAAATACGCACCAGGTGCGCGATCGGAGATGCAGGCGGAAAACTACCGGCAGTCCACCTGGCTGATTGCGAGTCAAGTGGCCAAGGGCTGGCTGGACGGAGACTTTGGGCAATCCCGTCAGTTTGGTGTGCCGGTTTCGGAGCTGGTAGGCGCCCGCATCCGAGTCTCAGCTTTGCTTTTGGCGCAGGGCATCTTTGGTGGCTGGCTGCTGGCGATTTGCGGAGCTTTGCCTATAAGCGGCCTGCGCAGCGACAGGCTCCTGTGGGGATTGCCATTTACGATTCTTCTGGCAGTTCCAACGGCTGCCATGGCGACAGCCTGCATCCTCGCTGAGACGGGCGGCCCTGTCCTGGTGCTTTCATTGCTCATCGCGGCTAGAGAATTCAAGTTTCTTCACGGCTTGCTTGAACGTGCGTGGCGTTCGCCGCATCTTCTGTACGGCAGAGCGCAGGGGCTGTCATGGCGCGCTCTGGTAAGGATGCACATACTGCCGAACGCGGCGCAGCAACTGTGCGCTCTCACCACGCTCTCGATCGTGACTGCGCTGGGAGCGCTGGTTCCCATTGAAGTCATCTTCACCGTGCCGGGAGTTGGGCAGCTTGCGTGGTCCGCGGTGATGAACCGCGACCTTCCCGTGCTGGTTGCCGTCAGTCTGTTGATGGCGTGCGTGGTAGGGGTTGCCGGGATGATTTCGAAAGACATATTCACGCTGGAGGCTGCATGAAGAATCGATTCTCCGCTGCCGTCCTCGTATTGATGATTGCCAGTGCTGCGCTCGCGCTCCGGCTCGCCCCCTATAACTATGCATCTCAAGATCGCGATGCGGCGATGGCTCCGTCCACGGCTCGGCACGTCACGGGGACCGATGAACTCGGCCGCGATCGTACAGTTCGAGTAGCCGCGGCTCTTCTGATTGGATTGGCGGGCGCAGCGGCTGCCGCGGCGATCACCACCACGATCGCCGCCGGCATTGGCGTGCTTGCGGCTTTCAGCCCGCCGTGGGCAACCGCCATCCTGATGTTCGTTAGCGATGCCTTTTTGTCTCTGCCGTGGCTCTTTCTGTTGATGATGGCTCGCTCTTTGCTGCCACTCACCGCCTCTCCGCTCGAGACGGCCGTGGCCACCTTCCTGGTGCTTGCCGCGTTCGGCTGGCCGGCTTGCGCACGAGCAGTCTATCGCGGCGCCACGGCACTTCGTTCAGCTGAGTGGATGATTCAAGGCCACGCTTGCGGTCTCCAGCCTCGGCAACTGATCCGCCTGCACCTCGTGCCTCATCTTCGCCCTCTGCTCCTGCCGCAGTTTCTTATTTGCGTGCCGGTGTTCATCGTGGCAGAGGCGAACCTGGGCGCCCTCGGCCTCGGTGTGGGAGAGCCGATGCCCTCGTGGGGCGCCATGCTGTTGGAACTCGACAACTCTGCTCTCCTGGCGCGCTCCCATTGGGTTTTCCTGCCCATTGTGCTGCTGGTCGTCGTACTGCTGATTCTTGAGTCCTTCACCGCCGAGGTCGAAAACCATGCGTAGCCTGCTGCGTTCCTCACTTCTGTCTGCCAGTCTCATGGCGCTGCTTACCGTCTCTGCCCCATGCCAGGCCGCTCCGCGCCAGCCTGGCGAACTTGCATGGACAATCCACTATGACCCGAAGACTTTCGATCCGGCCAAGGTGGATGAACAGGCGTCGGAACTCGTGCGTTACCTCACCGGTGGTGTTCTGCTGAGGCTTAACCGTCAAACCCAGGAGCCCGAGCCGCAGCTTGCCGAGAGCTTTCGCGTATCGCCGCAAGGCACCCTGATCGTATTCAAGCTGCGCGGCGGAATGCGCTTTTCCGATGGCTCGGCATTGACCTCTGCCGATGTCGCCTGGTCCTTGCATCGGGTTCTGGCCCCCGCCACTCAGGACCCTGTCGCGGACGAGTTTCTTTCCCCGCGGGAAGTCACTGTCGACGCGCCGGACAAACTCACCGTGAGAGTCCACCTTCCGCGGCGCATCATTGGGGTTGGCAAAATCTTCGATGAAATCGCCATCGAGCCGGCCAACCGTCCCAGCGAGGGCCGCGTAACCTCGGGGCCATTCACCGTTGCCGACTATAAGCGCGGCCAGTATGTGCGCTTGCGTCGCAATCCGAATTACTGGCGGCACGATGCCGCTGGCGTGCAACTCCCTTACGCGACTGGCCTCCGGCTCGACATTCTGAACAACCGTGAACAGGAAATATCTCTGTTCCTGCGCGGAGAGTACGACCTGGTCGATGCACTGTCGCCAGACTACTTCGCCCTCGTGGCGAAGAAGTCGCCGCAGTCAGTGCAGGATCTGGGCGCGTCTCTCAACACCGAGCAACTCTGGTTCAACCAATCTTCCGCCGCTCCTCTTCCGGACTTTGAGAAGGCGTGGTTTCAGAATCGGGGCTTTCGCGTTGCCGTCTCGCAGGCCATCCATCGCGCCGACCTGGCGCGCATTGCCTATGACGGGCACGCCACTCCAGCCTTCGGCTTCATCTCCCCAGCCAACAGGCTCTGGCACAACGACGACTTGAAGTATGCGCATGAGAGTGTCGCCGACGCCAATCGGATGCTGCTTGCGTCAGGATTTCATCTGAGCGGCAATCAACTCTACGACGCCGCTGGACACCCCGTAAAGTTCTCCATCGTCACCAATTCAGGCAACGCCGCTCGACAAAAGATGGCGGCGATGATTCAGCAGGATCTGGCCGTGATTGGGATGCAGGTCACGATTGTCCCACTGGATTTCCCTGCGCTGATTGAGCGGCTGATGCACAAGCAGGACTATGAAGCATGTTTACTTGGAGTGTCAAACACTGAACCTGATCCAACATCGATGATGAATATGTGGCTGAGTTCCTCACCGAACCATCAATGGAATCCTTCCGAACAGACTCCCGCGACGGAATGGGAGGCGGAAATCGACAGGCAAATGCAGGCGCAGGCGTCCAGTCCTCTGCGGAATGAACGCAAGAGGTCCGTGGACTTGGTTCAACAGATTGTCGCCGACCAGCAACCGTTCATTTACCTGGTATATCCAAACGTTCTGCAAGCCGTCTCGCCGCAATTGCGTGGTGTGCAGGCGTTGATCGTCTCGCCAGGGCCGGTCTGGAACATCGACGCCATTCGACGCGACGATGGCCGCGACGAGAAAGGCAGCCATCAGGGAGGCGCGCGATGAGCGCGCCACTGATGCAGGTTCGCTTGCGTGCGGACTATGGAGGCCGGTGTGTTCTCAAAGATGTGCGGTTCGACCTCTGCGCCGGGGAGGCGCTGGGGATGGTCGGCACCAGCGGCGCAGGCAAGACCACGCTGGTGATGGCGCTGCTGGGCCTGCTCCCGTGGCGCGGTGGCAACGCTTCAGGAGAAGTCCTCATCGATGGAATCAACCTGCTGACCATGCCCGCACGCGAAGCGCGGCGGATTCGCGGGAAAAGGATCGCCCTTGTCCCTCAAAGTCCCATGACGGCACTCAACGCGGCCGTGTCATTACGATCGCACTTTGATGAGGCGTGGCGCGCCCATGAATCAACAGGACGTAAGGCGCTCGATGCGCGTCTCCACCAACTGATGCATGATGTGCAACTGCCCACCAACGACGATAGCTTCCTGCGCAGAAAGCCTGGACAAATCAGCGTTGGCCAGGCTCAGCGGGTTCTGATCGCAATGGCCCTTCTGCATCGCCCGTCGATCCTTGTCGCCGACGAGCCGACGAGCGCTCTCGACCTCGTAACGCAGGCTGAGATCATAGGTCTGCTGCGGCAGTTAAACCGGCGAAACGGAACGGCACTGCTCTACATCTCCCATGATCTTGTATCGGTACTGCAGTTGTGCGACCGGCTCGCGGTGCTGGACTGCGGCGCCATCGCCGAGTGCTCGCAGGTTGCGCAGATCGAGCAAGCCCGGCATCCGGCCACCCTTTCCCTGTTGCACGCGCTTCCTTTGCCTGTGAGGGTTCTGCTTGATCATTTCAGCCCACATTTGAATGGCAGTGAACAGGCGCAACTGCCGGAACAGGTCGTCCCTCTTCATTCCTGAACAGCCTTGCCGGGGAGTTTGAAGGCGCCGAACCGCCACAACGACCCGATTTCAGTGCATTCTTGCTGCAGACCGAAAGAGAAGTTACCTCTTCGTAAACCAAAGATTCAAAATACCGCTCAGCGGTAATGTAGAGATTCTCAGCGGCGCACGTTCGTAATGTGTTGAAACTCAATCTTTCTCCGAAAGCCAATCTATGTGCCAGCACCAGCACGAGAAGTTGCTGAGACTTCGAACTGGCGCAAAAAGGAGAAAAAAACGATGCAACCCAAGAAAACCAGGAGCGCCTTGTGGGGAAAAATAATCCTGACCTTGTGCGTGTTGATCCTGGGCGTCTGCGCGGCCTTCGCAAGCTCGGCCAAAATATCCACGGACCTGCAGGGGAAGAATGGTACTGACCAGGTCGACGTGATTGTGCAATACAACCAGGTGCCCACCGCGGAGCACCATCAGAAAGTGTTCAGCAGAGGAGGCACGCTCAAACGGGAACTCGGCAGCTTCAAGGGTGCCGCTTACTCGATACCGGCTTCGGCGCTGGCCGATCTGGCCGGCGATCCCGATGTTGTCTACATCACGCCCGATCGTCCGCTCCAGGCCGCGAGCAGCACCCCGCAGGCACCGGTCAACGACTACCACATCGCCACCATCAACGCTCCTGCAGCCTGGGCCGATGGCTTGTATGGCACGGGCATCGGCGTGGCCGTCATCGACAGCGGAATCGGCAACGTCCCCGACTTGAGCAGCGGCAACATCGTCTATAGCGAGGACTTCACAGGCTCAGGCAGCGCCGCCGACCAGTACGGCCACGGCACTCATGTCAGCGGCATCATCGCTGGAAACGGCAGAATGTCCACCGGATGGAGATATAGTTATACGTTCATGGGCATCGCCGACAACGTGAACCTTGTCAACCTTCGAGTGCTCGACAAGAATGGCGCAAGCACCGTCAGTGAAGCGATTGCAGCCATTCAGACGGCCATCCAGTTGCAGAGCCAGTACAACATCCGCGTCATCAACCTTTCACTGGGAGGGCCGGTGTGGGAAAGCTACACGCTCGACCCAC
Source organism: Acidobacteriaceae bacterium (assembly GCA_003139795.1). Lineage (GTDB taxonomy): Bacteria > Acidobacteriota > Terriglobia > Terriglobales > Acidobacteriaceae > Telmatobacter. Next base: position 410 of record PLGM01000392.1, on the reverse strand, counting down.
TTTGCCAGGCCGTTGAGCAGGCTTGGGAGTCGGGCATAGTGGTAGTGGTTGCAGCGGGTAACTACGGCCGTGACGACGCCTTGGGCACCTACGGTTATCTCACCATCACCTCTCCGGGCAACGACCCTTATGTGATCACCGTGGGCGCGATGAATACCATGGGTACCCCGGATCGCACCGACGATGTGCCCGCGAGTTACAGCTCCAAAGGTCCCTCAATAATCGACTGGGTGGTGAAACCCGACCTCGTGGCTCCGGGCAATCTCATCGACTCGCTTTACTTTTCAGCCGAGACCCTGAATCAGGAATACCCCGGACATGCGATTCCCCAATCTCTGTATGTGACCGATGGCTCAACCATCCCCTCCGCCTACTACTATCAAATGAGTGGGACCAGCATGGCCGCACCC
>PLGM01000325.1 GCA_003139795.1 Acidobacteriaceae bacterium | reverse complement strand
ATTTAGGGCCGGATCAGTAATACGCAAAACAACTCTGTTTCAGAGAGTTTCGCAAATGTTTTGATACTCTATGTGCCCCTTTATCCCGACCTTTGCCCCTGCGCCGGCGCGCCACAGAGCCACATTCTTCGAATTTGGAACCATCAACTCCCGTTTGAGTCCCTGAGGAGTCACACATTTCTCGCCCTGTTCCATGCGGCAGGGAGACGCCCGCCGCCCCCGCCATCGAGGCGCGCGAACGCAAATTCTGGATTTTCTCCGCCTGGGTCAGCCGCGGCCGTCTACTACTTGGCAGTCGCGGGTTTGTAGCCTGAGTCCCCGGCCTTCTTCATCGCCGCCAACCCCTCCTCCACGCTGAGCAGCGGGGTGGTCTTCACGTTTTTGCAGGCTCCGCCGGCTGCTACTGACAGCGCGAAGGCCGCGGCGCTCACGTTGTCCGGCATCTCGATGATCGCGGCCACGTCATAATCCCCGAACGTCAGCCAGAACGATCCGATCGTGCCGCCAAGTTTTTCGATCGGTTTGCGCACCGCCTCCGCGCGGTTCTGCGGGCGTTTGATCATAGCCGCCAATGCTTCGGCGCTGTAGGACACTTGCAAAAGGTAACTGGGCATCGAATGCCCCCTCTCAAGGGAAGTTCCCGCATCGGGATACGGGGAAGGCGGCAAGTATACACCCGCCCTCCAACCCTTGGATTTGCATGTTCCCGCTTCCTCTGACCCTGTTCCCTATTCCCTATTCCCTATTCCCTACTCCCTATTCCCTACTCCCTACTCCCTGCCTTTACTGCTGCAACACCACCTGATCCCCTTCCTTCAGCCCGCTCACAATCTCCGTCACCGATCCATTTGACAGCCCCACCGTCACCGGCGCCTTCCGCATGCCGTCCTTCTGCTTCTTGTCCGGAATCTCCACCGAAGCATTCTTCTGGTTGTCGTAGATCACCGCGTTCTCCGGCACCGTCAGCACGCCCTTGTGCTCATCCAGCAGGATCTCCGCGTTGGCCGTCATCAACGCCTTCAGTTCCCCGCCGGGGTTGTCGATCGACACCCGCACCTCGAACGTCGTCACATTGTCCTTCTCCACGCCCATCGGTGAAATCTTGGTCACCTTGCCGTTGAACACGCGGTCCCTGAAGCTTTCCACCTTGATGCGCGCCGGCTGCCCCATGTACACGTGCGCAATATCGGCCTCGTCCACCTTGCCCTGCACGTACACCTCGTTGATGTCGCCCTCGGTCATCACCAGCGTCGCTGTCGAGCCCAGCACCAGGATCGAGCTCACCGCGTCGCCGATCTCCACGTCCCGCGACAGAATCACCCCGTCCATCGGCGCCACGATCGTCGTGTACCCCAGTTGCTCCTCCAGTTGTTTCAGGCTCGCCTCGGCCTGCTGCACCTGCGCCCGCGCCTGTTTCAGCTTGGCCGTGTCCACGCCGATCTGCGCCTTCGACGAATCCCGCCGCGTCAGCGCCGCCAGGTAGTCCTTGTCGGCGTCGTTCAGCGCCTGCTGGCTCACGATCCCGTCCTTGGCCATCTGCTGGTTGCGGTCCAGCGTCAGCTTGTACATCGGCAGGTCCGGCGCCGCCGCGTTCACCTTGTCCTGCTCGATATTCGCCTGGTACGTCCCCACGTTGGCCTCGGCGCTCGCCAGTTGTGCCTTCTGCGCGTCCACCTGCGCCAAGATCTCCTGTTGGTCCAATTGTGCCAATTCCTGTCCCTTTTTCACCTGGTTGTTGATGTCCACGTAGAGCTTTTCCACGATTCCCGAAGCTTTCGACTTCACCTCCACCTTGGTAATCGGCTGTATCTTCCCCGTCGCCACCACGCTCCGCGCCACGTCGCCCTTCGCCACCTTGGCCAGCTTGTTGGGATCGATGGTCGAACCCTTCGCCAGGCGCACCACCGCAACCCCGGCAACAAGCACCACCACCACCACCACAATGCCCAGCCAGATCCAGAATCCTTTGCTCTTTCGTGACGCTGCCACTCCACCCTCCCAAAAACGCGAAAAAAACCAAATGTGTCCCTCGCGCAGCCCATTCGATGCAAATAAGTCGATGTAGCAGGCTACATTATCAGACGCCGCCGGCGTTTCCCTGTCACCCTCTACGCATCCCCCCGCCCCTTGGTTCCAGCCGTCCCCATGCGCCCGCCGGGAACCGCAACCTTCCCCGCCGCGTATCACTCTCCGAGCGCCCTCCCTCGGCGTCTAATCGCCATGCAGAGTTTTTCCGACACTCTCGGCCAGGTCTTCCGCGCCATCATGGCCAACAAGCTGCGCACCTTCCTCACCATGTTTGGAATCGCGTGGGGTGTCGGCTCGCTGCTGGTGCTCGTCGGCCTCGGCGAGGGCTTCCGCTCCGGCCAGCATCGCAACCTCTCCACCTTCGGCAACGACGTGGTGATGATGTGGAACGGCACCATCCCCGCGGTGGCCAACCAGCATACCGGGATGCGCCCTTACCAGCTCACGCTCCGCGACGAGGCAGACCTTCGCAGGCTGCCCGAGTTGCGCGACGTGACAGCCAACCTGGGCCGCGGCGATCTTTACGCCGTGAGCGCATTTTCCAATACCTCGGGCCAGGTGCTGGGCGTCGAGCCCAACTTCACCTCCGTCCGCTTTGTGCCCATGGCCCAGGGCCGATTCATCGATAGCAACGACGTGGCCGATCAGCGCCGCGTTGTGGTGCTCGGCCTCAAAACCGCCCAGCTTCTTTTCCCCGGCCGGCCCATGCTGGGTGAAACGGTCACCATCAACGACATCTCCTTCACCGTGATCGGCCAGGTGGGCTCGATCAGCCGCGGCAACAACGACAGCGACAATCAGAAGCTCTACATCCCGCTCAGCACCATGCAGGAGCTGTTCGCCATGAAGGGGGAGAACATTGCGCGCGACGCCGTCAGCTCCATCCAGTACCAGCCGGCGCGCAAGGGCGACACCGGCGCCGCCGTTCCCGCGGTGCATAAGGTCATCGCCCGCAACCACGGCTTCGACCCCAGCCTAAAAGACGCCTTCGAGGAGTGGGACACCATTGAGGAAGAGCACATGATCGGCGCCATCTTCAACGCCATGGACGTCTTTCTCGGCGGCGTCGGGATCGTCACTCTGGCCCTGGGCGCAGTCGGCATCATCAACATCATGCTTGTTTCAGTCACCGAACGGACGCAAGAGATCGGCGTGCTCAAGGCCATCGGGGCCACGCGGCGCGCCATCCTTGCGCAGTTCTTTTGGGAGGGGCTGCTTTTGACAGGAATCAGCGGGCTGATTGGAATCGCGCTCTCCGCCGGCCTGATGTATCTGCTCGATCACTTCTTCACCGGCAAGGTCCCGGGCTTCGATCCGCCGCGGCTGGTGCCGTGGTCGGCAGCATTGGCCATCGGCTCTCTCACGCTCTGCGGCATCGCGGCAGGCCTTTACCCGGCCAGCAAGGCGGCCGCCATGGACCCTATCGAAGCCCTGCGTCGGGAATGATCAAGCAGCTTCTAGCTACTAGCTTCTAGCTGAAACGGATCAGAACCGAAGTTTTGAAATGGTCCCCGAAGGAACGCGGAAAGATCAACGGACCCATTGGGAGTGCAAAGTATTCGAACACTTTAAGGAGACTCTGCACAAGTC
>PLGM01000395.1 GCA_003139795.1 Acidobacteriaceae bacterium | reverse complement strand
CTATTATGCGAGACTCAGTAATCTCCACCGCCTAACTGAATGGAACTCGGCAATGACATTGGAAATGTCGAGATATTGAGCGATTATTTTCAGCATATTGCGGTCGAAATTGCTACTTCCAAAGTTCGCGGATTCTTGTCCCAATTCGGATTAAAAGGGCATTGCTCTACCTACTGAGCTACGAGCTCGTTCAAGGCCGCTGCTTCCAAACAATCACAGGGAGAGTTTTGCCGCCCGCTCGGGGTCTGTGGGGCCTGTGCGCAGGAAGTCCGCCGGCTGGTTCCTGGCCGGAGCCCCGAAATGCGTGCGCCCGCTTACCGGGGAGGTATCAAGATCGTAATTTCTCCGGGTAAATATCAAGATAGGATTCTCGCGCACGGCGCCAAGTGGATTTTCTTGTGTAGGTAATCCTCATCGCTGGTACGATAGTAGGCACGCTTTCGCGGGTCTGGAAACGAGGTTCGCCCATTCCTCGCAGGGCCGGGAAAATGGGCGGAATGCACCTTCCCATGGCAAGAAAGTGGTAGGAACGAAACAATTCGAGTGCGATTGTTCTGACAACAGCGCGCAGCTAGGATTCCTGGGGAGAAGACCTTCCATTCGAGTGTGCGGTGTCCGTCCTTGGGCAGAGCAGGGCCGGGCGCCGGCAGAAGGAACAAAAGGAAGCGATTCCGGCAGCGAAAGATCGATGGGGTTCAAATGACAGATCGCAAAACGCTGAGCGACAGGAACGAGACTCCGGAAGACGTGGCAACGCTCTATTCGTGGGCCAATCTGCATGGCGCAAAGTACCGGGATTTCTCGGCTTCGCGTGCGCAGACCAGGGAGACGGCGCGATTGCGCGTACAGCAAGCCATGGAAGAAGAGCACCGCCGCGCCGGCCAAGAGGCCGAGGCGCAGCAGGCGGCCGAAGCCGAGCACGCGGCCGAAGAGGCCCGTGCAGCAGAGGCGGCGCGGCAGGCGGAGTTGGCCGCGCAACAGGCAGCGCGCGAGGTGGAGCGGTCTGCGCAGCAGGCTGCGCGTCAACTTGAGTTGGCTGCGCAACAGGCTGCGGAACAAGCCGCGCAGAGGGCCGGGCAACAAGAAGCCGCGCAGCAACGCGCCTGGCAACAGACACGGCCGGACCGTTTCTCCGCTCCGCCGGTTTCAAACCCTGCTCCTCAGGCCGCGCCGTATTATCCGCCGCCGCCGCAGCAGACCTTCGATTATCCAGGCTATGCGCAGCCCCAGGCGCACCGGCCGGCTCCCAGCCCGTTTCCAGGCCAGCCGCAGTATGCTCCCATGCGGGAGGAGAGTCGCATACCGCCGCAAAACCCCTGGGCGCAGCCCGCTCCCCGTGAGCCTGTCGGCCGCCCGGCCTGGCTGACCTCCGACCGTCCGGGTATGGCCAGCCAGTCCTTTCCCCCGCCGCCGCAGCAGGCTCCCGAGGACACGCTGCAGGGATCCCGCGACCGCATGACGTCGCGCTGGTTCGCCCTGAGGGGTGTTTTCGACGGAACCCCCGCGCCCCCTGAGGCGCTTCCCGCTCCCGTGGTTTCGCGGGCCCCGGCGATGGCTGTCTTTTCGCTGGCCGGCGGAGTGGGCAAGACCAGCCTGGTGGCCACACTGGGCCGTGCCCTTTCAGCCCGCGGCGAGCGGGTGCTGCTGGTGGATACCGCGGCCTTCGGGCTGCTGCCTTTCTTCTTCGGCGCCTGCGACCAGCGGCCCGGCTTGTTGAGAACCTTCAACCCTCCCGGCGGCAGCAGCGACGCACCCATTCAAATGGTGACCATCGATCCCGAGGGCCTGGGCCCCGAGGCGCCCGGCCAGGAGACCCTGTGCGGCGAAATCTCAAAGTTTGCGCGTGGGGCCAACCGCGTGATCGTCGATCTGGCCACCGCCTCCGGCGCCACCACGCGGCGCATCATGCGCCTGGCGCCCCTGGTTCTGGTGCCGGTGGTCCCCGACATGAATTCGGTGGTCAGCGTCAGCTCCATCGACGCCTTCTTCGAGCACAACGGCAGCCCGGCCGGCAGGTCCGCGCTGCCCTACTACGTGCTCAGCCAGTTCGATGCCTCTCTGCCCCTGCATCTCGACGTCCGCGAGGTGTTGCGCGAGCAGTTGGGCGAACGGCTGCTGCCGTTCGCACTGCACCGCGCCCCCGCCATGAGCGAGGCGCTGGCCGAGGGGATGACGGTTATGGATTATGCACCCACCTCTGCCCTGGCCGAGGACTTTGACACCCTTGCAGGGTGGGTCAAGAGCCTTTCCGCACCCGCGAGCACCAGCTATCGCGGCGTGCGCTGGAGTGAACGATGACGGCAAGGGGCCTTTGGCAGGATATTGGGGCCGGGGAAAATATTCTTTCCAAGTTTCTCCGCCTGGTCTTCCTGCTTGCGGCAGCAGTTGTCTTTTACTTTCTTGCCGTTCTTCCCCTTGCCTGGCCGCAACAGGCGATCTGCGGACTGCTGACCCTGCTGGTGGCTCTGACCCTGGCGCGCAGTTCCCACTCCTATCTGATTACGCTCGCGCTGATGATGATGTCCATGTTCTGCACCTTCCGCTACGGATACTGGCGGCTCATGCAGACCTACTGGTTTTTCGAGGACCCGGCCAATCACTGGGGCGCCCTGGACGCGTTCTTCATCCTGAGCCTGATTCTGGCTGAGGTCTACGCCTTCTTCGTTCTTTTCCTGGGCTATTTCCAGACCGTCTGGCCGCTGCGCCGGGCGCCGGTGGCGCTGCCCGAGGCCCCCGAAGAATGGCCCCACATCGACGTTCTGATTCCCACCTACAACGAACCGCTGGACGTGGTGCGCTATACCGCGCTGGGCGCGCTCAACATGGACTGGCCGGCCGACAAGATGCACATCTACATCCTGGACGACGGCCGGCGCAAGGAGTTTGAGCAGTTCGCCTTCGAGGCCGGCATCGGCTACAAGATCCGCAACGACAACAAGCATGCCAAGGCGGGCAATATCAACACCGCGCTGAAGAGCATGACTTCACCCCTCGTTGCCATCTTCGATTGCGATCACGTGCCCACGCGCAGCTTTCTGCAGATGACCGTGGGGTGGTTCCTGCGCGATCCCAAACTGGCCATGCTGCAGACGCCCCACCACTTCTATTCGCCCGACCCGTTCGAGCGCAACCTGGGCCAGTTCCGTATCCTTCCCAACGAGGGCGAGCTGTTTTATGGAATCGTGCAGGACGGCAACGATTTCTGGAACGCGACCTTCTTCTGCGGCTCCTGCGCCGTGCTGCGCCGCGCCGCTCTCGACGAGATCGGCGGCATTGCGGTCGAGACCGTAACCGAGGATGCGCACACTTCGCTGCGCATGCAGATGAAGGGCTGGAGCACGGCCTACATCAACATTCCCCAGGCGGCGGGGCTGGCCACCGAGCGGCTCTCGGCGCACATAGGGCAGCGCATTCGCTGGGCGCGCGGCATGATCCAGATCCTGCGCACCGACAATCCGCTGTTCGCGCCCGGACTCAAATTTCCGCAGCGGCTGTGCTACTTCAACGCCATGTTTCACTTCCTCTACGCGGTTCCGCGCCTGATCTTCCTGACCGCGCCGTTGAGCTATCTGCTGCTGAACCACACCATTATTCCCGGATATTGGGCGGCCATCCTGGCCTACGCGCTGCCCCACCTTACGCTGTCCAACGTCACCAACTCACGGATTCAGGGCGAGCGCCGGCACTCCTTCTGGAATGAGATCTACGAAACGGTGCTCTCGCCCTACATCCTGTTGCCCACCATGATGGCGCTCATCAATCCCAAGCTGGGCAAGTTCAACGTGACGGCCAAGGGCGGCGTGGTCAAACACACCTTCTTCGACATCCGCATCGCGCAGCCGTTTCTCATCCTTCTGGGGTTCAACCTTTTAGGGCTGCTCGTCGCCATTCCGCGCTTCTTCATCTGGGATCGCGACCGGCCCGGCACGGTGATCATGAACGTGCTCTGGTGCTGCTTCAATGTCGTCATTTTGGGCGTTTGCGCCGCGGCCGCGCGCGAGATGAGGCAGTTGCGGACCAGCGTCCGCATCAGCTTTGCGACCCCGGTGATGGCCAGGCTGCCCGACGGACGCCTGATCTCCGGAGAGACCATCGACATGTCCTCGGGCGGCACCAGCATCCGCTTCCCCGAGGCCGTGGATTTGAGCCCCAGGACGCAGGTGCGGCTCGCCTTTCCGCCACCGGCCGCGCCTACCGACCTGGTTGCCGCCGTGGTCTCCTCGGAAGGATCGGAGTTGCGGGTGCGCTTTGAGGATTTGACCATTGCCGAACAGGAAGTGCTGACCATGGTGCTTTATTCCCGCGCGGACTCATGGCTGGGCTGGGGAGAGTCCCGCGAGAGCGACGATGTGTTGCGCAGCATGGGCCGCATCTTCCAGATATCAATGCACGGCCTGGCCACGACCTTCCAGAGCCTGTTTACCGGCAAGGACAAGAGAGCCAGGGAAGAGGCTGCCGCGCTCTCCATCGCTCGTTCCGCCGTGATCTTCCTTCTTGCCGCGCTTCTGATGGGTTCTGTGCGGACGAACCTTCAGGCACAGCCCCAGAGCTATGCCGGAGCGCTGCAGAGCGGGGTTCCCGGCGTAAAGTTCGCCGAGGAGAACCCTCCGGTTCCTCCCGGCCAATACCGCGACACATTCACCCTCAACGATGCCGGCTCGCCACAGATCGAGCTGCACGGCATCGACAGCCGGCGCGAGATCTACTTCACGCTGCCGCAGACCCACGTGGTCCGGTCCGCCAAGGTCCACATCTACTACGCCTTTTCTCCCAGCCTGTTGCCGCAGCTCAGCCATCTGAAGCTGATGATGAATGGAACGCTGTTTGCCACCGTCCAGCCCGCGGCGGGGCGGATGGGCGGCTCCGACAGCCACGACGCCGAGGCGGAGTTCACCATTCCCCCGGAGCTCCTGGTGCACAACAACACGCTCACTATTCAGTTCATCGGCCACTACACCATGGTTTGCGAGGACCCGGCGAACACCACGCTGTGGGCCCGCGTCCACCGCAACACGTTTCTCGATATCCAGGGCGACCTGCTGCCGCTGGCGGACGATCTGAAGCAGTTGCCCATGCCGTTCCTCGACCCCGCCGTGATTCAACCGCTCAGCATTTCCATCGTCTTCGCATCCGCGCCCAGCTTCAAGGCCATTCAGGCCGCCGGCGTGGTCTCCAGCTACTTCGGCCTCATCTCGGAGAACCGGCCGGTGCGCTTTCCGGTGCACATCGGGCAGATCCCGGAGGGCAACGCGATCGTTATCTCGGATAGTTCCGAGAGTATTCCGACGGGCTTGAATCTGACCGACGTGGGCTCGCCCACGGTGGCCATGCGCACCAATCCCAACGATCCCTACAGCAAGATCCTGGTGGTGGCGGGCGCCGACGCGGAGCAGGCGCTGGCGGCGGCCCAGGCCGTGGCCTTGCACAGCGACATACTGAGCGGAGCGCAGTCGGCCATCGACAGTCTCAAGCTGCCGGCCAGGCAGCAACCCGACGCCGCGCCGCGCTGGGCGCGCACCGACCGGACCATCGCGTTGCAGGATTACGCCAGCGCGGACCAGTTGCAGGGAGATGGTTCGGCTCCCTTGAACGCTTACTTCCGCATCGCCCCCGATATCAATTACACCTCCGGGCAGTCCAACGCCGTCCTCCGGCTGGCTTATCGTTACAACTCCATTCCCATCGGTCCCATCTCCAGCATGCAGGTGCGCATCAACAACGCTTTTCTTGGCTCCGTGCCGCTGGTTCCCGGCCAGGAGCAATCGCGCAGGATGCAGGTCGACGTGCCCGTCCCGGTGGTGAATCTGCGTCCCTTCTCCAACTCGCTGTCGTTCGATTTCAGCTTCCAGTTGCTCAAGAAGGGCGTCTGCCAGGATGCGACGCCGATCAACACGCAGGCCGTCATCCTGCGCGATACCTACCTGGATCTACGCGGCTATCCGCACTACGCGCCGCTACCCAACCTGGAGATCTTCGCCAACGCCGGCTTCCCGTTCACTCGCCTTGCCGACCTGAGCGAGACCACGGTGGTGCTGCCGCCCACGCCCACCGAGCAGGAGATCGAGACCTTTGTCACCCTGATGGGGAACTTCAGCCGCCAGACCGGTTTCCCCACTTTGCGGGTCACCGTGGCCGACGCCGATGCGCTGCGGCAGGGCGCCAGGAGCGACTTCCTGATCATCGGCACCGGCGACGACCAGCCGGGCTTCGACAAGCTGAACGACAATCTGCCCGTTACCCTGCGCGGCGGCCAGATCCAGGTCCGCGACACGCAGGGCTTCTTTGCTCCGCTGCTGCATAAAGCGTGGTGGAAGGAGCAATCCAATGAGCACACCGAATCCGGCGAGCTTACGGCCGGCGGTACGCCCGACGCGGTGATCGAGGGAATCAAGTCGCCCTACGACTCCGGCGGCGACCGCAGCATCGTCCTCATCCACCTCAAGGAAGCCGGCGCCTTTGAACCTTTCATGGACACGTTCATCAGGGTGCAGCAGTCCAGCGCCATCTCCGGTTCGGTTTCGGTTTTGCACGGCGCCCAATTCCAATCCTTCCGCATCGGCGCGCAGGTCTATCATGTGGGCGTGCTGTCGTGGTGGACACGGTTGACTCTGTGGTTCATGGAGAATTCGTGGGTGGCCTCGGTCATAGTTGTGCTACTGGCCTTCCTGCTGGCCATCTGGACAAGGCAATGGTTGCGCGGCAAGGCCAGGGCGCGCTTGAAGATTACTGAGGACTAAAAACAGGGAACAGGGAACAGGGAACAGAGCATTTTGCCAATTTGCTCTGCGTCGCGGATGGGAGCGAAGGTGGCTCTTTCTTCAACGCGGCGACGAAGTGGGCGCCGGGAACCGGGCGCCCACTGCGCGTGGGGGGCATCGCCGGGGACTCTGGGCTGAACGGAAGAGCCACTCGTTCCTCTTGACGCCCCGCAACCCCGCAGGGAAGATGCGCAAGAGCAGTTCTTTGCCGGCTGCGACAATTGGAAAGCCGCTGTGAACCCTTGTTGGAGAACTGGTGCGATGGGCTTTCGAACATCCTGGCCGGGGAAGTGTTGGTTTTTGATCGTGTCGCTGTCGATGCTCTGCTTGAGCGGCGGTTGCAGGCGGAGCGAATGGGTGTTTTGGGACGCCTATGCGGCGCACTTCATCGACGGCCAGGGCCGGGTCATCGACCACACCGCAGGCGACCGCAGCACCTCCGAGGGCCAGGCCTACGCGTTGTTCTTTGCCCTGGCCGACAATGACCGCACCACCTTCGGCCGTGTGCTCGCCTGGACCCAGGCCAACCTGGCCAATGGCGACCTCGAAACCCATCTGCCCGCATGGCTGTGGGGAAAAGACGATCAAGGCGAATGGAAGACGCTCGATCCCAACCCTGCTTCGGACGCCGACGTGTGGATGGCCTACACGCTGGTTGAGGCCGGCCGCCTGTGGCAGGCTCCCCTCTACACCAATCTCGGCCGGGCGATGATGGCCCAGGTCGCCAAAAGCGAGGTGGTCGATCTGCCCGGTTTTGGCCCCATGCTGTTGCCCGGCCCCACCGGCTTCCAGCATGACCACACCTGGACGCTGAATCCCAGTTACATGCCGCTGTTCCTCTTCGAGCGGCTGGCCACCGTGGACCCGGCCGGTCCATGGCGGCAGATTGCCCTCGGCATTCCGCGCATGTTGGCCTTGAGCGCCCGCCATGGGTTTGCCCTGGATTGGGTGGACTATATGCCCGGCGACGGCTTTTATCCGGCTACCGAACTGCCGACGGGCGCTAACGCACAGCCGGCGGGCAGCAATCAAACAAATGCCCCCGGTGGCAGTTATGACGCCATCCGCGTCTATCTCTGGGCGGGCATGCTCGATGGCGGCGGTACGGCGCGCGGCGAGCTGCTCAACTCCCTCCCGGCCATGAGCGTCTACCTTGCCAATCACGATGCTCCCCCTGAAAAGGTCAGTGAACAGGGCATTCCGTCGGCGCAGGATGGACCGGTGGGATTCTCCGCTGCCGTGTTGCCGTATTTGAGGGCCTTCCCCGATCTCTCCCGGCTGAGCGCACAGCAGACGGTCCGCATGATTCGGCAGAGGGATCCGTCCACGGGATTGTATGGAAAGGACTTGGCTTATTACGATCAGAGTCTTGCCCTGTTTGCAACCGGCTTTCTGAATGGTAGATTCAGGTTTGGGCCGGGTGGGGAACTGACAGTAGAATGGAAACGCTGATGAGCGTTGGCTGCAGGGCTTGGAAGGGTTCGATGGTTACGGGCTGCCTGGTGCTGGCGCTTGAGGTGGGCCTTGCCCAAAATGCCCCCAGGAAGCCCGCCGTCAGCTCGCCCGAAGCCACGCGCGGCATCCTGGTGGATAAAGCCCACGCGCTGGAGTCGCGCGGCCGGCCCGACATGGCCATCCAATTATGGCAACAGATTCTTCTTTCAGACCCTAAAAATTCCAATGCCCTCGCGGGCATGGCCAGGGATCTGAAGCTGATCGGCTCCGACAAGGCCGGCGAGGCGCTGGAAAGTCTGCGCAAGCTGAATCCCAACGACCCCAACATCCCCAAGATCGAGGCGCTGGCCAGCACGCGGGTGGAGAGCGACCAGCTTCGCCAGGCAGGCGAGCTGGCCCGACAGGGCAAACTCGACGATGCCATGCGCATCTACAAGCAGTTGTATGGTGATCATCCGCCGGATGGGGATATCGCCCTGGCCTACTATCAGACCATGTACGGTACGGCCAGCGGCAAGGAAGCCGCCGTTTCCGCCATGCGCGCCCTGGTCAAGCGCAACCCCGGCGATCCACGCTTTGCCGTGGAGCTGGGCATCATGCTCACTTACGAATCCAGGAGCCGCGCCGAGGGCATTCGCATCCTCCAGGAGCATCCCAGGGACTCCAACGCCCAGACCGCCTTGCGCCAGGCTCTCCTTTGGGATTCGGCCCACCCCGCCTCAGCCGCGGAGCTGCGCGCGTATCTCAAGGAGCATCCGCAAGACACGGAACTGGCCGGTCACCTGAAGGAGAATGAGTCGAAGCTGGCGCAGATGAACTCCGGCATCGCCCGCACGCCAGCCGAGCGAGCCGCCTTTGCGGCGCTCAACGCGCACTGCCTGGACGTGGCGGAGAGCCGCTTCAAGCAGATTCTCGCCACGGATCCGAAGAACGGCCGCGCCGCCGCCGGCATGGGATTCCTGCGCATGCAGCAGAAGAAATTCGGCGACGCAATCGACTTTTTGACCCAGGCCGAATCCGAGGGATTCAAGGTCGGAAGGGTGGTTGATGCCCTGGCCGCCTCCCGTTTCTGGTACACAATGGGCCAGGCTGCCGATGCCCTCGACGCGGATCAGTACACTGAGGCAGCGGAAAGGTACCGCGCCGCCCTAGCCATGCGCCCCGGCGCGCCCGAGGCCCTCAACGGCCTGGCCGGACTGCTGGTCAAGCAAGGGCAATTCTCCGCCGCCGCGCCGCTCTACGAACAGTTGGTCAAGATGCAGCCGAACTCGATGGACGCCTGGCGCGGTCTCGTCCTGGCCTATGCGCGCGACAACCAGAACGCGAAGGCGGTTGCCGTCACAGTCCGCTTGCCGGCGCCGGTGAGGGTCGCGCTGGCCAGGGACGCCGAGTACCTGCGCACCCTGGCCACCATCTACCACGCCCAGAACTGCAACGCGGAGGCCCAGCACGTGCTCGCCCAGGCCACGTCGTTGCCGTCCCCCGGCAACGGGACCACCCTCAAGGCGGATACCAGGCTGGAAGATGCCGGAATCCTGATGAAGGCCAAGCGCTACGACCAGGCCGCGGCGCTCTACTCGCAGTTGCTTAGCGAAGATGCCGGCAACGTTTCCGCGTGGATGGGCATGATCAGAGCACACCATCAACTCGGCCAGGACAATCAGGCCATCGCCGACATCCAGAAGATGCCCCCGGACGCCTACGAGGTCGCGCTTGCCGATCCGGGCTCTTTGTCCATGCTCGGAGCCATTTATCAGCAGGCCAACCAGTTGGAGGTCGCCCAGGGACTGCTGGAACGCTCCGCCAAGCTCCAGATCGCCGCCGGCGGCCAGCCCGGCGTGGCTCTCCAGTTGCAGTTGGCCGGCATCTACCTGCGGCGCAACAACACCGCGCAGGCCTACGCCATCTACCACCAGGTACTGATCGCCGATCCCAGCCGCGTCGATGCCTGGAAGGGCCTGATTGCGGCCTTGCTGGCCACCGACCGCAACACGGAGGCGCTCGAGGAGATTGCTCTCATTCCGGCCCCGGTGCGCAAGGATCTCGAATCCGACGTCGAATTCCTCCAGACCGAGGCCAGCCTGTATGCCGCCAGTGGCGATATGGTCCACGCCGTCGAATACATGAATCGCGTGGAGTCCCACTACGCCAGGCTGCGCACCGAGCCGCCCGCCAACATCGCGGTCCAGAACGCCTGGCTGCTGTTCAACACCGGGAACGACCGCGCTCTTTACTCCGCCCTGATGCGCCTGGGAGGCCGCGCCGACCTGACCCGTGAGCAGCGGGAGACGATCGAGGACATCTGGGCCAATTGGAGCGTGCGCCGCGCCGCAATCGCTATGGACAACGGCAACATCCAGCGCGCCGTGGATATCCTCGACGCCGCATCCCAGGCCTTCCCGGACAACATCACCGTGCGCAAGGCGGTGGCTGGCGGTTACGTGCAGGTGGGCCGGGCCAAAGAGTCGCTGGCGCTCTACAAGACCATCCCCATGCAGGACGCAACCGCAGGCGACTTCGAGGGAGCCATTGGGGCGGCCCTGGCGGCCAACGACAAGAACCAGGCCGAGCTGTGGCTGCGCCAGGCGCTGGAACGCTACCCCCGCGACCCGGTGATTCTGTTGCTTGCCGCGCGCTATGAGCAGGCCCGCGGCGACAATCAGCGCGCCGCCGACTACTATCGCGCCTCGTTGGCGGCCATGCCGCCGGCTTCGCCCATTGAAAGGCTGGCCCACGTGCTGGTCTATCCCGATCAGGACACCAAGGCCCGCCGCGTGGTAACCGCCGCCGACCTGCAGCACCTGCTCGATCCCAACTGCGAGCCGTTTGCCAAAACCACCAAGGTGCCGCCTTTGCCCGCCTATGGCCCCGATCCCTACAACGACTCGGCTCCGGTGGTTCTCACCCCGCTCCACCCGCCGGACCAGGCGCCGCGGCCGGCGCAGCCAGATGCGCCCTGGGTCAATCCTCCTTCCGCCAATCAAGGTCAGCCGCCATCCGCGCCAGCTTTCAATCCCCAGGTCTTCGCCACTCCCGCCGCGCAGATGACCAACCGGCAGCTTTTCCACCAGCAGAGTGCAAGCCGTGTTCTGGGCCGCAATCCCCGCCTGGGCAAGCCGGCTTCCACCGCCAGGCCGCGGCTGCTGTACGCCTCGTTCCAGATCAATACCAGGGACAGGATGCGCCTCCCCCCGGCGCAGAGAAACTTCGCCCGTTTTCAGACTGCTTCCTTCGTCGCCAGGGCAGGGAATTCGCGGCGCGTTTCCCCCTGGATGCTTCAGGCCAGCCTGGTGCAGGCCCAGGTTCCCCACCAGAGCAACGGCCAACCCGTGCAGCTTTCCGCGGACGCACCCCATTCCCTGGCCTCCGATGCCTGGAAGGGACTCGTCTTCTCGCTGATGGCCGACAACCGCAACGCGGAGGCGCTCCAGGAGATTCGAAAGATTCCCACCGACGTGCGCAAGCAGCTCGAAGCCGACGTGGAGTTCGAGCAGGCCGAGGCCAGCCTGTACTTCTCCGTGGGCGATACGCCCCACGCCACCGAGTACCTGAACAGGGTGGAAAACTTCTACCTGCTGCGCCGGGCCGCGGCGCCTGCCGGCATTGAAGTTCAGCACGCGTGGCTGCTCTACACCATCGGCGACGACCCCGCTCTGTATCCTGTGCTTTTGCGCCTGGAAGCGCGTCAGGACCTAACCCCTGCCCAGCGCGAGCAGGTCGAGCGCCTCTCGGCAGGTTGGGCCGTGCGCCGCGCCGGAATCGCGATGGACAATGGCTTCCTCCTGCGTGGAGTGCAGATCCTGCAGGCCGCCTGCGAGGAGTTCCCCGGCAACATGAACATCCGCCGGGCGGTTGCCGGCGCCTATGCCAAGATCGGTCGGCCCACGGATGCGCTTGCCCTCTACAAGTCGATTCCCATGCAGGACGCAAGCGCAGGCGACTACCAGGGAGCCGTCGCCTCGGCCCTGGCAGCCACCGACATGGCCCAGGCCGAGACCTGGCTGCGCCAGGCGCTGAAGCGCTTTCCCGGCGATGCGCAGATTCTGGCGCTTGCCGCCCGCTTCGAGCAGGCTCGCGGCAACGCACAGCGCGCCACTGACTTCTGGCGCGCCTCGCTGGCAGCCATGCCGCTGGGCGCCACCGCGCAGAGACTGGATAGTGGACTGGTTCCCCTGGGAAGCTACAAGTCCCCTGCGCCCGGCGACCTGAAGCGCCTGCTCGATCCGCGCAACGACCCGCCTGTGAAGACCGCCTCCGTGCCGCCGCTGCCTTCCTACAGCTCCAATTCCCTCAACCGGATTGCGTCCGCGCCATCCCTCCCGCCGGCGGCTGCTCCGCAACAAAAACCGTGGCTCAGTGCTCCCAGCGCCAATCCGCTTTCGCTTCCCCCTCCGGCGCTATCGAATCCCGGCGCCGCGCCCGAAACCAAGGCTTCTTCCAACCGGCCCAAATCTTACGCCGGCAAGACGAATCTGCCCCCCTCCGAAGCCAACATCGACTCCATCGGCGCGGAGTCCGGCGGCCCGCCCGCGCAGGTTCAGCCGCAGCCTCCGGGCCATGCGCCCATCCCCGCCTCCCAAGCCTCCAATCCGGGGGCAGGATTGCGCATTACAGCCCAGCCCATGAACAGCATGGCCGCTCAGGCGCAGGCTCTTTTTGCCGAGCAGACGGATGGTCAACTCACGCAGGGTTCCGCGGCGGTCATTCACGCCCTGCCCAATGCTCCGGCCGGTCCGCTTCCCAAATTGAACACTGCTCCCTCCGACCTGGGCCAATACACGGTGGCGCAGTACACCCCGTCCGCGCAGGAGGCGGCCACGGGCGCGTTTTCGGCGCCCAAACAGCAAACCACGCCGCAAGCGGAAACAACAACTCAGCCGCAGCCCGCCCCGGCGCCCGCAAAGCCGTCAGCCGCTCAGCCCGCAACTCCCGCAACGAAGAAAAAGAAGACCGGGACGGCCGCTTCCAAGGCCAGCCAGCAGAGTACGCCGACCTTGCAGAACGCTCCGGCGCAGGAAAACCCCCAGCAACCACAGCAAGTCCAGAACCCCCAGCCGGTTCAGGTTCCGGCCGAGGTTCAGGCTCCGCCTCAGCCCGCCACCACCGATACCGGACTCACGGACGAGGAACTCCAGCAACGCAACCTGCCTCCGCTGCGCGGTCCCTGGGTGCGCTTCCAGCGCGATGTGCGCCCCCCCAGCCCGCGCGATGAGGCGGAGATGCAGTTGCGCGCCATCGAGGCCGGCTACAGCCCCTGGCTCGGCGGCACCGGCATCCTCAACTATCGCTCCGGCTCGCTCGGCTACGATCACCTGGCCGTCCTCGAAGCTCCGTTTGAGGTCTCCATGCCGTTGGGCTTCAATGCCCGGCTTACCATTGTCGCCAAGCCCGTTTTCCTCGACTCCGGACAGGCCGATGGCACCAGCGTCATCACCGTGCAGGAGTCCACCACCGCCGGGTCCACGCTGGTCAGCATTCCGCAGCCCATCGGAACCCTGACCGCGACCGCCGTCACTCCGCCCGCACAGCAGAACGCCGTGGGGATTGGCGCAGAGGTGCAGTTGGCCTTCCCGCATCTGGCCCTGGCTGGCGGCTATACGCCCGCCGGGTTCCTGGTGGCCACCTTCACCGGACGCGCCCAGTGGAAGCCGGCCAACGGGCCTTTCACCTTGAGTTTCAGCCGCGACCCGGTCCGGGATACGCAACTCTCCTACTCCGGGCTGCGCGATCCCGGATCGGCCACTCTCAGCTTCCCTGGCAATATTTGGGGCGAAGTGATGGCCAACCAGGGCACCGTGCGGTATTCGCACGGCGACGCGGAGTCGGGATTTTACCTGAGCGCCGGCGGCCAGTACCTTGCCGGCCACGAAGTGGAAATCAATAACCGCGTGGAAGGCTCCGGAGGAGCGTACTGGCGCCTGAAGGCCATGCCGGAGTACGGCAACCTGAGCATCGGCGCCAACTTCTTCGGCATGCGCTACGCCCACAACGAAGACGCCTTGACCTACGGCATGGGCGGCTACTTCAGCCCCCAGACCTACTTCCTCGCCAACGTCCCCTTCACCTGGGTCGGCCACTACGGCACCCGCTGGCACTACGACATTCTCGGCAACCTGGGCGTGCAGGCCTTCCAGGAGGACCTGGCGTCGCTGTGGCCGCTGGCCGTGGACAAGGCGCTGGAGACGGCCATGAACAATGCCATGCTGCCGGCCAGGACCAGCGTGGGCCCCAACTACGACCTGCGCACCCATGTGGCCTGCCAGATCGGTCCCCACTGGTTTGCCGGAGGCTTCTTCGGCGCCAACAACTCCCGCAACTACTCCGCCGTCTCCGCCGGCTTCTTTGTGCGCTACCTCTTCCGCCCGCAGCCGTCCACGGCCACCACGCCCACCGGCATCTTCCCCACCGACGGCCTGCGCCCCTTCACGGTGCCATAAGTCCGTCGCCGGATTCCGAGGGGAGGGGATGCTTCATTCTCCTCACCTTTTAGCCTTCACCAACTGCCCGGCATGTTTCCCTCTGACTTCGCAGGTACCTTGCCCCCTTTGTGCTATACCTCCCAGTTACAACGCATGTTAAAGTCTCCCTCAGGAGAATCCTGTGACTTTCATGAACTTCCTGGCCAAGCAATTCATCGCGGTCATTCAGTGGAATGAACCGCAAGACGGCATCCTTGCCTATCGCTATCCCATGCAGGACATGGAGATAGAAAACGGCGGCCAGCTCACCGTGCGCGAGTCCCAAATGGCCGCCTTCGTCGACCAGGGCAGGATTGCCGACGTCTTTGGCCCCGGCCTGCACACGCTGAACACCCGCAATCTCCCCCTGCTCACCGATCTGATGAATTGGGACAAGGCCTTCGAATCTCCCTTCAAGTCCGATGTCTACTTCTTCTCCACACGCCTGCAGATCGACCAGAAGTGGGGCACCGCCACGCCCATCACCATCCGCGACAAGGAGTTCGGCGCCGTCCGCCTGCGCTGCTACGGCATTTACTCTTACCGCATCGCCGATCCGCGCGTCTTCTTCACCCAGATCAGCGGCACCCGCGAAAGTTACTTCGTCTCCGACCTCGAAGGCCAGTTGCGCGACACCATCATCGCCCGCATGACGGAAATCTTTGCCAACGCCGATCTCTCCTTCCTCGACATGACCGCCAACCAGGCCGTTCTTGCCGGCAAGATCGTCGAGCTGATGAAGCCGGCCTTCGCCGCTCTCGGCCTCGAACTGAACCAGTTCGCCGTCGAAAACATCTCCCTCCCCGACGAGTTGCAGAAGCTTCTCGACCAGCGCATCGGCATGAACTTGGTCGGAGACGTGGGCCGCTACACCCAGTTCGCCGCCGCTGAGTCGCTGCCCATCGCCGCCGCCAACACCGGCGGCGCCGCGGGCATGGGCATGGGCCTCGGCGCCGGAGCAGCCGTGGCTCAAGTCCTGTCGGCCTCCCTCAAACCCGCACCCGCTGCCCCGGCCGCAACCGCCGGCCCGGCCCGATCCGCTGACGCAGCTCCTGCCGCGGCCCCGGACTCCAAGTTCTGCATCGAGTGCGGAAAACCCATTCCTCTACGCGCGAAGTTTTGCGCCGAATGCGGAAAACCCCAATGAACTGTCCCTCCTGCGGCGCTCCCATGCAACTCAAGCCGGGCTCTGACGCCTTCAAGTGCGAATTCTGCCAGAGCGTCTATCTGCCGGGGAAGGACGACGACGGCGTGCGCGTTCTCGGCGAGCCGTCCGGCCAGGCCTGCCCCCTTTGCAGCGTCCCTCTGGTCGAGGCCGCCCTCGCCAAGGTCCGCATCCTCTACTGCACCGCGTGCCGCGGCATGTTGGTTCCCATGCAGGTCTTTGAAGGTTTGGTCGACGAGTTGCGGGCCACGCAGGGCGGCAAGACGGTGCAGACCGCCCCCGACAGCGACGATCTGCGCCGCAAGATCGACTGTCCCCAGTGCCACCGCCGCATGGACACCCATCTGTACGGCGGCCCCGGCAATGTGGTCATCGACTCCTGCGAGGAGTGCAGCCTCATCTGGCTGGATCGCGGCGAGCTCATGCACATCGTGCACGCCCCCGACGACCGCATCCCGGAAGGCGCAGAATTGGTTTGACCTGCCGCCGCCAACCGTGGACTCGGGCGCCGCGCTCCCCGGCACCACCGCCGTCCTTGCTTCAAAGACCGAGATCGACAGGAGGCCAAATTGGGGCTTTGCTTACGGGGCAGGGCCTTGCGCAAACCTGTTCAGGTCCATTTGAAGATAGAATCCACAAAAAATCAATAAAATTAATAAAACTCATTGACAATATTAATAATATTTATTATTGTTCTCCATGTACTTGAGAAACGAGACTATTTGCAGATGACGCCAAACTCCAAACCCGCATCCGACTGGCAGGAACTGCTGCGCATGGCCCAGGGCTGTTCGCTGGTGGTCGAGCGCGTCCGGCTTCCTGAGAAGCAGATCGCCATCGAAGGCGAGTTTGCCCTGCCCGAGCTGGCCCGGCTCAGCCTGGAAGACCAGGTCTTCATCGTCGCCTTTCTCCGCTCCCACGGTTCCATCAAGGAGATGGAGCAGACCTTCGGGGTCAGCTACCCCACCATCAAGGCGCGGCTCAACCGCATCTCCGGCCAACTGGAGTTCATCGAAACCAACCCGTCTCCATCCCGCGCGGAGGTGCTGGAACGGCTCAAGGCCGGCGAGATCAACGCCGAAGAGGCCATCCGCGCACTGGAGGCTCTCAAGTGACTCCGAACTTCGCCATCATCGGCATTGAAACCCCGCACTGGCGCACGCCGCGGCTGTGGCTGCCGCTGTTCCTGCTCTGGATTCCGGTCATCCTGCTTTCGCCGGTGATCATTTTGGTCCTGGTAGCGGTCGCTATTGCCGCCAGAACCAATATCTGGCGGCTGATCGCCATCATCTGGGGCATCCTGTGCAGCCTGCCCGGAACCCATGTCCATGTTCGCGCCGAGGGGAACCAGGTCCTGGTTCGCATCCTCTAGACCGGACACCGGCTGTCTCACAAATGCTGGGTGTCCCACCCTCGCCGTCCGCCGCGGCGGATTTTCGCAGCAAGGGTGGGACACCACGAACCTGAACCGTTGACCCGCCCGTTAGGAGGAATGCAATGAACGAGAATCGCCGTCAAATCCTGGAGATGCTGGCCGCCGGCAAGATCACTGCCGACGAGGCCGAGCGACTGATCGCTGCCCTTGAATCGGGATCAGGCGCAAACGTTGGAGAACATTCAGCTTCCATGGCCGGCGCCAACGGAAGCAATGCCGCCACCGTGAAGACTCGCGCCAAGTACCTTCGCGTGCTGGTGGAAGCCGACGAAGAGATGACCGGGCTGAGGGGGCCAACTTCGGTGAACGTGCGCGTGCCCATGCAGTTGTTGCGAGCTGGCGTGCGTTTGGCCAGCCTCATTCCGGCCCAGGCCCATGAGCTGTTCGATGAGGCGCTCAACAAGCACGGCGTGCCGCTGACGCTCTCGCAGATCAAGCCGGAGAATCTTGAGGAGCTGATCGACCACCTTGAAGACCTGACCGTGGACGTCAACGGCAGCCAGGGAAACGCGACCAAGGTGCGGGTCTTCTGCGAATAGGCACGCACACCGCTGCGGACCGAAGAAATTGAAACATCATTCAAGCCGAGTGAGTCGGAGGACACAATGACAACTCTTGCCGTGCGAAAACCCCATGCCGACCGGGGCATCGAAGGCCTGGCCGCGAAATGGTATGCAGCCAACACCGCCGAGATGATGAAGGAATACATCGACCTTGCGCGGCGGATCTCCGGCCAGATCGCGCAAAACAGCACAGTTCTGGAAGTGGCTCCAGGGCCGGGCTACTTCTCGATCGGGCTGGCGAAGCTGGGCTCGTACGCAATCACCGGACTCGATATCAGCCACACCATGGTCAGGATGGCGGCGAAGAAGGCCGCAAAGGCGGGCGTCGAGGCGGACTTCAAACAGGGCTCGGCGTCCAATATGCCCTTTCCGGCCGGCAGTTTCGATTTTCTGCTTTGCCGCGCGGCCTTCAAGAACTTTGCCCAACCGGTCAGTGCGTTGCAGGAGATGTGCCGCGTGCTGAGGCCGGGAGGGCGCGGACTGATTATCGACCTCAAGCGAAATGCTTCGCCTGAGGAGGTCAGTCGCGCGGTTGACGCCATGGGGTTGTCCTGGTTCAACCGCATCATGACCAGGCTCGCCTTCAAGACCATGTTGATCAAGAGCGCTTACACCAAAGAGGAGTTCCAGCAGATGCTGGCGCAGGCAAACTTCAGCAGCGTGGAGATCGACGAAGGCGATATGGGCCTTGAGATCTGGATGACGAAGTAGACCGTTCACACCCGCCGCACCGGCTTGTGCATCGGCACCACCTGCACGGTCACGTCGCGGACCTCGGAGAGAAAGCGGTTGAGGACCGAGCCGCGCAGAAAGATGTCCCAGCGCGAGCGCGCCGACTGGCCGAAGACCACGTGGGAGATGCTCTCCTGCTGGGCAAAACGGATCAGGGCGTCGGAGACGTTGCGGTCGGTGAGCGACACTACCTTGGCGCCCAGGTCGCGGGCCATGCGCAGGTACTCCTCAAGCCGGTGGTAAGCCTCAGGGTCCCCGTGGCCCTTGTCATCGGGCCGGGCCACGTACACGACGTACCAGTTGCTGGCCAGGCGGCCCGCGATGCGCGCGCCCACGCGTATTAGCCGCTCGGAGCCGGGCCGGTTGCCGAGGCACACCATCACCTTCTCCGGAATCGGCGCCTGTTCCAGTCCCTGGGTGCGGCGATATTCGGCGGCGCGATCACCCACCTGCTCGGCGGTGGTGCGCAGGGCCAACTCGCGCAACATGTTCAGGTTCCCCTTGCGGAAGAAATTGGCCAGCGACTGTTCCACCTTCTCCGGCGCGTAAATCTTGCCCTGGCGTAAACGCGAACGCAGCTCGTCCACGGTCACGTCCACATTCACCACCTCGTCGGCGCGCTTCAGGAAACTATCCGGCACCGTCTCGCGAATGGTGGTGTTCGCAGAGCGACTAACGGCGTCGTTCAGCGTCTCCAGGTGCTGGATGTTCACCGCCGTCATCACGTTGATGCCGGCGTCCAGCAGCTCCAGCACATCTTCATAGCGCTTGCGGTTCTTGCTGCCGGGCACGTTGGTATGGGCCAACTCGTCCACCATTACAGTGTTGGGATGGCGGGCCAGGATAGCATCCACATCCATCTCTTTCAGAAGGACGCCGCGGTAGGGAATCACGCGCTGCGGTATGATCTCCAGGTCGCCGATCCGGTCTTCCGTCTCTTTGCGCCCGTGGGGCTCCACAAGGCCGATCACCAGGTCCACGCCCTGCTTGCGCATCACGTGGGCGTCGTTGAGCATGTCGTAGGTCTTGCCCACCCCCGGCGCGGCTCCGATATAGATGCGCAGCTTGGCGGCTTCCTTCGAATGTTCCAGTTGCAGCTCGGCCATGGCTCAGCCCACCTCGACGGGATGATGGACGGCTTCCACCGCCGCCACGGGAAGAGTAAACCGGAAGGTGGTTCCGTGGCCCAGCCGGCTCTCCACGGCGATCTGTCCGCCGAGCCTCTCCACCAGCCGCCGCACCAGCGCCAGCCCCAGCCCGGAGCCGCTCTCTGAGAAGGGATTGAAGCGGTCGAAGATAGTGCTCAGCCGCTCCGCTTCGATGCCGCGTCCGGTGTCGCGCACCGTGAACTGCACAAACTCCTTGACCTCCTCGGCGGCCAGCAGAATCTCGCCCTCGGCCGGCGTATAGCGGAGCGCATTGGACAGCAGGTTGTCCAGGATGGAGCGCAACGCTCTGCGGTCGGCCTGCACGACGGACAGGTCGGCATAGGCGCGCACCTCCACCCGAATGCGCTTCTGGGCGGCCTCGTCGCAAATGCGGTCGCGGGCATCGGTCAGAGCCTGCAGCGGGCGCAGCCGCTCCAGTTTCAGCTCCCGCTTGCCGGTGTCCAGTTCGGCCACTTCGATCAGGTCGCCCATCAGATCGTCCAGCTTCTCTGACTCTTTGCTGGCCGCGGCCACCAGTTCCGCCTGCAGCGGCTGCAGCTCCCCGCCAAAGCCCTGGCCGAGCGCATAGAGGCCGCGGCGCAACTGCAGCAGCGGATCGCGCAGTTTGCGGCTGGCCACGGTGATGAACTGCGTCTTGAACCGGTCGGTGTCCTGCAAGGTGGTCACGTCTTCGAGCGTAGTCACCGTGCCCAGCAGCCGCCCTTCCGAGTCGCGCATGGGCGTGGTCCGCAGCCGGTAGCTGCGCTCCTGCTGGCCGATGCGCATGGGCAGCATGGACGCTTCGTCCTCCTTGGCCACCGCCTTCTGCATGGAAACGGCATCGCGGATGGCGCTCAGAATCTTGTCGCCGCCGGGCGTATTGGCCAGCGCCTTGCGGTCGGCGGCCGCTTCGCCCAAGAGCTCCGCTGCCGCCTGGTTCACCTTCAGCAGTTGTCCCTTGCCGTCGGTCACGATGATGGGCTCGAAGATGGATTGCAGCACCGCGTCGGAGAGTTGAAACTCCATTTGCCGCCGTCCCGCCTCCGAGTCGCGCAGTTCCCTCAGCCGCACCGCCAGCCGGTTCAACTCCGTCGCAATCACGCCAAAGTCGTCGCGGCTGCTCCACTCCACCCGGTGTTCCAGGTTGCCCTGCGCGATTCGGCGCGCGTCGCGGGCCAGCATGTGGATGGGCCGCAGCACAAAGTAGACGGTCCCCAGCTCTACCAGCAGCACCGCCGCCACAATGACCCAGGCCAGCTTCAGTTGCCCCGCCGCCTGCAACGCGCGGTGCGTGGCGGCCACCAGCCCCAGTGTCAGGCAGGCGAGCAGCACACAGCCCAGAATCAGTCGCTGCGAAAGGTTGAGCATGGCCCGGCCTCCGCGCCGGAATCCGCGTTTTCTTTAGTCTATGCAGTGTAGCCGGGGGCAGCCGTCGATGAAAAGGCCAATTGCCTCATCCGGCTCCCCTTGCCCTGGCCGAATCATGTCTTGGGGGCAACCCGCCCATGGTCGCGGCATCTGCCCCAACGCGCAAAGATGCGGTTTTCCCAGGCAGGCGCGTTTCGGCTGGCCCGCTCTCTTTTTGACCGCAATCGAAAGAACTGGCATTCCCTGCGCCATGCAGTTCGCCGAGCGACTCGGCGATTCTGCAACAGCCAAGAATCCATCCTTGCGACATGGGCGTTTATGAGTACGAATCCCGCAGCCTGGTGGGCAACTTATGTATGGCCTGTGACTCCGGCTTTGCTCTCAAGCAATTCTCGATGCTCAATGCCGCACACCACATGAGCGGTGCATGTGGGCTTCGGCCCATATGCCGCATGGAAGTGTCAGAGGAAATTATAGTCTTTGTAACGCTCGGGGTTCATGATGCTTCAATTTTGCGTCGTTGACTCAAAAGGGTCGAATTGTCCACGTAATAAACATGGGCTCTCACGGTCAACAATCGGATATTCCATGCGGGTATAAGCCGCAAGTGATCAAGAATAGCCATCCCTGGAAGCCGAGGGCAGGGCAATATAACTTTACGCACGAGGGCCTCAGGACAGACTGGACTAGGGCCTGTTCACACTA
>PLGM01000188.1 GCA_003139795.1 Acidobacteriaceae bacterium | reverse complement strand
AAAGTTAATAACAGGCTCTAGGCTCTAAGATCCGGCATGATTCGAACGGAGTGCTGATTGATGTCATGAGCGCCAACCGTCCAGTCCGTCCAGGTCAAGGATGCCTCTGGTGCAACCAATTGATCGATGCGACAGCTCTCGCCAAGGAGGCAAAGACAGATGCCGAGCGAAAAGCGCAGGGATATGGTGTCGAAGAGCCTAACCCGAGTGTCATCAGCTTAAATGCTATCTCCGCCGCACACGCGGTCAACGATTTTCTGCTGGACTACCTTTCACTTCGAACGGAGTCTGACCCCCTGCACTACGAGCACTATCATTTTCTCGCGGGCACACGCAGTCTCGTCCAACCGCGCAGAGACGGCGACTGCCCAGAGTGTTCGCGGTCCGGCCCGCGCTTTGGGCGGGGTGATTCCGTGTCCCTCCCCTGTATCGAAGGCTGAGTCGTGCAAGTGTTCAGTTGCCTTTTGGTGATATGAGAACGTAGATCAATTGCGGCGAATGAATGGACGCGATCGACAATGCGTATATTGAAATGCGCTTACGTCTCGCGACACGTCACCTGCCAGAGTTCTCGAGGCCATCAAGGTCTCGCAAAGCAAAGTGCATGAAACCACACAGGGGAGGCGGAAAATGATCGAAGTACATCCGGAACTATTCGTTGGGATGGCACTCCGGTCGAAGTCGCTTCCGGCAGCGTAGCGCCCGGTGGTTGGGCTGGCGGCTTCTTCGGGCGTAGGATCGGCCCTTCGGCCTGCTGCGCGGCAGCCACGCCCAAGGCCAGCAAGCACACGCCAGCATCCATGCCATCCGCCATCTTGTTTTTACGCCGTTGCACCCAAATACGTTGGACACGAAACCACAATCATTCTCGGTTTTGCGGCTCAGAACAGTTTACGCATCATGTCGCAGGCATTCTGTTCGCCGCCATCGCAGGCTTTCTTAAGGAGGGTGCGCGCCTTGGAATAGTCCTGTGGTACGCCCCTTCCCAAGTAATACATAGTCCCAAGGTAAGCTTGGGCTGGCGCATCCCCTTGCTCAGCCGCCGGGATCAGAATTGCCGCATCGTCAGGGCATGTCGTGCTACTAAATTCACTGCTCGGAACGTCCAATGATGTCCTATGAAGAGAGAATTTCCCATTCTGCTTCTGACCTTCGGGAAATGAGACCAAATAAGTTCCGCTCAAGTCGTTTGCCTCGCGTTGGCCCTTGAATGATATCTGCGAGAGAGCACCAACGACATTAAACGAGAATTGCGAACCCTCAACCTGGCCTTTCAAGTAGCCACTTCCGCCAAGCGGCGGTTTCACGGCCATGCAACCCTCGATTACACCATCCTTGTTCTCACGGAGGGAGACAGTAAAATCAGACGATACCCCGCCTGTGAGATTCTGAACCACGCCCGAATATGCGCCCGTAAACGCATTGATTGGCAGGCGCTCGGGCGGTTTGAGATCAGTATTCTGCTCTGCTTTGAGCCGGGCCGCTTTCACAAGCTGGAGTTCGATCCGCACGACAGTCTGCCCAACCGTCTTGATCTCAATATCCTTCTGAGTCTTGTCAAGGCCATCGTCGGTCACTGCAACCAGTACATGCTGACCGAATTCAACCTTCGCCTTGGCCGACCCTCCAGCGTCAATATGGCCCTTTGCTTCGCCATCCAGCTTCCAGTTGCAAGCCAGATCGCACATCGCCAGCAGTGTGGCGGCTGCCGGCTTGGCCGGCGGCTTCTTCGGACGAAGAATCGGCCCTTCGTCCTGTTGCGCGGCCGCATTGCCTGCGACTTGCACAAGCACGCAGGCGCCCGCCAGCAACCATGCCATCCACCATCTCGCCTTCATTCAGTTAACCCTCGTAATTAGTGCATGTAACTGGAAACTGTCCCGGGCACACAACCGGGCAGGCAGTGGGCGATTCGCGGGTCAGTGTAGTTTCCGCAGGTTGGTACAAGCAAGCTGGAGTCCTCCGTCACAGCCTTTCTTATAGAGGGCACGTGCTTGCGCCTTATCCTTCGACACTCCCATTCCTTTCGCGTAAAGAATGCCAAGGCTGGTGCATCCACTCATATCTCCGCCGCTACATGCCTTCTCAAAAAGCGAGCGCGCCTCGGCATAGTCCTGGGACACGCCACGGCCATCGCTGTAAAGTACGCCGAGGCTGGCACATCCAGCCAAATCTCCGCCGTCGCAGGCCTTCTGATAAAGCGAACGCGCCTCGGCATAGTCCTGGGTCTCGCCGTGGCCGCTGTCGTAGAGATATCCGAGACCGTTGCACCCGTCCATATCTCCGCCGTCGCAGGCCTTCTGATAAAACGTGCGAGCCTGGGCATAGTCTAGGCTCACTCCTTGGCCGCTGTAGTAGAAATTGCCGATGCTTGTGCATCCGGCCATCTCTCCGCCGTCGCAAGCCTTCTGATAAAAGGTGCGAGCCTGAGCAAAGTCTTTGGTCACGCCTTGGCCGCTGTAGTAAAGATTGCCAAGCGCGTTGCATCCGTCAATATACCCGCCATCACAGGCCTTCTGATAAAACGTGCGAGCCTGAGCAAAGTCTTTGGTTACGCCTTGGCCGCTGTAGTAAAGATTGCCAAGCGCGTTGCATCCATCAATACTCCCGCCGTCGCAGGCCTTCTGATAAAAGCTGCGAGACCGAGCAAAGTCTGTGGTCACGCCTTGGCCGCTGCTATAAAGGCTGCCGAGCCAGTCACAGCCCGCCATATCTCCTCCGTCGCAAGCCTTCTGATATAGTGCGCTCGCCTGAGAATAATCCAGTGCCACGCCCTGCCCTTTGTAGTAAAGGACGCCGAGGCTGGAACATGCGGCCACAAATCCGCCGTCGCAGGCATTCTGGTAAAGGTTGCGCGCCTGGACATAGTCCAGCACCACGCCTTGGCCCCTGTTGTAGAGAGCGCCGAGGCCGTCGCATCCGATCATATCTCCGTCGTCGCAAGCTTGCTGATAAAACGAGCGCGCCCGAGGATAGTCCTGCGGCACTCCGTGACCAACATAGTATTGATAGCCGAGGCTTGTGCATCCGGCTCCGGTCCCGCCGTCGCAGGCTTGCTGATAAAACGAGCGCGCTTGAGAGTAGTCCTGTGGTACACCGCGGGCGTTGTCATACAGATAACCGAGACCGGCGCATCCCGTCATAAAGCCGCTATCGCAGGCCTTCTCATAAAACACGCGCGTTTGGGCAAAATCTTGGGCCACGCCATGACCGTTGTAGTAGAGCATACCGAGAAGGACGCATCCGACCTTGCCTCCGCCGTCGCAGGCCTTCTGATAAAACGTGCGCGCCTGGGAATAGTCCTGCGTCATACCGCGGCCACCTTCGGCCAGGTGGCCGAGACCGGTGCATCCATCCATAAAACCGCCGTCGCAGGCCTTCTGAAACAGCGAGCGCGCTTGGGCATAGTCCTTGGGCACTCCGTGGCCCGAGTCGTAAAGATAGCCGAGTCTGACACATCCATCCATATTTCCGCCGTCGCAGGCCTTCGAAACCAAGGCGCGCGCCTGTGCAAAGTCCTGGGCCACTCCTGCGCCATTGGTGTAATACCCGCTGAGTTCGCTGCATCCGGACATTTCTCCGGCATCGCAGGCCTTCTGATACAGCGGGATGGCCTGCGCAGGGTCATGTTTGACGCCCTGGCCATAGTCGTAAAGGTGGCCAAGAAAATAGCATCCGGTCATATTGCCGCCGTCACAGGCCCCCTGCAACAGCGGCCTTGCCTCTTCGTAGCGCCTCAGGTCGTAGAGCGCCTGTCCCGCCTTCAACCTCTCGCCGGCATGATCGCGCAGATCCTGCACCCGGGCAGCCTCCTCCTGCGCAGTCTTCTGGGTCTGGAGACGGGCAGCGCGAACGGGCTGGAGCGCAATGTGCGCAACGATCGGCCCGGCATTCTTGAACTCGATCTTGTTTTCCACCTTGTCGAGGGCGTCTTCGGTTATGGCAACGACAACATGCTGGCCGATTTCGACTCTTGCCTTGGCCGATCCTCCGGCGTCAATGCGGCCTCTCGACTCGCCGTCCAGCTTCCAGTTGCAGGCCAGATCGCACATTACCAGGAGCGTGGCAGCTGCAACCGGTTTAGGCTTCGGTTTCGGTTTCAGGATGGGGCCTTCGTCCTGCGCGGCAGCCGCCGCCAGCGCGAAAGCCGCACTCAAGATTAGGTTTGCTGCTGAACACCCTGCGTTCATGGCTACACTCCGCAAACAAGTGACAGGATACTCTCAAGCAATCCCGGATGAGACCACGGTAAAGGCAAAGGTGGGAGGGCAAGGAGCCAAAAGACCAAAGAACCCACATCACTCTCCAGAACGGCGTACACAGATCGCGCGTGTGAAGGAGTAGCTATCCCCGAGTAGGAGGGACCACCGCCGCCCATCGTGGAAGGAGAATTGCCACGCCTGCCCGGAAGCCTTTCCCGGCGAGCTGCTCCATTCCCAACCGGAGAGCTGCAAGTTGCCCTTTGCGTGCCATGTGCTCGAATCGCCCAGGTAAAGGCCCACAGCATTCGCGTTGGGGTCGTAGATACCCGGCAACTCTTCGATTGTGGGCAAGCGCCAGTCGGAGTGGCCTGCCAACTCCAGGTTGCGACAGTAATCTGTCGCCTGCTGCCATGTCACATCGCTGCCATTGTCCTTCTTCGCCCACATCAGGCCCGTCGCCGGGTCGGTCGAGGTCAGCCGGGTATCCGCATCCTTTTGGGCCTTTTCCCCCGCCGCTTTGTCTGCGGCCTCCTGTTGAGCTCTTTCTCTCGCCGCTTTGTCTGCGGCCTCCTGTTGAGTTCTTTCTCTCGCCGCTTTTTCTCTCCCCGCCGTGTCCGCGACCTCCTGCTCGGCTTTGAGCCGTGCATCGCGTACTGGCTGTAGTTCTAGGCTCACAACCGTCTGTCCGCCGCCTTTCACCTCAGTGAGCTGCTGAATCTTGTCGAGACCCTCCTCGGTCGCGGCAGCCACCACATGCTCGCCGGTTTCGACCTTCGATTTAGAAGAACCCCGGGCGGCGATGCGGCCTTGCGCTTCTCCGTCCAGCTTCCAGTTGCAGGCCAGGTCGCAGGTTACAAGCAGCGTTGGAGCCGCCCCCGGCTTAGGCTTCGGCTTCGGGCGCAGGATGGGTCCCTCATCCTGCTGTGCTATCCCCTGCACAGCGGCGACCCCCATGGCCGCGGCCAAAGCCCATCCACTGAAGCAGCCTTTTAGCCTATAAATCGCCAAGTGCATATGTCGCGTCATGATCGCACCTTATGCCAGTTCAGTAAAACAAATCAAAAGCCCTGAAAAGGATCAAAGGGCCAACAACCCACATCATTCTCCGGAACGACGCACACAAAGAGCACGTGCGCTGGTTCGATAGTTGCCTAAAGAGGGTAAGAGCTGCTCCCCTTTGCTGAAGTAGAAGAGCCACGCATCCTCAGAAGAATGATTTTGAGAGCTGCTCCAGTCCCACCCAGACAGTTGCAGATTTCCCTTCACGTGCGAGCCTCCAAAGCCGGTGTCTGGGTCATAAATGCCCTGCAACTCGTCAATCTCTGGCAACCGCCAATCCGAATATCCGGCTAGTTGCAGATTCCGGCAATAACTTATCGCTTGCTGCCAGTTCACGTCGCTGCCGTTATCCTTCTTGGTCCACATCAACCCGGTTGCCGGGTCCGTCCAGACCCTGCCGGCCTGTTCACGTGGCGCTTTGTCTCGTGCTTCCTGTGCAACTCTATCTCGCGCCTGTTGTTCGGCTTTGAGCCGCGCATCCCGCACTGGCTGCAGTTCAATGTTCACCAGGGTTTGTCCGTTCACTTTGACTTCGCTGAGTTGCTTGAATTGGTCAGCCCCGTCTTCGGTCGCGGCAACCACCATGTGCTGGCCGAGTTCAACCTTAACCTTGGCCGAGCCTCCGGCCTCGATTCGGCCTTTTGCCTCGCCGTCCAGCTTCCAGTCGCAGGCCAGGTCGCACATTACCAGCAGCGTTGCACTTGCCGGTCTGGCTGGCGGCTTCTTCGGGCGCAGGATGGGTCCCTCATCCTGTTGTGCTATCCCCTGCACAGTGGCGACCGCCATGACAGCAACCAGAGCCCATCCGGCAGATTCACTTCTACGCATCCTGCGCTCCCGTACCTTCGTTGGCTGATTCTTCTCTCCTCGGGCGCGGCAACTCACGGGGTCCAGTCAATCGCCATCGCGCGCTCCGCCTCACTGCACACCACGGAGCAGGTCGCAACCTGCGGCCAGTCCGCCGTTGCAGGCTTTCTGAAAGTACTTGCGGGCCTCTTCGCTGTTTCCGGCATCCTGGTAGAGCGAACCGAGGCTGGCGCAACTGGACAAGGTTCCCTTGTCGCAGGCTTTTTGGTAGACCTCGCGGGCCGTCTGCACACTCTGCGGGCCGCCAAGGCCCTGGGCATAGAGATAACCGAGGTAATTGCATGCCCTCATCTCTCCACCGTCGCAAGCCCGGCCAAAAAGCGTCCGCGCCTGTGCGTATTGCTTGTGGTCGTAGCTTGATTTGCCCTGGTCGTAGGTGCTACCTCCAGACCCGCTCACCGCAGGCTGGGCGGCACCGGACCAGATATAAACGCCGGTAATATCGGCGCTGGGGGTGTAGTCGTCCGCCGTGGCCATGGCGCGAACGACCGCGCCGCTGGGAAGCGAGGTCATGGGGTGGTTATAGATGGGCGAATCCTTCGTGGGCGGGCTACCGTCCACTGTGTAGTGGATGGTGGCGTTCGGGGTCGCGTCGGAGATCTCCACGGATTGTGGCTCAGGGTAGGTGCCCCCGCCCGGAGTGAGAACCGGAACAGCCGTTGCGGGGTTGGAGCGCGAGAAGGCTACTGCGAGCCAGATTACTAGCCCTACAGCGATTAGAGCCGCCGGCACAGCCCACTTCGGGATTCCGGAGCGCGGCGGGGTGGGGACCGGTCTTGGACGGGTTGTGGGGTAGCACACTCCGCCTGCGCAACGCATAAACAACAAGTCCCACTGCCAAAACTGGAATACTCACGAGGGCCTGCACCAAAATAATTGCCCAGCCGCCGACCAAGAGCATAAACAACTGTTGAAACAAGTTGAATGTCCCCACGACGAGACGTGGATGCTGAAATGACTCGAACGGCTGCGGTTGGGGTGGGAGAGATTGTGCCTGTCTTGTGACAGATCCGGAGCTGTTTCCACTCGTCTGCTTTCGCCAGCGTTCCTGGGCCTCTGCTAAGACCGCAGGACTGAGGTGAGAAGCAGTTTCGGCTCTCAGTTTTGCTAACTCCTCCGCGTTGATACCTTCCAGCTTGCCCGACGCGGCGCGGTCCAGCCAATGAGTAGCGGCCGCGTAGTCTTGGGGCACACCTTGTCCGTCTAGATACGCCGCACCAAGGTTGAATTGCGCAGTCGCGTCTCCCTGTACGGCTGCTTTGTGAAACCAAGCGGCGGCCTGCGCGTAGTCCCGGGGTACACCTTGCCCCTCGTAGTACGCGGCACCGAGGTTGGATTGCGCGGGAGCGTATCCCTGCTCAGCGGCTTTGCGATAGCAGAGAGCGGCCTGAGCGTAGTCTTGGGGCACACCCTGGCCATGGTCATACATGATGCCCAGGTTGTATTGTGCGGAGGCATCCCCCTGCTCTGCAGCCTTGAGGCACTCGTCAGCAGTCTTCGGGTCCTCGGAAGATTTTGGATTGGGGCCGTACTTGTTCGGACCTCGATCGCTGTCCCAACATAAGATGACGAGTTGGATGATTCCCGGGACGATTCCTGCAAAGGGAACCTTGACAAGAACAAGGTCAAGCACAAGCAACAGCCCCACTAACCAGCCGCCTTTACCGGTATCATGGAAGCGGCGCACAGAGACGGCCAGGGAAGGAATAAGACTGGCCAGGTAATATAGGCCAGCCGGAACGAGTAAGACCGACCCGAGGTCCTTCGAGATTGCGAATCCTGCGAAGAAGACCGCGGCCAACGCGAGCAGGACCAGACAATTGATCAGCACAAACACCCAATACTCGGTGCGCCGCGAACGTCCGTTGAATTCAGCGTATCTTCTCCAAACCATCAAGTACCAATTCATCGCAGGCTCCTTTCCTGCTCCGCAGCGTTGCGATACGAAACAGCGGCATTAGCGAAGTCCATAAGACTACTCTCCTTGCAGGTACGCGAAATCAACTCGAACGAGTCTTGTGTGTCTGGGAATTCCCATTAACATTCTGTCCCCAGGCTGTGTATTTGCGCCCAAACTGAGAACATCAGGCTCGGAACCATGCTCGTCAACGAATCGATAGACGTGATCATGACCCCGAGGATATTTGGGATTTCCTCTTCGAGAAATGGGCCGCGCCAATCTTTCACGTTTTTCGGCTTCTCGCGCAAGGACACCAGACCAGGCCCGCTTCATCGGTAAGAGCCCGTTATCGCCTCTCAGTGCTGCAGCGCGCCGCCGTCCTTCATCATTGCAGCTCTTGATGAAACGAGCTTGCTAGCAGTGTCGGGTGCCATTTTCCCGGGATTCCGAAACGCCTCACTAAAGATGGGGCCACTATTTGCGCCTGGAGGCGGACAATTCGGGAGACCGAAGACCTTAATCCTGTCGTTCACACTCGGCATAGGGAGCTTCTTGCTTGGGATGACCTCCATTACACCTGTGGCGTCTTCGAGCAAGTACACGCTCGTGTACGCGCTGTCATTCCTACTGACATAGGTCACCACGCCATCTGTATTAAACGGTTTCAAGATCTTTGCCTTGCCGGATTCGTCGATTCCACATGATCCCGCCAGTGTCTCAGCAACCGTTTGTACCGCGGGAGGACCGACAATTACTGATCCGGCCCTAAATAA
>PLGM01000098.1 GCA_003139795.1 Acidobacteriaceae bacterium | reverse complement strand
CGCACCAGAATCTCCAGCAGCAACTTGAATCCTGTCCGCTGAAACCCGGTTTGCGGCAAACATCGGCGGCGGACCATGAAGAACCCGGACATCGGGTCTCTGGCCCGGAGCCGCGCCCTTTGCAGCGGCCAGGTGACCCAAACGGCGGCGGCCGATAGGAGCTTCCTGGCTGGATTCCACTGGCCCAGGTCGCCGCCTGGGGTGTAGCGGCTGCCGATCACCAGATCCCGGCCTTCCTGGATGCCGGAAAGCAACTGTGGCAACAACTCCGGAGGGTGCTGCAGGTCGGCGTCCATCACGCCGAGGATGGTGGCATCCGTGTGCTGCCAGCCGTGGAGGATAGCCCCGGACAAGCCCCGCTCACTCTTGCGCACCAGGAGGCGCACACGCGGATCTTCGAGTGCGATGGCGGAGACCAACTCCCCGGTCCCATCGGGGCTGTCGTCATCGACAACCAGGATCTCGTAGGGAACGTTGAGGGGATCGAGCACGGAACGGACGTGGTCGAGCAGGCCGCCGATGTTTTCTGCTTCGCAGAGCGTGGGAATGACGAGCGCGAGCTTTTCCTGCGCGCGCTCCACGCTCCCCGGCGCCGCCGGCGGCAGAGTTGCCGCCGCGTCTGAAAGCAGAGGGGACGGTGGTGTCATGGTCGACGGCATGCTCATCCAGTGTATATGGAGGTTTACGGGTTGGATGCCTACAATTCTTAGAACCTGTTCAAGAACTCGCGGGCGGCGCCCGCACGGGAGCAGAGGGCGAGTATGGCCGGGAGAGCGCAAGCAGCAGGGGGTTGCCGCCCGGTTAACGCATGAGTAACATCCACCCCCACCCCCATCTCTCGGAAGAAATTCCTTGTTTTCAGTGGGTTACGACAGGGGTTTCGCTCCAAATTCTTAATTCAAAACGAGTTATTTGCAGATTCTAGATGCAAGAGGAGTTATGCCGCTTTTTCGGTGTGCGAGGGGATAATCTGCTTACCAAATCCACGAAAACAAGGCCCTCTCCTTTCGCGCCTGTTTGTGCGCAGCTTTCTGACCTGTGCTTCGCATGGTGGAACTCACTACCTTTGATGTCGGG
Organism: Acidobacteriaceae bacterium; assembly: GCA_003139795.1. GTDB lineage: Bacteria > Acidobacteriota > Terriglobia > Terriglobales > Acidobacteriaceae > Telmatobacter. Next base: position 4,941 of record PLGM01000098.1, on the reverse strand, counting down.
CTTTCGCGCCCTACTCAATTCACATGATGCGCCGCGGGCACATAATTTACTGCAAAAGGTCAGCCGTTTTCCGGATGCGATGGGGAGTGCATCCCTGGACGAAGCGCCGTATCCGGCCTTGCAGGTTTTTGGACAGGTTCTTAGACGAAATTCTCCCGCGCCGGCGTCGCCAAAGGCTTTCCGGTGCTGCGCCACCGACACCCTGCCTGCGGCCTCAACTCCATCGCCAAACCGGCGTCTAAGTCTGATATGTTGAGAACGCGCCGGTGGCCTTCCCGGAAGTTTGCCAAGGAGTGTGGTGTTCTGTTGGGAAGCTTGCAGCGGTCTTCAGGAGCGGGGAATTTCTTTTTGAGGCGTAAGCGCTTATTGCAAGAGTTCTTGCCTATTCTGCTGTTCACGGCGCTTGGCTTTCTGGTCATGGGTTATCACCCCGGCCTTGAAGACGATGGAGTCTATCTGACCGGAGTCAAAGCCGACCTGAACCCCGCTCTGTTCCCCCACGATTCGGATTTTTTCCGGCTGCAACTGCAAGCCACCGTCTTTGATGGCTGGATGGCGCATTTTGTGCGCTGGACCGGGATGCCCGTGGCCTGGGCGGAGTTGCTGTGGCAGTTGGCAGCGCTTTTCCTGATTCTCTGGGCGTCAAAAAGGATTGCGGAGCAGGTATTTGCCGAAAGGCGATCCGAATGGGCGGCGGTGGCCATGGTGGCAGCCATGTTTACGCTGCCGGTGGCGGGGACGGCGCTGAACATCGCCGACCAGCACCTACATCCGCGCAACCTGGCCACCGCCCTGATCCTGATCGCCGTCGCGCGCATTCTGGAAGGCAGGCGGTGGCAGGCGATTCCTCTCCTGGTTCTGTCCTTTGTGCTGCATCCGCTCATGGCCGCGCTGGGAGTGTGCTTTTGCGGCTCCCTGACGCTGGCTTTGCTCGAACCGGCTCCGTTCCGGTTGCGCGCTGTACGAAACTCTCTGGCTGCCGCCGTGCCGCTGGGCTGGATCTTCGAGCCCTCCAGTCCCGCCTGGCGCGAGGCGCTGGATACGCGCACCTACTGCTACCTCTACCGCTGGACCTGGTATGAGTGGCTGGGCGCGCTGGCGCCTCTTTTTCTCTTCGGGTTGCTTTGGCGCGTGGCGCACATGCACGGCGAAACCCGGCTGGCCCGTTTCGCCTTGGCGGTCTTTGCCTATGGCATCTGCATGCAGGTTGTGTCCATGGCCATGCTGGCGCCGGATTCGCTGGTGCGGCTGACTCCCCTGCAGCCCATGCGCTACCTGCAACTGGTCTATATTTTCATGGCCCTGGTCGCGGGCGGACTGCTGGGCCGCTTCCTGCTCAAGACGCAGGTAGGTCGCTGGGCGGTCTACCTGCTGGTATTCAACGGCGGGATGTTCCTGGTGCAGCGGGAGCTGATCGACAATGGCGCGCACCTTGAACTGCCGTCGATGGCCAGCGCCAACCCCTGGCTGCAGGCCTTCGACTGGATTCGCCGGAACACCCCCGCCGACGCCTACTTTGCCCTCGACCCGCAATATATGGCCGCGCCGGGCGAGAACTTCCGCAGCTTCCGCGCGCTGGCCGAGCGGAGTCAGTTGGCCGATGGAATCAAAGATACGGCGGTGGTGACGCAAGTGCCTGTGCTTGCGCCCGCGTGGCACGAACAACAGTTGGCACTGGCCGGTTGGCCGCAGTTTCAGCTCGCGGACTTCGAGCGGCTGAAGATGGAGTTCGGCGTGGACTGGACGCTGGTTTCGTATCCCCAGCCGGCTGGGCTGGACTGCCGCTGGCACAACGATGCGCTCACGGTGTGCCGGATTCCATAGAGAGGCGGCCGAAACGACGGGCACGCCTGGCTGCGAAGGCGGGCGGGACCGCGCCGTGTTTTAACAGCGGATGCCGGCTGGGCTCCCATGCCTCAGGGGCAGAGTCTCACAACTTCACATCTTCACAGATAAACCCCCGGGGGGTACGGGGAGCGGGAGGGGTGTCATACCATGCCGGTGCGGGCCGGAGACACCCAACACCCCGGCTTTCTCCGTTCGCCCTTCGATTGACCATGGTGCGCCGAGGCAGGGTTATTTTGCGCAAGGCGAAGGGGATGCAGGTTGGGGAAGGTTGGGCGACGATTCGCCCTAAATCCATGGGCCAGGAGCTAACCCAACTTCCACACTTTTCTTGCTGTTATGAAGGCGAAATGATTGGGTGTGGCTACTTTATAACGACGGCTAACCACGCATAAAATGAGCAATTTAGGCTAAGGTGACCGGCTTCTGATGGGGGCTGAAAGGCGGGATATGAAAATATCCCCGGTTTTACGATCCATCGCGGGACGTGGATTGGGGCATCTTGGCCTGATGTCGCAGGACGGTTTGCGACAGGCGCTCCAAGCTGTTCAGAAGTAGCTTCAGCTTTCGATACTCCTGAGAAGCAGCCCGATACACGGGCATGGCTTCCGGAGTGAGTTTCACATTGACTGTTTTTCCCTTGGCCTTGTACGTCCACTCAAAATAAGGTCCGTGCCGTTTGGCAGGATCGTCGCGGCAGGCGCAATAATCTTTGCCGCACTTGACCATCCGTCGGAGTACCGTCCCTTTGCAAAAGCATTCCAGGTGCTGGAACTCCCGCTTTAGCTCCAGGAAACGTTGCATATAGCGATCCAAGTCTTCGGTCTGTTGAGATCGTTCAGGTCTGCTCATGTTTAGACACTTTCTTCATGATTACGGTACTGATACCGTCAGAATATGTCAACAGCGACCATCACGCCCCTGCCTTGCTGCCCTGCAAGCCAACTGCGGATCGTAGAGACAAGTTCCCCCACGCCAGCCGCCCCCACGCCAGCGGCCTACGAATTCGCCCTGCTGGAAACCTGGCTGGCGTCCAGCCGCGCCCTGCAGCTCCCCCTCCACCAGATTGAGTGCCAGCAACAGGACAGAGGCCGCGAGGTGCAGCGCCTGCTGCTCCAGGCACACCTGCAACACCGCGGCCAGGGAGATGTGGGCCCTGCCTTGTGCGTTCAACGGGAGGACAGCGAGACATGGTACACACATCGCCGTCTCGGCACTGGTTCCCTGAAAACCGTCTTTGGGACGGTACAAGTCGTCCGCATGGGCTACTCCCGGACTGGCGCACCCAGCATCTATCCCCTCGACCAGACACTCGTCTTGCCAGCCCGCTCGTTCTCCTACGAACTACAGCGGCGACTGGTCAAGGCGGCGGTGCAGAACCCTTTCCATGAATCGGTCGCGGCAATCGCCGACCTCACCGGCGTTGCCGTCTCCAAACGCAGCCTGGAGGAAATGCTGCGCGATGCAGCTCAGGATTTTGACGCCTTTTATCAGCAACGCTCTCCGGAAACGGCGACGAGCGCGGTTCTGGTGGCGGCGGTGGATGGCAAGGGCATTCCGATGGTCAAGCCCGGCGGTGCTCCACAACCGGCGGTGAGACGCACCAAAGGCCAGAAGGCCAACCGAAAGAGAATGGCAACCGTGGCCACCGTGTTCACGCGCGCGCCCTGGGTGCGCACTCCGCAACAGGTCGTGGAAAGTCTGTTCCGTACTTGCCGTCCATCTGCAGCGGATTCACCGGCTCCCCCGCGTCCGGAGAACAAACGGGTGTGGGCCAGTCTGCTCAAAGGCAAGACCGCCGTCATCCAGGAAGTGGCCCAGGAGATGCAACGCCGTGATCCGGGTGTCGTCAAGACCCGCGTGGCGCTCAGCGATGGCGAGCGGGCCCTGCAGATTCTGGTTGAACGGACCCTGCATGTCACTTTGATCTTGGATCTACTCCACGTCCTGGAAAAACTCTGAAAAGCCGCCTATATATTCCATGTCGAGGGAAGCCTGGAAGCCCAGCTCTGGGTGATGGATAGTACCTTGCTCATCCTGTCCGGCCATACCGGTCAGGTCGTCAAGGGCCTTCGCCAGAGCGTTACCAAACGCGGGCTCCGCGGGGCCAAGCGGAAAACACTGCAGGGGGTAGCGGACTACATCTACCGCAATCGAGATCGCATGCACTATGACCAATATCTCGCCCACGGATGGCCCATCGCCTGTGGCTCTGTCGAGGGCGCGTGCAAAAATCTGATCAAGGACCGGATGGAGCGTTCGGGGATGCGCTGGACCGAGGAAATGGCCAAGGCCATCGTTCAACTCAGGGCCATCTATTTGAGCGGAGACTTTGATGCCTACTGGTCTTTCCATATCGAAAAAGATCAGCACCGCCTTTATCCCGACCACTGGAGCGTCGTTCTAAAGTAGCCACACCCTAAACACATTGGGTCAATCTACCGGCGCGGAAGGATCCTGTAGCTCTTCTGCGCCGTGTGAGTCCCCTGCGATGGAATCGAAGCGGGAGCGAACATCGCACGCCACATTCTACTGGACGGTGGCGTAGGTCGCTTCCGACCATAGTTCCCCTTCGGTGTTCACGGCGTAGTAGGTGAACATATGCCGGCCCGCGGCAAGGGTCAGCGAGGTTTTCAACGTGTCAGAGCCGAACGTGGAGTACTCTTTCACCCCGTCCACCCACACCTCCATGCGAAGGATGGTGCCGCTCACTTTGCCGCTGGCCTGGGCAAGCACAGGCGATCCTACCGTTGCGCCGTTGATGGGGCTGCACACATTGAGTCCGTCGACCGGCGGCGGCGCACAGGTGCTGCTGCCGACGTTCAACTCGAAGGTAGTGCTTTTCAGCGTGTAATCCCAGCCCACCGCATACGCCGTAACAGTATGTTCGCCCGCGCTTAGCGACTGGGTCGCATTCAGGAAGTTATAGCGCGAGTAAGTCTGCTTCAGGTTCTCACCGACCTTCGCGCCATCAATCCATAGCTCCATGTCACGCCCTGCCGTTTGATTGGCGCCGCCGAAGCTGAAGGTCACCGGCGAAGTCGTCCCTGTCGTCGACGTCGGGCTGCATACGTTAAGGAACCTCTGCACAAGTCT
>PLGM01000286.1 GCA_003139795.1 Acidobacteriaceae bacterium | reverse complement strand
GAAGGCCGCTTCCATGTGCACGGTTATATGGATTACGGAACCACCACCACCCCGTTCGACATGGTCGTGCTGAACGAAATGAGCCGTTTTCACCTCGCGCTGGATGCCCTGAAGCATGTGCCGCGGCTTCGCTTGCAGGCAGCGGATGCGGTCACTCTATTCGGAAACAAGCTGAATGAACATCATGACTATATTCGCGAACATCTGGAGGATATGCCCGAGATCAGGAACTGGCAATGGACGGCGGACTTTAGCGATGCAGTTTCCCCGGCTCCGATGGCCAAGGGGCATCCCGAGAAAGCAATGTTCACCGACAGTTAAGCGACAACCGAATGGAATCGAAGCCAAGGCAGAGGTTATCGTTGGCAAGGTATTTGTGACGGCGGTCTCCGCTTCCTGGATACCGGCACGCAGGGGGAGATATTGAACGATCCGAAGGCAGCTACCGATTGGTTAAAAGTTGATGGAATCGACGGCCTGGTTGAGTTGGCGCTCAACCTGCACTGGTCCTGGAACCATGCAGCGGACGAACTGTGGGAAGGCCTCGACAAAGAACTCTGGGCTGCCACGCAAAATCCGTGGGTCATCTTGCGAACGGTTTCCCAGGAGAAGATCAAAGCGGTGCTGGGTGCGCCGGAGTTTCGCCGGCTTCTCGACAATTTGCTTCGCCAAAATCGAGAGTCGTATAGCTCAGCCTCGTGGTTTCAAAACAAGCACCCAGGCGCCGCGCTCACTTCGATCGCCTACTTCAGCATGGAGTTCATGTTGAGCGAAGCTCTGCCCATCTACTCGGGCGGACTGGGCAACGTAGCGGGAGACCAGATGAAGGCGGCCAGCGACCTGGGTGTCCCGGTAGTCGGAGTCGGCTTGCTCTACGGTCAGGGATATTTCCGCCAGGACTTCGATTCGGAAGGCCGGCAACAGGCACTTTATCCGGTCAATGATCCCGGCCAGTTGCCGATCCGTCCTCTGCGGCAGCCGAATGGTGAATGGTTACGGCTACAGATTCAACTGCCCGGCTCGAAGATCTGGCTCCGGTGTTGGGAAGTCTCTGTTGGAAGGACAAAGCTGTATCTGCTCGATACCAACGATTTTGCCAACACTGCGGCTCACCGGGGCATAACCAGTGAACTCTATGGCGGCGACGAGGAGATGCGGCTGAAGCAGGAGATCATTCTTGGTATCGGCGGATGGCGTCTGCTGCGTGCGTTGGGACTTCGGCCTGAGGTGTGTCATCTCAACGAAGGTCATGCAGCGTTCGCCACGCTCGAAAGAGCGCGCTCCTACATGGAGGATTACAAGAAGCCATTCGATCTTGCCATGAATGTCACGCGTGCAGGGAATGTCTTTACAACGCATACCGCGGTCAGTGCCGGCTTTGATCGCTTCGCTCCCGACCTCATTCGCCTATATCTCAGCCACTATGCACTGGATGAACTCAACATTCCGGTTGAGGATCTGCTCGCGATCGGAAGGCAGAATGCAGGAGACACTTCGGAATATTTCAACATGGCCTATCTTGCGGTCCGTGGCAGCGGTCAGGTGAATGGCGTGAGCAAGCTGCACGGGCAAGTGAGCCGCCTTATTTTCGGGCCGCTCTTTCCACGATGGCCGCGGGAGGAAGTCCCGATAGGCTCAGTGACCAATGGAATTCATGCGCCAACCTGGGATTCAGCTGCGGCAGATGTACTCTGGACCACAGCTTGCGGCAAAAAACGTTGGCGTGGGGATCGTCCGGTCGAAGATGACATCCGCCAGCTCACCGATGCGCAGTTGTGGCAAATGCGCACAACGGGAAGAACAACGTTGATCGATCGCATGCGCAAGCGCTACGCGTGTCAGCTGGCCGCAGAAGGTGGGAGACCGTCAGATGCCAGCGGCATCTTCGATGAGAATGTGCTGACGCTGGGATTTGCGCGCCGCTTTGCCACCTATAAACGCCCCAACCTTCTTTTGCACGATCCTGAGAGATTGATTCGTCTTCTTTCCAATCCGCAGCGTCCAGTTCAGCTGATTCTCGGCGGCAAGGCTCATCCGCAGGATCTGCCTGGGCAGGCGCTGATCAAGCAATGGAAGGACTTCATCAAGCGTCCAGAAGTCCAAGGTCGTGTTGTCTTCCTCAGCGACTACGACATGCTGCTAGCCCAGGAATTGGTTCAGGGTATCGATCTGTGGATCAACACGCCGCGGCGCCCTTGGGAAGCCTGCGGGACGAGTGGAATGAAGGTTCTCGTCAACGGCGGCCTGAATCTTTCTGAATTGGACGGCTGGTGGGCGGAAGCCTATTCCCCCGAAGTTGGCTGGGCTATCGGTGACGGCCAGGAACATGGAGATGATCCAGCATGGGATGCCACAGAGGCAGAAGCTTTGTATGCGTTGCTGGAGGGTCAGGTAATCCCAGACTTCTATGAGCGAGATGAAACGGGAATGCCATCCAGGTGGTTGGGACGCATCCGTGAGAGTATGGCGCGGCTCACGTCGGAATTTTCTGCTACCCGTGCCATCCGCGAATATACCGAGAATCACTATCTGCCGGCCGCTTCTGGTTACCACGAGCGTGCAGCCGGGGATAGCGCGCTTGGCGTGGGTTTGCTCCACTGGCAGCAGGACATCGATCGCCATTGGAACACGGTGCGCTTTGGCGCGGTGGGAATCAAGACGCGCGACGGCCAGCATTTCTTTCAGGTCGATGTTCTTCCGGGCAACCTCAATCCGGATCAACTGATAGTCGAACTCTACGCAGACTCAGTTCAGGGCGGCCAACCTGTTCTCGAGGTGATGATTGCACCCGAACCCAGCACCGATTCCCCGGGCGTGCTCACCTATTCGGCCCAGATCTCCGCAACCCGTCCTGCGAGCGACTACACTGGGCGCATCATCCCCCACCATCCCAACGCTTCGGTGCCGCTCGAAGCGAAGCAGATCCTGTGGCAACGCTGATGGCCAATCCAGGCATAATTGAACAAGCGAGGCAAATGCTGAGTGCGGCAGGTCATCGCTCCAAGAAGCGGAAGGCGAGGACAGGGCTGATCATCGAAACATCAAACGTTAAGGCTACGAGCACCACAGCACGAGCCAATTCTCGGCCAACCTGGATGGAAACCGAAGCCAGAGTCACGGCTTGCCGCTATGAGTTCGCCAGAATGAATACGTTCACCCTCGGCATTGCCGCAAACACTGACAAATTCACCATTTCCTTCACCTACTACGCCCACGGAAGAACCTACAGCGACAACTTCACGTCACCTGTAGCCAGGGCACAAGGCGACACTTTCTCCGTCTCCTACAACGCCTTGAACCCGCGGCAGAACACGAAATCAGCATCTAACTCCACGAACACGAGCGAATTGTTTGCTCTCGGCATTGTCGGCTACATCCTCCTCTCGATCCTTTTCCTCACGATGGTGCGCGACTGACACTGAGCTGCGAGATCCTGCGCATTGCAACAGCAGTGAATCAATTCACCTTACACCCACAGCCGCCTGTACACGGAGCAAGATATGGACCCACATCAGAAGTCCGCCGGTTCTCGTGGCCCTGCCGTCCGGGATAAACGCGCCAGTTATCCATATCCACTGGGGCCCACGTTAACTCCTCTCGGTGTAAACTTCAGCATCTTCTCTGCTCATGCCACGCAAGTGGAGATCGTCTTCTTCGATCACGCCGACGCCAAACAACCGGCCCGTGTCATAAAGCTCGATCCCGCGGTCAATCGTACGTCTCATTATTGGCACATCTTCGTACCGGGAATAGAGGTGGCGCAACTCTATGGATTTCGCGTCGACGGTCCAAGCGATGCGTCTAGCGGAAATCGCTTTGACAGCCACAAAGTCTTGATTGACCCCTATGGCAAGAGCGTTTCAGTTGGTCAGAATTATAACCGTGAGGCTGCCAGCCATCCGGGGGATAACGCAGCTACCTCGATGAAAAGTGTCGTGGCTGATTTGACTACTTTCGACTGGGAGCAGGATACGCCTCTCAACCGGCCATTCCGCAAGACAGTGATCTATGAGATGCATGTGGCAGGATTTACGCGCCACCCTAGTTCGGGCGTTGCTCTTGCCAATCGAGGTACCTATCTCGGACTCATCGAAAAGATCCCTTATCTCCAGGAGTTGGGAATCACAGCGGTAGAACTGTTGCC
>PLGM01000173.1 GCA_003139795.1 Acidobacteriaceae bacterium | reverse complement strand
TCCTGCTTTTCCATAGCCTGTTTCGGTTGTGCGTTCAACTTTGCGATGCTTCGGTGTTAAACGCCGAGTCTTGTTCGAACTGCATCGGGCTGACGTAATTCAGGGTCGAGTGCAGTCTCGTTTGGTTATACCAGAGCAGCCAGTCGATGGCTTCATCTTTGCCCTGACGACGGGTTTCGAAGTGCTGGCCATGCAGGCGTTCCACCTTCAGCGATCCGAACAGCGTCTCGCTGCATGCGTTGTCCCAGCAGTTGCCTTTGCGGCTCATCGAAGGCGTAATCCCGCATTCTTTGAGCAACTTGTTGAACTCATGGCTGGCGTACTGGCTGCCTCGGTCGCTATGGAAGATCAGTCCTGCCTTGCTGTCCGTCTTGCGGTCTGGGCAGCGCAGGAACCAAGCCATCCGTAGTGCATCGATCACGATCTTGCCGGTGATCTGCTCGCGCAGCGACCAACCTACAATCCGGCGGCTGAACAGGTCAATGACCACGGCCAGAAACAGCCAGCCTTCATCGGTTGCGATATAGGTCACGTCGCCCACCCACACCTGGTTGGGTGCGGCCACGGTGAAGTTGCGATCCAGCCGATTAGGCGCAATCGGCAGGCCATGTCGGCTGTCCGTCGTCGTGATTCGGAAACGGCGCTTGCCGCGTGCGCGAATGCCATTGCGCTGCATCAGTTGTTGCACCCGCAGCTTACCTACGCGGATGCCCTGGGCTCGCAGTTCCCTCCAGATACGCGGCCAACCGTAGGCTCCCCGATTCTTCGCATAAACCGCCCGGATATGAACCAGCAGAGCCTCATCACTCAGGTGGCGACGCTGAACAATTTCTCGACGGCGAACAAAGTGTTCATAGTAGCCCGCCACGCTCACACGCAAAACCCGGCATTGCACACTGATCGGCCACACACGCCGGTTCCGGTAAATAAAGGCGTACTTCATTTCTGGCCTTTCGCGAAGTACGCCGTCGCTTTTCCCAGGATGTCGCGCTCCATCTTGACTCGCGCCAACTCGGCTCTCAGACGGCTGATCTCCATCTGCTCGGCGCTTACCTTTGCAGGCTTGTCCGCACCCTTGAGCGTGCCCTCCCGCGAGGCCTTGACCCAGTTAAATAGCGTCTGCTCAACCATGCCCACGCTGCGTGCCGCAGCTGCTATGGTCTGGCCAGACTCNNACGTTTTTCGCGGGCAAGGTCAGCAGCCCCTTTGCCCCTGCTTCATTAATGTCGAAGAAGCGATTCATTCTTGCTTCTCATCCGGCGGTAGGTTGCGTTTTTTGCGCATAGATTCTCCGCGCATCTCGATGCGATGGGCGTTGTGAACCAGACGGTCCAGGATGCCATCGGCGATGGTGGGATCGCCGATCTGCTCGTGCCAGCGCGAGACCGGCAGTTGAGATGTGAGGATGGTGGAACGGGTTTGGTAGCGATCCTCGCAGATCTCCCAGATTTCGCGACGCTCGGTTTCATTCAGCGGTGCCATGGCCCAGTCATCAATGACCAGAACGTCGATGCGACTCAGCCGTGCCAGCAGGTGGCGCAAGCTTCCATCCGCTCGAGCCAGGGCCAGATCACGCAGCAAGGTTGCCGCCCGCAGATAGAGAGCCGAGTGGCCGTCGCGACAGGCTTTCTGCGCCAGCGCCAAAGCGATAAAGCTCTTGCCCACGCCGGTCGAAGCAATCACATAATGCATACACTTTTGAGCAGGTCACGCTACATTACGCGTGGCATCCTCTCGCTGGCCAGTCGCTTCTTGTCCAAAAAAGGCAGAAGGATCGGCACGGCGAGTACATTTTCGTGCGGCTTCCCAATGAGACCATCTGTGGCCTCCCCGCATGGATGTTCAGCCCCGACTGTAAGCAGTTCGCCATTGGCAGACCTCTCATTGCGGTTGAAGCCCTCCTGGAACTACGCGATTTACTGAAAGCGTTGCGAACCTCTATACCATGCGACTCGGCTTCGCTGAAGATATTGCCCCAGGAGGGCAAGCATGAAGCTTCAGCCAGAGCCAAAGCACCTGCAACTCAATCTTTCGCTGCTGGACCAACCACCAGCGCAGCTTCCCGAAGGTCAGGATCAGGAACTCGCACTCGCGCTGATGGAACTCTTGCTTCGCGCAGCCGCCGGCGAAAACTCGGTCGCCGTTGAATCATCGGGAGGCAAGGATGAATCCGAAACTCACGACTGAACGGCTCGGCCGGCGCGCCGTTGTGTATGTGCGACAGTCTTCGCCCGGCCAGGTTCTCCATCATCAGGAGAGCCAACGTCGCCAGTACGCCCTGGCAGATCATGCTCGGGAACTGGGCTTTAAAAACATTGTCGTGATTGACGATGATCTTGGTCGTTCCGGATCAGGGTTGGTGGAACGACCGGGATTTCAGCGTCTGGTCGGAGAGGTTTGTACCGGCGAGGTCGGTGCGATCTTTTGCATCGAGGCCTCGCGACTGGCGCGCAATGGGCGGGATTGGCATCATCTGATCGAGTTGTGCGGCATGGCAGGGGCGGTGGTCGTTGATCCCGAAGGCGTCTACGATCCCGCCATCGTGAATGATCGGCTTTTGCTGGGCCTGAAGGGGACGATGAGCGAGTTTGAACTGAACTTGCTCCGGCAGCGATCCTTCGAGGCGATCCGGCAGAAAGCACGGCGCGGCGAGCTGCGGTTTTGTCTCCCAGTGGGCTATCTCTGGACGACTCACGACAAAGTTGAGATGGATCCGGATCAGCGGGTGCAGCAGGCATTACGTCTCGTTTTTTCCAAGATGACCGAACTTGGCAGCGTGCGACAGGTGCTGTTGTGGTTTCGTCGAGAGCGCATTCCACTGCCGACGCGGGCCTTCGATCAGCCGGGGGGACAAACCATGTGGAGTTTGCCCGTCTACAACAGCGTTCTCAAGTTGCTGAGCAACCCCATGTACGCCGGCGCCTATGCCTTCGGAAAGACGCAGGTGAGGATCGCCATGGTCGAGGGTCGTGCCCGCAAAACCGCCGGGCACAAGAAGCCGCGATCGGAATGGACGGTCTTGCTTCGCGACCACCACCCTGAGTACATTCCTTGGGAGCAGTACGAACGCAACCAAGCCATGATTGCTGACAATGCTCATATGAAGTCGCGCATGCAACCGAAAGCAGGCCGCGGAGGAAAGGCTCTGCTGAGCGGTCTGCTTCGCTGCCGGCGATGCGGTCGGATGTTGTCTGTCTCCTATGGCGGCATCCGTCGAAACGTGATTCGGTATCACTGCAAGGGAGCCCATCTCAACCACGGCGAGGACTGGTGCATCTCGTTTGGCAGCTTGCGAACCGATCAGGCGGTTGCTGACGAACTGCTGCGTGCCATTGGCGGAAACGCCGTCGAAGCGGCAGTGGAAGCGGCCGAGAAGATGCGGCAACAACGGCACGAGCAGCGAAGCACGCTCGAGTTGGAACTGGAGCAGGCGCGCTATGAAGCGAAGCTTTCCGCCCGACGGTATCAGGCCGTCGATCCTGACAACCGTTTAGTCGCGGCCGAGTTGGAGGCACGCTGGAACGCTGCTCTTGAGAAGGTACGGGAGCTGGAGGATCGTCTGCGACAGTTTGACCTTGGCGTAAAGCTTCCGGCGATTCCGGATAAAAAGGTCCTCATTAGCTTGGCGCAGGATCTCCCTGCTGTATGGAACTTCCCCAGCACCGACATGCGATTGAAGCAGAGAATCGTCCGCATTCTGATCCGCGAGATTGTCGCCGACGTTGAGCAGGAAAAGAAGGAAATCGTGCTGCTGATCCACTGGGCTGGGGGCCGGCACTCCGAGTTGCGGGTCAAGAAAAACGGACTGGGTAAGCATCGGCGGTGTACCAGTGTCGAGGCGGTTGAGATCGTGCGGCAGATGGCAGGTAAGTTCAGCGACGAGCAGATCGCGGGCACACTGAATCGGTTAAAACTGCGGACGGGAGCAGGCAATAACTGGAATGAGCAGCGGGTGTTGAGTTTGCGGCACTATCACAGTCTCCCCGCCTATGATGTCCGAACCGCCACAACCACGAACATGTTGACCTTGGAGGAAACCGCTTTTCGTTTGGGTGTAAGCGCAACCAGTGTGAGGCGTATGATCCGACAGAAAGTGCTTCCGGCAAGTCAGGTAGTGCCTTGTGCGCCGTGGCAGATTTCCATCGAGGCAGTGCAGAGCGCAGCCGTGCAGAAGGCAGTTGCAAGGATAAAGAGTCGGGCGAGTGTTCCGCGAACCCGGAATGATGCGGACCAACAGATCCTACTTTCAATGAGTTAGCGAGGTACAGCAGAATGTCGCAGGATCGGTCGGACCCAATACGAAAACGTTCTCGTGATTGCGAACCCAGGCTGAGTCTTTGGCCAGAGCACGCATCGCCGACTTGTCCAGGCCACGTACAGCGCGATAGTCGATGTCTTCCACACAGGCCGGCCCTCGCAGCTTGGCCGCTTTCAGCCTGCGCGCCAGCGCCTGATTCTCGCGCCAGTTCCATTGTTGATCGACCAGCAGAGAGAGCCGTTCCAGGAAACTCAGCTCGTTGACCGCTCGATCTTGCTCCTGCGCCTTCAGGGCGTCGACCATGCCCTGCAATCGCATAGCCAGCAGTTTCTCCATCATCGGTTGGTTCAGCATGAGGCTGGCCCTCCTTGCTCGAAGTACTCGGCACCACGGATGTTGTCATGCGTCAAGGGCGGAGGGTTGGATGGCGGGGGAGACAAGGGAAGGACGTCGAGCGAGTTCTTTAAGATCGATTTTACGCTCTGATACCGGCACGCCCCTGCGAGTAATGCCCGTTCCGCAGCGGCTTCCACCCGCTGCGCAGAGTACTGCTGCGCCAAGCGAATGATGCCCAGACAGGAACGATAGCCCATCTCCGGGTGGGGCTTCTCGTTGAGGATTCTCTCGAACAACTGCGCCGTGTTCGGACCGATGCTGCGTGCCCAGTTCACCATGCGCGAAGGCGGCCATTCCAGATGGGCCTGATGACTCCTGGGGCGGTGCTCGTTTTGGGTGATGCTTTTACCACGTTCGCGACAGCGTATGTGGGAAGCAATCCGATTGCCCTTATGAAAGATCTCTACGGTGGTCGGGGTGGAGCGAACCTCCACGATTTGCTGAACCAAGGTGTACGGCGCACTGTAGAAGTTGCCGTCAAAGGCGACGTGATAGTCGATGTTGACGGTGGCACGCAACCACTGGCTCATGTCGAAGCGCTCGCCCGGCAAGGGTGCCAGAGCTGCCTTCTCTAAGCTGTGAAACAGACTGGCCCGCGATCCGTCCCGCTTGCGGAAAGGGCGCTCGTTCAGTCGCACCAGCAGCTCGCGAATCGCCTGGTTGAGCTCTGGCAAGCTAAAGAACTTCCGATTTCGTAATGCCGCTACGATCCAGCGTTCAACGACTTGTACGCCACTTTCTGCCTTAGCCTTGTCCCGCGGCTTGTACGGCCGGGCTGGCACCACTCCCATCCCATAGTGCACCGCGAACTCTTGGTAGGTGGGATTCAGATCAGGGTCGTAGCGGCAAGCTCGGGTGACGGCCGTCTTGGTGTTATCGGGCACCGCCAGAGTCGGGACTCCGCCGAAAAACTCCAGCGCGTGGATATGCGCCTGAATCCAGGCTTCCAGTTGCTGATCGCGAGTCGCTTCTGCGTAGGTGTAAGAACTGGCTCCCAGGACAGAAACAAATAACGATGCTGACCAGGCTTGCCCTGTCGTGCCGTCATAGACGGGGATCGTCGCCCCAGCCCAGTCGACGAACATCTTCTCGCCGGCCTTGTGTTCCTGCCGCAGCACCACATCCAAGTGTCGTCGCCAGTGCTGATAGCGCTCGCAAAACCAACTGTAGCGATACCCTTCGGGATTCGCTTGCCGATATTCTTCCCACACTAACTGCAGGGTCAGATGGCGATGCTGTTGCAGTTGCTCATGAATGGTTTTCCAATCCGGTTGCGGCCGCTGCTCCACCGCTTTCGCCCGCATCGGCTGGTTGCCAAACAGCTTGGCTTCCAGTTCTTCTTCGCTCAAGCCTTCGGGTAACGGCCAACCGATCCCAGCCGTCGTCGCCCGTTCCAGATACTCGTGGACCGTGCCCAGCCCCATCCCACAACAGCGTGCGATCTGGCGCTGCCCGAGACCCAACTCAAAGCGTAACCGCAGGACTTCCTTCGTCTTTCGCATGGACAATCTCCTGGCCGGCACCCTGATCTCCTTATTCGTGGAGTTTCAATGCCGGAT
>PLGM01000177.1 GCA_003139795.1 Acidobacteriaceae bacterium | reverse complement strand
TTTTCCAACGATTCTTGGTCCAAATGTTGAAAATCGTTAGCGCCCAATTCTTCGCTTTAGAAATCAGGCACCTGCGCAGAGGTTCCCTAAGGCTGTCTCTCGCGAGAATTCGATCCGGACGGAAATCGAACTTACGGAACCGTATTTGTCTTTTTCGCGGCCCTCGGCTAACATGGGTTTATGCAGATTCGACACTGTTGTCGCCACTTGACGCCGCTTCGCGCGCGGGGGTGACCTGGGTCTGAAATTCTGATCGAGTTCCACGGTTTCTTCTTATGCCCGCGATGCAGCCACGCTGCCGCGGGCTTTCTGTTTCTGCTGAAAAGGGAAAAAATGGCCGACGTTGTTGAAATAAAAGAGACCAAAGCCCAGCGTGCTGAACGCCTGAAGCGCGAAAAGAACCCCTGGGAAGCCTTCGACGAGGTCCGCGCCTTCGCTCGTGCCGGCCGCTCGAGCGTCGTCCCCGAGTGGGCTTCCTACTACTTCAAGTGGTGGGGCATCTACACGCAGGGTGACGGGGTAGGCGCCACCGGCGGCAAGGGCGGCGAGGGACTCGCCTCCGATTACTTCATGATGCGCATCGCCATCCCCAACGGCATCGTCTCCGCCAAACAGCTTCGCGTCATCGGCTCGCTCACGCGGAAATACGCCCGCAACCTGGCCGACATCACGGTTCGCCAGAACATCCAGCTTCACTGGCTTACCATCGAATCGCTCCCGGAAGTGGTTGACGCGCTTCACGCGGTTGGGTTGTCGCCCAGGGGAGCCTGCGGCGACGTGGTGCGCAACGTGACCGGCTGTCCCCTGGCCGGAGTCGCCGCCGATGAGCTCATTGACGCCTCGCCGTTCGCCGCTCAGATTGCACATCTGCTCACCGCAAACTCTGCGTTCTATAACCTGCCGCGCAAATTCAAGATCTCCGTCACCGGCTGCCCCTCCTGGTGCGCCTATCCCGAGATCAACGACATCGGCCTCACCGCCGTGAAGCACAACGGCGAAGTCGGTTTTTCGCTCCGCGTCGGAGGCGGTCTCTCCGCCGACCCGCATCTCGCCGTCCGCCTCGATGCCTTTATCCTCCCTGACCAGGCCCTCCATGTGGTTCGCGCCGTAACTGAAATCTTCCGCGACCAGCAGGGCCTGCGCGAAAGCCGCGACCGCGCCCGCCTCAAACATCTCTTTCTTAAGGAGGGTTGGACCGCCGGCAGCTTCCTGGCCGAACTCCAGTCCCGTCTCGACTTCGCGCTATTGCCCGCCGCACCCGAGCAACCACCCATCGATGTCTTCCGCGACCATGCCGGCATTCACCCCCAACGCCTGCCGGGCCTCAGCTACGTCGGGGTCACGGTCCTTCGCGGCCGGTTGACTGGAGAGCAGTTGCAAGCCATCGCGGATCTGGCAGACCGCTTCGGCAGCGGCGCCCTCCGCACCACCGTCTCCCAGAACCTTCTGTTCATCGACATTCCCTCCCGCAAGGCCGCCGAGTTGGTCCGCGAGCTTGGTCACATCGGCCTCCAGGTCGAGGGCTCTCCGTTCTGGCGCGGCGCCGTAGCTTGCACAGGCACTGAGTTCTGCAAGCTGGCCATCACTGAAACCAAAGGCTTCACCCGCTGGCTGGTCGACGAACTCGAAGAGCGCCTGCCTGAATTCGACCAGCAGCTCAAGCTCAACGTAACCGGCTGCCCCAACAGTTGCGGCCAGCACTGGGTCGCCGACATTGGCATCGAGGGCAAAAAGATCAAGCACGATGGCAAGCTCACCGACGCCTATTACTTTTGCCTCGGTGGAGCGGTGGGCCTTCACGCTGCAATCGCTCGTCCGGTTGGCTATCGCTGCCCCGCGCCGCTCGTCCCCGAAGCCATCGAGCGCCTGCTCCGTCAATACCTGGCCACCCGTCTGCGCGATGAGAACCTGCGCGCCTGGTTCAGCCGCCACTCCAATGACGAGCTCCGTGCTCATCTGGCCGGCGAAGTTCTAGCGGCCGTAGAACGCGACGTTCCCGCCGGCCCCGTCCCGCACGGCGTCGCAGATTAACTCGTTTTGAAAGGGCGCGGCCTTAGCCGCTTTCACCCGCCCCACAAATGCCCCGTGCCCCATCCTTTCGCCTTTTTCTGGCGAAAGGGTGGGAAACCACAAATGCCAGGCCGCGATGTCTTGAAAGGGCGCGGCCTTAGCCCCCGAGGGAATGCTTCCATGAGCCTCTTGCCGATCTTCCTCAAACTCACCGGCCGCCGCTGCCTCCTCGTCGGCGCCGGCAATGTCGCACTGGACAAGATCGCCAGCCTGCTCGGCGCCGGACTCCAGCTCCGCGTCGTCGCCCCCCAGGGCCGCCCTGAAATCCGGCAGTTGGCCACTGACGGCAAACTCGAATGGATCGAGCGCCGTTTCCAGCTCTCCGATCTGGACGGCAACTTCATGGCCATCGCCGCCACCGGCTCGCCTGCAGTCAACTCAGCCGTTTATCGCGGCTCTGTCGAGCGAAACATTCTTTGCAACAGCGTCGACGACGTTCCCCACTGCGATTTCTTTTTCGGTTCGGTGGTCAGCCGCGGACCCCTGCAGATCGCCATCTCCACCTCCGGAGAAAGTCCCGCCGTCGCCCAGCGCCTCCGCCGCGAAATCGACGAGCAACTGCCCGGCAACCTTGCCGCCTGGCTTGAAAGTCTCGGCCAACTCCGCCGCGAGGTTCTCGAAACGCACCCCCGCTGCGAGGCCCGGAAATCTCTGCTCCATCAACTGGCCCAGCGCCAGGTCTGCGAGTCCACTTCCTGCCCATCGCGCCTGATGGCCCTCGCGCCGCTCGCGGAGAAGCAGGCTGCCGATGCTCACACCGCAATCCTCGATCTCAACTCCACCCCTCCACAGAGGTCATTCGAAGGCGCTCTGCAATATCCCCAGCCTTCCAGCGCAACCGTCTATCTGGTAGGCGCAGGCCCCGGCGACCCCGACCTGCTCACCATCAAGGCCATGCGTCTCATCCGGGCCGCCAACGTCATCCTCCACGACGATCTTGTCCCGCCGGCAATTCTTGACCACGCCTCGCCAGGCGCTGATATTCTCAACGTCGGCAAGCGCTGCGGCAGCAAGACCATCGCTCAGGACGAAATCAACGCGCTCATGATCGGCCACGCTCGCGCAAATCGCTGCGTGGTGCGCCTTAAGAGCGGCGACCCGCTCATCTTCGGCCGCGCCGCCGAAGAGATAGCTGCCCTCGCCGATGCCCGTGTGCCCTTTGAAATTGTCCCCGGAATCACCGCCGCCTTCGCTGCCGCCGCTGCCGTCGGCTGCTCTCTCACCAACCGAAACAGCGCGTCGAACGTGATCTTTTCCACCGGCCACCACGCCCAGTCGCACAACCAGTCTCCTCTGCCCGAACTGGAAGACTCCACCCGCGTCGTCTACATGCCCGGCCGCGACCTTCATTTGCTCGCGCAAGAATGGCTCCAGCAGGGTCTCCCACCCGGCTTCCCGTGTGCCGTCGTCTCCCGTGCGGCTCAACCCGGCCAGCAAGTCCGCTATGCCACCCTCGCCGCCCTCGGCGACGCCGCACCCACCCTCGCGCCCAGTCTGCTCATCGCCGGCTGGGCCGTCCGCGAGATCGTTGCTGCAAACCGCCCGGCTTCAGACTGCATTCCAGTAACAGCCTGAAATCCCCGCGGATCCTTCTCTGCACCTGAAACTGCTTCCCCATCTACCGGCCCAGAGTTATAGCTAACTGGATCGGCCTGCGCCGCAGACCATGATCCTGCAGGGCAATCGCATGAATCCATTTTGTTGACCAGACTGGTTCCGATTTCTATCGTGCCGGAGGCACAGCGGTGGTTAGCCCCGCGCTTCAGCGGTAGGAAAGGAGCCAGAAATAGCCAGTTAGCCCTGTAGGGGCGGCGCAGACGGCGAGGTTTTCATCAACATGACGTTCATGCGATTGCCCTGCATGATCCTGCCAGGAAGGCCACTTCCAAGTCTAAGTTTGGTATACTTCTAAACAGGCAGCAGCCTGATCCCGGTTCTGCGAGAAGGGAGTTGCGCGTTACTTGCGGCGACGGTCTGGGATAGAACCTGTGAACCATGCACGATCTATCATGGCAACTCCCTGCTCGGACCAAAGCAAATTGCGCCTCGCGTATTTTGTAACCCATCCAATTCAGTATCAGGCGCCCTTGCTGAAAAGAGTCTCGCAGGAACTGGATATCGACCTCAACGTATTTTCTAGCTTCGGTTTGTCGATTCGAGGCCATGTCGACCGGGAATCTGGCGTTCGCTTAAAATGGGATACTCCGCTGCTCGATGGTTACGAGCACGAGTTCTTGCCCGTGCTTGGCAGACTGTGGAAAATCCCTGCAAATCCCCTTTGGAAATCCCAATTAGGTACCACTTAATGAGGATTTTCCAATAAGAGGAATTCCGGCCTCCCTTATCCACAAAAACCCCGCCTGCCGCCGTTGACCCTGCACCTCCGGCTCCTTAGAGTCTGTAATCAGGAAGCAATATTTTTCCCACCTGAGCGGCATTGGAAGTTGCGGCCGCCATTTGGATCAAAACCGCGCACAGCCCTGTCCACTCGGAGTTAACATGCTGAAACTAAAAAAGATACACATCCTCGGCTTTAAGAGCTTTTGCGACCGCACGGAGTTGACCGTGCCGGGCGCGGGCATTGCCGTGGTGGTGGGGCCAAACGGGTGCGGCAAGTCCAACATCCTGGACGGGGTGAGCTGGGTGCTGGGGGAGCAGAGCGCTAAATCCCTGCGCGGCACACACATGCAGGACGTGATCTTTGCTGGAACACGAGACCGCAAGGCACTGGGCATGGCCGAGGTGACGCTGACCCTGGCCGATCCCGAGGTCTATGAGGGGCCTGTGCCCGTAGAGCCGGAGGTTGTTGTCGAGCAGGACGGCCCGGCCGACTGGGATGAGGACGAGGTGCGCCGCCAGCGGGCAGTCGAGGCCGAGGAGGTTATCGCCGCCGAACAGCCGGGCCAGGTCCTCGATGAGGATGGGCCGGACCAGGCCAACCCTGTGAGCACAGGCGAGGGTCCGCAGGCGGTCGTGCTCAAAATCCGGCGCCGCAAGTTCCAGCGCACGCCGCAGAAGGGCGAGATCGTCATTACCCGCCGCCTTTTCCGCACTGGGGAGAGCGAGTACCTCCTGAATGGGAAGCTGTGCCGCCTGCGCGACATTCAGGACATTTTCATGGGCACGGGCCTCGGACCGGAAAGCTACGCCATCATCGGGCAGGAGCGGATCGGCCAACTGCTCAGCTCCAAACCGCATGACCGCCGGGCCATCCTCGAGGAGGCGGCGGGGATTACGCGCTTCAAGACCAAAAAACGGTTGGCAGAGCTGCGTCTGGAGAGCGCCAAACAGAATCTGGCTCGCGTGGACGATATTTTCGAGGAAGTCGCGCGGCAGATGAACAGCCTGAAGCGGCAGGCGGCCAAGGCGGAGCGGTTTGCCGCGGTTCGCGACGAGTTGCGTGGACGGCTGCGCGTGGTGCTTGCCAGCCGCATGGCGCTCATGGACGCCGAGCAGGCCCGCCTGGAGCGGGAGATTGCCGCCCTGACGGATCGAATCGACCGCTCAGCCGCGGAGATCGGCGACTTGGAAGCCAGCCAGCACAACCTCACCGAGCGCGGCTATGAGCTCGACCGTCAGGGCCAGGAGGCGCAAAATCGGGCCAACGAAGCCGCCGTCGAGCTGGAGCGCGCCACAGCGCGGGAACGCGCCAACACTGAGCGGGTAAGCGACCTGGAGGCACGGATCTCCTCGGCTGCGGCCGAGCTGGAGGTTACGCGGACACAGTTGGGCGGGATCGCCGAGGAGCGAGCGCAGCAACACGCGTTTCTTCAGACGGCGGCTGGCGAAGCCAGGACATTTCGCCAAAAGGTAGAGGCCCGCCAGCAGGAGGCGCGCACGGCTGCCGAAGAGGTCTTTGCCGCGGAGCGGCAGTTGGAAGCCACCCGCCGCCACGCCATGTATTTGCTCACTCTGTCCGGCAACGCCCGCAATCACGCCGCCCAGGCGGAGGAGAGCCTGGCTGCCTTGGAACGTGAGGCCCAGCGGTTGGAGTCGGAGATGGGCCAGGCGCGGAGCGAGCAGGAAAACCTGGGCGTCGAAGGTGGGCAGGCCAGGCTGCGCTTTGCGTCCGCGGCCGACGCGCTGAAGCGGCTGGAGAGTGAAATTGACGCTCTTCGCGATGCCCTGCAAACAACGCGCGCCGAGGAGAACACGCAACGCGCGCGCGCCAACCAGCTGCGCGGCGAACAGGCTGCCGTTGCCGGGCGCCGCGACTCACTCCAGGCGCTGATTCGCAATCACGGCTACTCCACCGACACCGTGCGGCGGCTCTTGAAGCCCGGCGCGCTTGGCCAGGGAATGGCGCCTGTTGGTACCCTGGCGGATTTTGTCGAGGTAAGTGGGGCGCATGAAGCCGTAGTAGACGAATTCCTGCGCGAAGAACTGAATTATGTGGTGGTCGAGAGCTGGGTGGCTGCCGAGCAGGGCGTCCGGTTGCTCAAGTCCGGCGTCGATGGCCGCGCCACTTTCCTGATTCATCCTGCGGAGCAAGGTGCGCTCTTTGAGGAAGACGCAGACCCGATCGCTGGCCCCGGCCTGACCCCGCTCAAGGACTCGATCCGGGTGCTGAACGGCTTTGGCCGGTCGCTGGAATCGCTCCTGCCCAAGCTCAAGCACAGCTACCTGGTCGAAGACCCCGCCGAAGCACTGCGTCTGGCTTCGCAGCACGCCTACGCCTTTTTTCTCACTCCTGGGGGCGAATGTTTCCACCATGCGACGGTAACCGGCGGCAAACCTGCCAGCGAAGGCCCGCTGGCCCTCAAGCGCGAGTTGCGCGAGGCCGAAAGCCGTCTGACCAGGCTGGAGACTGGCCTGGCGCAGGCGGAAACGGAAGCAGCGGCGCTGATCCTGACCATCGAGGAGATGACGGTACAACTGGAAATGCGCAGCGCGGAGCGGCGGCAAGCCGAGACCGAAGCCGCCAACCAGGGCGCGGCGCTGAAACAGATGGAGGCCGAGGAACAGCGCGTCGAGCGGAGGCTGCAGGAATGGGCCGCGCAGGCCGCCCGCAACAAGGACGCGCGCGAAGCCAAGCGCCACTCCATCAGCCAGCATAGCCTGGAAACCGCGCGCCTGGAGGCCGAGCATGCTCAATCCGAGGCCGCCCTCGATGAGTTGCAAGCCCAACTGGCCCTTCTGCGTCAGACCCGCGAAGGCCTGCAGCAGGAGGCGGCACAGGTAACCGCGGAGCTGGCCGGCCTGGAGGAGCGGCGGCGTGGCGCCGAGGCGGCCTTCCAGCGCATTGACCGGCTCCATGCCGACCTGGAGCGCCGTGTGCTGGCCATCGAGCAGCAGCGGGTGGCCGCCGAGGCGGAGCGCGAAGAGCGCATCGGCGAGAGTGCCGCGCTGGCCGGCCGGCAGAAGGAACTGGCGGACGTGCGCGCCGAAGCCCTGGCCCTGGCGCAGGCGTTTGCCGGCCAGGCTCAGGCTCTGCGCCTCCAACTGTCGGCAATCGAAGCCCAGCTCAAGGCCGGCCGTGCCTCTCTGGATCAGTTGCGCGAGGACCGGGCAACCCATTCCAGCCAGTTGGCCAAACTGCGCTCCGATCTCGAGCATCAGGAGGCAAGCTGCCTTGCCGAGGTAAACGTTGAGGCCCAGGTATTGCGCGCCGATGGCCACATCGAGCGCCTGGCAGACGAGGCTCTCGCCGCCGAGGAGGAGACCTGCCGCAGCCTGCGCCAGCGCATTGAGCAGATGGGCCCCGTCAACATGATGGCCCTTCAGGAATACAAGGAGACCGCCGGGCGCCACGGATTCCTCGAAACGCAGCGCAAGGACCTCATTGAGTCGATCGAGAATACGCAGGAAACCATCAAGGAGATCGATCTGATCTCACGCACCAGATTCGACGAAGCCTTTGCCAGGATCAACGAGAACTTCGCCCGCGTCTTTGCGCGGCTGTTCCAGGGCGGTCAGGCATTCCTGCGCCTCACCGACGCGGAGAACCAGGCCGAAAGCGGCCTCGATATCGTGGCCTCGCCGCCGGGCAAGAAACTGCAGAATGTGCTGCTGCTCTCAGGTGGTGAAAAGTCCCTCACCGCGCTGGCCCTCCTGGTGGCCATCTTCCAGTTCCAGCCCAGCCCCTTCTGCGCGCTGGACGAGGTAGACGCCGCGCTGGACGAGACCAACGTCGGTCGATTCGCCGACCTGATGCACACCTTGAGCAAGGACACGCAATTCCTGGTCGTCACCCACTCCAAGCGCATGATGCAGTGCGCCGACATGATCTACGGCATAACCATGCAGGAGCCCGGCGTCTCCAAGGTGGTCAGCGTTCGCCTGGGCAGCCACGATCGGCAACGCGCCACGGCGTAGCAGTTGCTCCGCTGCTTTCAGCCGCACAACGTCACGCCTGCGCTTCGCGGTCAACTGGATTTTCAGACAAAAATTCGCCCCCGAAGGATCTCTTCTCTTCGGAGGCGCTTGCGTTAAACAAGATAAAACGGGGACCAGTAGCCGGCGCTGGAGGTCGGTAGCGCGCGGCTACTGGTGATCCCTGCACAAAACGAAGCTAGCCGCGGCTTCCCCTTTCCACTGCTGCTCCGTGTCGCCCGGCTCCAAGAGAGTAAACTTGCCAACTCTCCGAACCATGTTGACAAATGGAGTGTCTCCCATGCGGAACGTGCGGTCCGTGACCGCCGTCACACAGGTGTGTGGTATCTTTCCACTTGCCTTTGGTGAGCTGATCTAAGCACGTCTCTCAATGCCCTTGCTGGTCAAGATTGGACACCGGCATGGCCAGCTTGCACATTGACAAAGCGCGGCTCACGCTGCAAAATCGGAGGTTCAGTCCCCTCCGACGAAAGGCCTTCCCGTGACAGCTCTCCTGACAACGAATCTGGGCGCAACGCCCCTGCTTGGCCGGGGCAAAGTGCGCGATCTGTATGCGGTGGACGGAGCGTTGCTCCTGGTGGCCACTGACCGCATTTCGGCATTCGACCACGTGCTCGCCACCGGTATTCCGGGCAAGGGCAAAATCCTCACTCAAATCTCGCTCTTCTGGTTCGAATTGCTGGCCGGTCTGGTTCCCAACCACCTCATCACGGCCGACGTCGCCCGGTTCCCCGCCGCGCTCCAGCCCTATGCGGACCAATTGCAAGGCCGCTCCATGCTCGTCAAGCGCGCAACCATGTTCCCCATCGAGTGCGTCGCCCGCGGCTATCTGGCTGGTTCGGGCTGGAAGGAGTACCAGGCGGGCGCAACCGTTTGCGGCATTCCACTCCCGGCCGGGCTCCTCGATGGTTCGCGACTCCCGGAGCCGCTCTTTACCCCCGCCACCAAGAGCCAGGACGGAGCCCACGACGAGAACATCTCCTTTGCCGCTGCTGAGGCCCTGGTGGGCGCGGCCGATGCCGCCGAGTTGCGCCGGTTGACGCTGGCCATTTACCAGAGAGCCGTGGAACACGCCGAGTCCCGCGGGTTGATCCTGGCCGACACAAAATTTGAGTTCGGCAGAACCGCCGAAGGGATTATCCTTGCCGATGAGGTGTTGACGCCGGACTCCTCGCGCTTCTGGGAAGGTGCGGCGTGGAAGCCGGGTGGCGCGCAGCCCTCCTTCGACAAGCAGTTTGTGCGCGATTACCTTGAAGCCATTCACTGGAACAAGCAGGCGCCCGCGCCCGGTTTACCGGAAGAGGTTGTGCACCGCACGCAGGCCAAGTATCTTGAAGCATTCCGCCGCTTGACCGGGCGGGATATCAGTTTGTAGAACCGGACTGTTGAGCCCGGCCGGAGTACGAAATGACGTGGGTAGATTGGATCATCGTGATCGTGGTGGCGTTTTCGGTGCTGGGAGGCATGTCGCAGGGCTTCTTTCGCTCCGCCTGCTCCCTGGGAGGACTGATCCTGGGCCTGGTGCTGGCGGCATGGAACTATCCCCGCGTTGCGGCGCTGTTCCAACCCATGGTGCACCGGGAATACGTAGCCGATATCATCGGCTTCCTGCTGATTGCGGTCCTGGTCATGGCCGTGGCCGGCATCGTCGGGAGCACTTTGGCCAGGACCATGTACCGGATGGGATTGGGCTGCCTGGACCGGCTGGCCGGCGCGGTCTTCGGTTTCCTCCAGGGAGTGCTGCTGGTAGCGTTGTGCATTCTGGTGACGGTAGCTTTCTATCCCCAGGCCCATTGGCTGCTGGAGGCCAAACTGCCTCGGCAGTTTTTCGGGGTTTGTCATCTCTACACGCACATGAGCCCCGAACAGTTGGCGCAGCGCGTGCAGGCCGGGCTCAAGACGCTGGAAGAGGAGACCCCCGCCTGGTTGCATCCCCATCAAGGCAGGTCGTAATCTTGATTGCGCGCAGCCCACGGAATTAGGCCAAGCGATTGAAGTTGCAAGAGGTGGACGTGAGACGAGAACTGGACAGCCTGGTCACGCAAATGCATTCCAGCGGCATTCGCTATGAAGATGCCGTGGGCGAATTCAAGAAGCAGTTTCTGCGCGAAGTATTGGTGGCTCACCGGGGAAACCAGTGTAAGGCGGCCGAGGAGTTGGGCATGCACCGCAACACGCTCAGCCGCACCATGGCGGAGTTGGGACTGAATCTGGCCGAGGTGCGCGCCACGCTCAAGCGTCCGCCGCGCAGCGAGCGTCCTGTACTTAGCGCGGCACGTTCGGTCTACCGCCAAGGCTGAAAATTCTACTGAGGACATGCTGACATCTCCACCGACCAACGAAGCGCGCGTCGCCATTGAGCCCGGCTTTGCCTGGGATGCGCAGGACGCTTATCTGTTCGACATCGACGGTACGCTGCTGCGCGACACCGGCCGCATTCACATGGACTCCTTCGTCCCCAGCATTCGGCGGGTTACGGGATTCGAGGTCACGCTGGAAGGCATCCCGGTCCACGGCAGCACGGATACAGCCATCCTCGGCGAAGCATGCCGCCAGGCAGGGATTCCCGCCGAGATCCTGGAGCCGCAACTGGGAGCAATTCTTGAGGCCATGCGCCAGGCGGTCGCCGAGCAGCGGAGCGAGATGAAACTGTTGCTGATGCCCGGCGTGGAAGACGCGCTGCGCCACCTGACGCGCAAGGGCGCGCTGTTGGGAGTGGCCACCGGCAACCTGGAAACCATCGGCTGGATCAAGATCGAGGAGGCCGGGCTGCGCGAGTGGTTCCGCTTTGGCGGCTTCAGCGACCGCTTTCCCGTCCGCGCGGAACTGATCGCCCAGGCTGCCCGCAAGGGCAGAGAGCTGGCCGGCGCCGAGGCTCGCGTCTGCGTGGTCGGCGACACCCCACGCGACATCGAGGCCGCGCGCGCCAATTTCCTCTCCGTGATCGCCGTAGCCACAGGCAAATTCAGCTTCGATGAGCTGCTCCGGCATCAGCCGGAAGTCTGCGCCACTTCGCTGGCCGATCTGCTGGCTCTCACCCGGACTGCGCTGTGAAATCGCCCCCTTCGCAAACCATCGCTGCCAGGAACCCCTCGTCGCATCGAGGGACGAACTTCTTCACCGCCGGACTCCTGTTGGCCATCTTCCCCGCCGCGGGCCAGCCCCAGGCGGCAAACCCCCTCCCGCCCAGCCAGCCCACGCCCGCGCAGTCCTTGCCTGCTCCCAACGCGCCAGCCGGCCAAACCGCCCCGCCGTCCGGCCCGCCGGACAAAGGCGCAAAACCGGCCACGCCGCCAAGCGGCGGCGATCGCCGCCGTGCGGTCAAGCTGTTCCTTGAAGCAAGCAAGCTCTTCGAAAAGGAGCAGTTTGAAGAGGCCATGCGCAGGTTTCAGCAGGCGGCCATGCTGGACCCCTCCAATGCCGACTACTCGCTGGCCGCCGATGTGGCCCGCAGTCACGCGGTAACGGCGCTGATTCAGGCCGCGGCCAGGGACCGGCTCCGCTCCGATGCTTCGGCCGAGCGCGCTGCCCTCGAGCAGGCTCTCGCCCTCGACCCCAGAAACATCCAGGTTACCGAGCATCTTCATGAACTCGGCGATGACGCTCTGCGCGGACAGTCAAGTCCCCTCTACGAGCAGTCTGCAAGCACCGCCGGCGAATCCGTGGCGCTTGCCCCCGCTGCCGGCCTGCAAAGCTTCCACCTCCACACCGACGCGCGTCAGGCAATCCAGCAGGTCTTCAAGGCCTACGGGCTCGAAGCCACCATCGACGACAGCGTCCACGTTGCGCAGATCCGCCTGGACGTGGATGACGCCAGCTTCCAGCAGGCCATGCGTGTGGTGAGCCTGGCGACCAACACGTTCTACGTCCCCCTGGACGCGCACCGCGCGCTGGTAGCCCGCGACACCGCCGAGAACCGGAAACAGTTCCTGCGCCTGGACCTCGAAACCATCTATCTGCCCGGCCTCACCTCGACCGATATGACCGAGGTGGGAAGCCTGGCCAAGAACGTCTTTGACCTGCCGCAAGCCACGCTGGATCCTTCGGCGGGTACCATCACCATCCGCGCCCCGGAAAGTACGCTGAACGCCTTCAACGCCACCATCCGCGAGCTCCTGGACGGCCGCAGCCAGGTGCTGCTCGATGTGCGCTTGATCCAGATCGCCCACACCGGCGAACGCAATACCGGAGTCCATCCCCCGCAGACATTCTCCGCCTTCAACGTCTATGCCGAGGAACAGTCCATCCTCAACGCCAACCAGAGCCTGGTGCAGCAGATCGTCTCCTCGGGCCTGGCCGCTCCAGGTGACACCCTGGCGATTCTCGGCATTTTGCTCGCCTCCGGCCAGGTATCCAGCTCCCTGTTCTCCAACGGCATCGCTCTGTTTGGCGGCGGACTGACCGCATCCGCGCTGGCTCCCGGCGCCGCCACGGCAAACCTCAATCTCAACTCCTCTGACTCGCGCGAACTGGACGAGATGCAGTTGCGCCTCGGCGACGGCGAGGCCGCGACCATGCGCTCGGGCACACGCTATCCCATCCAGACCTCTTCCTTCTCCAGCCTGTCGGGCAGCATCCCCAATATTCCTGGGCTCACTGGCGCGGGAAGTTCCGGCAGCCTTTCCTCGCTCCTCGGGTCATTGGGCGGCAGCGTGCCCAACGTTCCCCAGGTCGAGTATCAGGATTTGGGCCTGACCCTCAAGGCGACCCCCAAGGTCATGCGCAACAACGACGTTGCCCTCACCATCGACTTGAAAATCGATGCCCTCGCCGGATCATCCATCAACGGCAATCCCATTCTCAACAATCGCGCCTATTCCGGCGTGGTCACCCTCAGGCAGGACGAGGGAGTCGTAGTAGTCAGCGAACTCGACAAGCAGGAGAGCCGGGCCATCAGCGGCGTGCCCGGATTCAGCGAGATTCCCGGCCTCAACAACGTCACGGGAAACGACACACAGAAAAGTTACTCCACTCTGCTGATCGTGATGACGCCCCACGTCGTTCGCGGCACCCAGGCCGCCGGCCACTCGCCGATGTTGCGGATAGAGAAAAGTGCCACTGCGCGCTAGCTCCCGCGCCCCTCGAACGATTGCTGGCCTGTAAAGCTGAAACCACAAAATGCGGTGCGATCCCACGTTGGAGGATCGCGCCGCATTTGGAGGTTCAGTCTTCCTCGCCGGCCTTCGGTTCGAACGGTCTTACTGCGCCACGCCGTCCAGCTTGGCCTGGAACTGGACGATCTGCTTGATGGTCTCGTAGGGAACACCGCCGAGAGGTAGCTGGCGGCCATTCACGACCAGCGTCGGAGTCTGGTTGACGTTCAGATCCTTGGCCAGCCTCACCGAAGCCTCCACCGCGGCAACGGTCGCGGGCGTCGTCGCGCAGGCTGCAATCTTCGCCGGGTCCAGTCCCGCCTTGGTGACTGCACTGTTCAGGGTAAGCGTGGCGCCATCCGCGGTAGCCAAGCCGTCCTGTCCGTCAAAAACCGCCGCGGCAAACGTGAAAAAGGCGTTGCTGCCCCCCTGTTTGGTCACGCAGATACCATAGGCAGCCGCGTTGGCCGCCGCGGGATGCTGAGGCAATGGATAGTTCTGAAACACGATGCGCGCCTTGGGGAAATCCACCGCCAGCTTGTCCATGTTCGCCTGCGCGTCCTTGCAGTGCGGGCACTGGAAGTCGGCAAACTCAACCAGCTCCAGATCCTTGGCAGCCGAACCGCGATACGGGCCGTCGGCCCTTTGCTGCAGTTGCGCCCGATACTCCGCGTACGGGTGCTCCCCAAACGGAAGAATCTCGTCCCCGGCGATGATGTGCTTGCCATCGGGAAGAGAAAAGAACTGCAGCGCCGTAGGCTTCTGCGTGCCGGTCTTGTCTCCCACATAAATGACGACTTTGCTGATGCCTTCCACCTGAGTCTTCAGGATGTCCTGTACCTGCCAGACGCGGCGCTCGTCATAGCCCCAACTCATCTGCAGGAAGGCGTTGACGATCTCCTTGGTGGGCGATGCGGCAGTGAAGTTTGCCGGGTCCGGCTTGGGAAACACGGGCGCTCCGGCAGGCGCTGGCGCTGAAGGCGCTTGCGCGGGCGCGGGAGGCACACTCTGCTGAGCGGCCGCCTCCAGGACGGGCAACGAAAACGCAACCAGCGCGGCTAGGCTGGCGACTCGAATGGACATACGGATCAAGCTGATTTCTCCTTTTGCTGAAAACACACGGTTTATTCCAAACATTGTGCGCATTGCTAAAAATCTGCTAAAAGCATACAGCGACTGCATGAACACACCGGCAAGTCCCACCACAACAACGATCGGCGTATTCACCCGGCATACCCCCACCTGTGACCACAAGGACGATCGGTTATGGAGAGAGTGTAATTGCAGGAAACACCTCTAGGGAATCTCTGATTAAGTCGATGTTTTGAAAGGGCACGACTTTAGTCGTGCCGCAAGTGCTGCAAAATGAGCGTGGGCTTTAGCCCCTGAGGGATGGTCTACTCACCTGCTGGACCTGTTCAGAGGTTCCCTAAATCTACGAAGTTGGCCGGGGCCGTTTCATGTCTGCCCGGACCCGGACGTGGAAGAAGGCCGAAGCGCTCGCCACCACCGAACTAGCCAAGCGCGACCCAATCCAGCGGAGACTGCGGGAGATTGAAGATCGGGAAGCCGCTAAGCGAGCCGCAGGCCGCGAAACTTGCTGCACGAGCAGAAATACATCGGGCCCTTGGCGACCGGGACGATGAGACGCATCAGGCCCACTCCTCCGGCTCTACCAGTGTACTACGGACGTTTATCCGCAAAGTAAAGGATTGGGCGGCGGAACAGGCCAATCGCATGAATCCATTTTGTTGACCAGACTGGTTCCGATTTCTATCGTGCCGGAGGCACAGCGGTGGTTAGCCCCGCGCTTCAGGGGAAAGGAGCTACGGACGTTTATCCGCAAAGTGAAGGATTGGGCGGCGGAACAGGGCAATCGCATGAATCCATTTTGTTGACCAGACTGGTTCCGATTTCTATCGTGCCGGAGGCACAGCGGTGGTTAGCCCCGCGCTTC
>PLGM01000404.1 GCA_003139795.1 Acidobacteriaceae bacterium | reverse complement strand
CTCACATAGGATCATGGTTGGCATGTTATCTGGAGCCAACCGTCCTGCTTGCGCAGCTTCACGAGCCGAGGGCGTCGAGCCACCATCGCGACATGAAACCGAGGAAACAAAACCCGCAACTGGCTTGGGTCACGCTCAAAAAATACGCGACTAGCCCACGACCTCGGAGACTCCGAGATCGGGCTGGATGCAAGCCAAACAGGCTCCCTTTACAAGGGGGCAGAGGGGAATTTTTGTCTTGACATCCCCTCTCATAGGATATCTTGAGCAGAGGGAAGTGGGAGCAGGTGATAGCGCCGGGCGTTTGGGATGGCCCTTGCGGCGGATCGGGGAGCTGGCGCGATTACACCGCGAGACGGCGCTCGCGAACTGGCCGTCGACCGCACCGTAGCAGCGTTATCCGCATGGCTTCGCCCGTTGCCCCTCTGGGCACGGTTCATCTTACCCATATTCCGCCAAGAGATCTAAGCCATTCGACTGTTTTGTTGACGCCTTCCTCAAGAGAGTATGGGGGCTTCCCAAGGGTCGAAAATGTCGGCTCCATATCGACCAGATAACTTTGCGTCATGCTCTTGTAACGGCTGCTAAACAGCGGGAACGGATATCCCGCCAAGCGAATCGCGTCCCCGACCAAGGCGATTGCGCGCAGTACGGGACGCGGCACAACGCGAGGCTCCTTGCCAGTGAGAGCCCTCGAAAATGCGGCAACCCATAACTTTATATCCGCAATCGGATCTCCTACGTAAAATGTCCTTCCGGAAACCGTCCCGGCAGGCGCATCAAGTATCCGAACGGTATATTCCGCGACATTTTCGACGTAACCGTATGCACGAACCACAGCGGAGCCGCCCGGATGAATGTATCGACCTTTCTTTACAACCAGCCAGAACTCTTGAGCATAGCGAGGATGCCATGGCCCCCAGATATTTGTGGGTCGGACAATTGTCCAAGTACCCGGGAAACTTGTATCCTGCCGAACCATTTCCTCCATCATGCTCTTGCTTTCCCCATAGATGTTGACCGGGCGGTAGTCTCGATCGTGCTGCGCTAACGGGCCAGGACGCACCACATATTGACTTGAGTAGAAAACAGCCCGTTCAACGCTTCCGGCCTCCTTCATCGCTTCGATAAGATTGGCGCTGCCTTCGGTGTTGACGCGATAGTCACTGAGCGTCAGCCCATCGGGATCTGTGCGCGCCGCCATGTGAATGACAATTGCAGGGCGGAATTCCTTTACGAGATCACGAAGCGCCTCCTTCTCAAGAATATCTCCCTTACGCCAATAAGGAGCATGCCCGGCCAGCTTCGGTTCTACACAATCAATGTTGAGCATCATTGCATCCGGATGCGCACCCATCAGGCGCTCAACGACATACGTTCCAATAAAGCCGCTACCCCCAGTTACAAGTATTCGCATGATTCCGCCGTCATCCTCTCAGAGATGCAAAAGCTCTTTCCATCGCTCTACGGTACTGTTCTACTGTGAAATGGCGTAGAAATCTCTCCCGTGAATGCTTTCCCATGTTGTTGCGAAGGGAAGAGTCTGAGATCAATATCCGCAAGGCTTCCCGGCAGCATTCAACATCCCTGGGTTGACAGAGAAATGCGCAGCTGCCTTCTTCAACCAAATCAGGAATCCCGTGCCAGGTAGTCGATACTATCGGTAAACTAAAGCACATGGCTTCCAGAAGTACTACAGGAAACGTGTCGTATGCCACAAAACTTGGGTAAAGAAAAATGTGCGCATCGCGGTAGTATTCCCACTTCTCCGCCCCTATCACGACTCCGGGGAAGTTGAATCGCGGCCTGAACTGCTGCTCAATCAAAGCGGCCGCACGCCCCTCAAACTCGCGCGACTCCCATTTTCCGAGGCAGGTCAATTCAATATCCGCCCCCGCCCTCATTAAATCCTGCACCGCTTGAATTGCTACCAGCACACCCTTGCCTTCACAAAGCAAAGCGACAAACAATAACTTAATTCGCGAGCCCGCGTGAATCGATCGCGCAATGTATTCACCTGCATCGTCCGGTATTCCATTCGGGACTATAATCTCTCGTTTGCAACCTAGATTTCGGCCGTCCGCTGGCGCTTTACTTGAGATCTGAATAGCCAGGTCCGGCCTTGCAAAGGCAATTTGGAAAGGCTTCCGCAGTAGAGGAGTCATTCCCTGGAAAAACTCTGAAAGGTTACTTGCATGGAAGTGAAAAACTGTTGTTCGAAAGAGCCATCGTGTCAATCCCAGAATAACTACGTCTCTGAGAACGGGGAAGAGGTGGGGTCCAGCCGGCGGGTAGTACAAAACTTCGGGATGAAACTTGAATTTGGTCCGGTAAATAGCGATTACGACTCTGAACAGCTCAAACACCTTTGCAAGTCTGAACTTGCCTGCTGAATCCAATTCCTGGGAAAAGTTCATCCGCACATGAACCAGTTCTATATCCGTATACGCGCCCTCGAGCAGAAGCTGAATCATCACAGCCTGCCCACCGTAAGGCGGAGGCGTTTGACCGACGACTAGGATGCGCAAAGACTTCATACCGGCACTTTCCCCTGGGCGAATGCTATGAAGCAAATTGACACTTTGATTCAGGATATATACCTATTCGGAATCTCGATGGCGAGGCTGGTGAATGTGAACGACAAAGCCACGCCGGAGCGGCCATCGGATTACTCAGATATTATCATAGCCCGCGGGCCAATGGTTAGCCCGGTTGCCACGCCTGCTCATCTGCTGGCGAGAGCAGCAGCTCGATGTGCAGAGACCGGAAACTGCTACGATGCTGTTTCTCTTGATCGATTCTTCGGGCGTCCGGGCGCGCCGGACTTATGAGACCCGCTATCGTCCCCGGTGCCAACAATCGCCACTTGCTACAGATATATGAGCAGGCACTTCAAGCCGGGTCGGCCGCGGGGAAGACGGAGCAGGCAAGCGATTCCAGCTTCCATTCCGACGTGAAGTCCACGTGTGGCTTTCCCCTCCAGACACGTGGGCCGCAAGAGCCTCACCGGGCCGAACCGAGCCTTTGCAGCTCAGTCAAGGCCGGAAACTGCAGGCTTTATCCTATCCCCTTCACCGGCAGCCCGCGCCTGTCAGGGATATGGGCACACCCAAATGCGATCCATGAGCCGGTTCCGGCAAGGACCGCGCACGCCGGATTTCTAGACCCCCAGGGCCTTACCGTCGGCGTAATGTATCACTTCAGCCACGAGCAAAGTGCGCGTCTGGCTCAGTTCATGAGATGGGCGTTTTGCCGGTACGGATCCGTGGTCCTTGCGGTCAGTTTACGGATTGTGGGTGAGGTTCGGGTGGAATCCGGCCCTTGTGATTTTTTAGAGAGAGACGCTGGGCGCCTGCCGGGACGAATCCCATGGGGAGAAATGGTTTCTTATGCACTGTCGCGTGGAACAATCGCGGAAGGGCATCCGGAGCAGCCTGAATTGCCTGGTTTGTAACGTCAAGATGCGGCACTTACAAGGGTCGCACGAGGAGGGTGACTGCGAATCAAAAGAGCGAGGGACGGGTCGATCCTCCCAGAAGTGATGTGTTGACGTTGGCAATGGTGTGTGTGCCCTCGGGGCCACCCCAGGCGAAAGCGAAAGAGAGCGCCGGAAGACCTCCTGCGCGCAGCGTAAGCCCGACGGAGAAGCTGTGGGCAAGCTGATTGAAGTCAACATCGTTGCGCGTGAGCGCGACTTTGCCCTGGTCAGCGGAGAAGGCGAAGCCGATGGGTCCCCAGATGGAGTGCTCAAAGGCTTCGCGCAGCAAGAGGGCATTGGGCGCGCGGAAGCGATAGTCGTTGTAACTGGAGAGCCAGGGATTGCCGTTGATGTCAGATCCGCCAAGGGTTGGCTGGAAGTAGAAGGGGACAACGCTGCCCGCCGAAGCGATGGACTCCGTGATGAGCAGCCGCAGTTCGAGTGAGCCTTCGCGATTGCGCTGGATGGCAGCGCACTTGGTAGCTCCCAGGGAAGCGGCGCACTCGTCGGGGCCGTTGGTTGGTTTGGGGCCGTAGGATCCGGAGTTGCGGTAGAGCGGGATGGTGTGATCGAGGCCGGCGGTGAAGCGGCGGAAGGAGTAGTGCGCGTCCGACGGCGCGACAAACTGCTGAAACTGCGCCAGGTAGTCAAGTTGCAGATGATCGTTGAAGAGCGTCGGCTCCAGGCGGACACCTTCACCGAGTTGGGCAAACGCCGGCTGGGTGGTTAGTCCGGGGGCAGTGGCTTCAGTGAAAACCTGCTCGATGGACGGGCTGGACTCGTGGTGGTTTCCCTGCAGGTCGACAAAGCGCCCGTTGACTTCGCCGAGGAGGGAAGCGTTGAGGCTGTGGAGGACGGGGACAATGGCGTTGGCGCCGGCGATGGTCTGGCGCATGCTGAAGACGGAAGCGTTGGCCTGGAGCGAGTTGGGGCCGAGGCCGTAGAAGAATAACTGATCGAGCGAGATGGATTGCGCGAAGACATTGAAGACTGTGTAGGGATGGACGCTGAGGTTCGACTTAGGCGCTGGACCCGCAGAGGTGGTGATGACTTTGAATTTCTCGATGGGCGTGTGGATAGCCTTGTAATAGAAGCCGGCGCGCCAGGAGGCGTTTTCGGAGGCGATGGCGTCGGCGTCCCAGCTGGCGCGCCAGAGTTCATTGGGTGTGTAGTGGCCGACATAGGCACCGCCGGCGCCGAATCCATTTTGCGGGGCGATGCTGCCGACGGCGATATGCAGCGGATGATCGGTGAAGAGCAGGTCGGCACACCCTGGGATCTTCTTGAGCGAGAAGTCCTCGCAGCTTAGCTTGAAGCGCGTGGCTTCGCCGCGGAAGTCGGCGTGTGTCTGGCTCTCCTGGGCGCGCGCCGCGCTTATTGGCAAGAGCAGAAGCGCGATGATGATGGGCAGTTTGCGCACATATCCCCCTAGCTGGTTGGCCGTGGCCTGGATCTCTTGCGGCGTTGCGGGTGAAGAAGCTTGGTGATTGCGGCGATGTAGGATGCGGCTTCGGCTTCGGTGTGGATGTCTTCCGGGCGGCGGCCATCGCGCTCCTCTTTGGGAAGGCGGGCGCTCTCGGCGTGATACATGTGTTGCAACTGGGCCTGGATGAGGCACCCGACGGGCCGGTTCTTGTTGAAGGCGGAGGTTGGAGGGATTGGGACCCGGATGGACGTGTAATCGCCAGGGGGCAGGGGCGCGCTCTTGTCGATGGCTCCCCGTTTGCGTTTTGTGGCTTTGCTCGTCCTGGGTGCAGCGTCGTTCATGGGAATCGTCTCCTGGAGTTATGTGCTGAAGACCACGCTGTCGGTGCGCATGGCGGGGAGCGAGAGCAGATCGAGAAAGGTCTGAGCGGCCTGTTCGCGCGGTGTGGCCGCGGGATAGGGGCCGATGAAATGGTTGGTGACGGTGGCGGGGATGGACGCGTGCTCAAAGACCCTGTCCGTGCCGACGACGGCGCCTTTGGGGACCCACGGGGAGATGAGGATTGCGGGGACGCGGACACCCAAGCGGTCAAAGTTGAAGGTGTAGTTCAGGCCGGTGTCGGCGGGGCCGGCGGAGTGGCCGTCGGGCGTGCAGGCAGGCGGCGGAACATGATCGAAGATGCCGCCGTGTTCGTCATAGACCACCAGCAGCGCGGTGCTTGCCCAGAGGTTGGGGTTTGACTGGATTGCGTTGTAGACCGAGGCAATGAAGAGTTCGCCGGCCTGGACGTTGTGGTCCGGATGCTGGTCGGAAGCCAGCTGCGAGCCGTCATCGTTATCGTGATCGGAGTAGTTCGGCTCGATGAAACTGTAGTCGGACAAAGTGCCGGATTTGCAATCGGCTATGAACTGATCGTAAGTCCCGAAAAGCTGGGGCTGGTGCTGCAAGAGATTGACAACCTCCAGCGACGAACTCTGCTGATCGAAGTAATAGAGCTTTGCCGTGTGGCCGGCGTCCTGAAGGCGCTCGTAGATGCTCTTGCCTTGCGGGTAGAAGACATTCATGCCCACCTGTCCGAAAGAGGTGCCGTAGTGCGCAAAGGCGCGGTTGCAGAGCGTCGGTCCTGGAATGGAAGCAAACCAGCGGTTGAAGACCAGAAAATTGTTGGCCAGCGCGGTAAGTACGGGCAGCTTGTCATCGGTGAAGTAGTACATGATCTTCTGCGAGTGCGCCAGGTCCTGCTGCTGCAGGTAGTAGTTCTGGACGAAGCCCTTCATGCTGGCCACACGCGGGTTGCTCTGGTCGCCATTGAAGATCTGCTGGTCTACGGCCGGAAAGGCATGGTCGGGGTCGGGATCGAGCTGGCTTTGAAACTCGGCAAGCGGCTGCACGAAGACCTGGTTCCCCTGGGTGTCGGGGTTCCATTGCGTACCATCCACTCCATCAATCAGAGGGTTTACCGCCTTCAGCGATCCGAGCATGTGGTCGAAGGACCGGTTTTCCATCATGAGCACGACAATGTGCTTCAATGCGTCGAGGCCTGGCGGCATATAGCTGCACCTTTCGTCCGGGGCGGCCGGCTTGTAGAAGTGGAGGGATCCCTAACTGACAGGGATCCTGCGTCTGTTTCGGACTTGCCCACCAACCTGAACATTCAGCCGCAAGTGAACCGGGGAGGCCGGCTGGGGATCCGCCGGCGATTACGACCAATTGTAATAGTTTAACGCCGGGAGGGATACATTTCCTTTTTGACGCCGGCATGGGGCGGCCGTGGATTCCACGTTGGCCCCTGATGAGGCCGGAACCTGAGATGATCCGACCACCAATGTGTGTCCAGGCACTCTTCAGGACGTTGCATCGCAGATTCCTGGATACTGAAACTTGGACCATCCCAGCGCCAAGGACCATTGTTCCAAGACGGCGCTGGCCGGATACGCTCGAAGGTTAGATGCGCTGGCGCCGAATCCCACATCTACGGAACCATGCCATGCGAATCTGACGATGATCGCCAAACCCAATGCCGCGATCGCGCGCCACTTCATCATCTTCCCCCTATGCGCAAGGGAGCCGGGCGCCCCAGGTCTCGTCCTATTCCCTCTTCACCTGTTCCCTGGCCCCTGTCACCTTCCTCACCATCCCGCAAATCCCAATTCCCCCCAGCGCAAACAGCATCGGAAAGCACTCCAGGGTATACCGCGCCTCCGGAGCCTCCACCGTCATCAGCAGCGCACTCCGCATGGCCATGTACGCCACCATCCATACCCAGAACCGGGGTCCCCAGGGACGGGTCTTCGTCCCTGGGGTGGAGAACCGCGGCCTGAAACACAGGCCCGCCAGCCCCAGCAGCAGGTACGCCGCATTCAGCCCCGCATAAGCCCAGCTGAACCGGGTCTCCGCGTTGTGATGCGCATAGACCCACCAGTCCAGGTCGATGGGCAGGTTTTCGACGCGCGGCCTGAGCCACATGTCCGCCATCCGCCCCAGCGGCAGCCAGACATAATAGCGCAGCGGGTGCGCTTCCACACGCGCCTCGGCCAGCCGCGCAAACCGCCCATCCATATCCGGCGTAAAGTCCTGCCCATTGTCGTTGTACTCGGCAGCCAGAGCGGCCGTCTCAGCATATTCAGCCGGCGTGTCGAAGGCCCGCCCCGGCAGCTTGCCCACATCGAACGACTCGCCCGGCACATTCCAGTAAATGTCGTAAGTGGAAACGAAATCGAGGCACCAGGTCTTCACCCACCGTTGCCAGCCGGGATGAATGTCCTCGCCGGGGTCGGTCGCATACCGCGGCGCCAGCGGCTCGAAGACGTGGAAGACCCGCCAGTTCCTCGCCGTCCACGCCGCGAACGGAACCAGCGCCAGCAAGACGCAAACCACCCCCATGCGGGCCAGCTTTCCCGTAGGAACGGCAGACCGCCGCAGTCCCATCACCAGCGCCGGCGCCAGCGCCACGCCCACCAGCGCCCCATCCGGCCTGAGCAGCGCCGCAAAGCTCACCGCAAACGTAAACGCGAGCGCACTCCCCCACCCCGGCCGCGCATCGAACCGCGCCAGCGCCCACAGCGCCAGCGCAATCACAAACAACGTCGGCGTCTCAGTAAGCGGCGCCACCGCATACACCGCCGTAAACGGGCACAGCGCCGCCAGCCAGAGCGTGCAAAGCGCAGCTCCCCGCCCGAGTGCCGGCGACGCGATCCGCCGCGCAAACCCCGCCAGCAGCAAACACCCCGCCAGCTCCAGCCCAATCTGCGCGTAGGCCACCGCGTTGTAGTTGTCCACGCCAAACAGCCGGAAACACAGGGCCACAAACAGCGGATACCCCGGCAGCCGGATCAGCGTCTCGTGCAGCACCCCGCTGCCGTCCGTGAGCGCAAACCGCCCGTGCAGCAAGAGGTTCTTGGCCAAGTTGCCGTAAACCAGCGTATCTCCATTCACCTGCGGGAACGCCTTCAGCATCCACAAGCGCAGCCACGCGCCGCCGGCCAGCGCCAGCGCCACGCTCAACGGTGCACCAATTCTGCGGCGCCACGCCGTCGATTGACTCTCGGGGTCAGCTTCCATACGATTCGTACTGTATAGCGTAGACCGTTTCCACGGTTTTCGCCCAGGTGGAAACAAGACCGTCGATGCCGGATAAGCAGATATTTTTCGACCCCCAACGAAAGCGTTGGAAGCGCCTGCGCCGCATCCTCGACGCAACCGCCGTCCTCTCCACGCTCGTTCTGGCCGTTTTCATCTTCAACGTCCTCCGCAATCAGCACTTGCCTGAGCTGCTGCTGCCCGTCCCCAAGCACAACTACAAAGCCCTGCCCGAACCCCTCCTGCGTGGCGCCAGGAACCCGCGCCCCGCCCGCCGCAAGACGAGCCGCAAGCCCTCTGAAATCCCCCTGAACTCCGGCGAAGGTCTGCGCGCCGCCTATTACGTCGAGGACGACCCGGCCAGCTACTCCTCCTTCAAAGAGCACGTTCACCAGATCGATCTGCTCTTCCCCCAATGGCTCCACGCCGGCGCTCCGCAGGGAACGCTGATGGCCACCAACAACGACAGCCACCGCGAGTATCCCGTCGTCGATGGCCCCACCGTTCACGACCCCGACGACTCGGACCGGGTCAAACGCGTCATCCAGGCCGCCCGGGAAGATACCGAAATCTTTCCCCACCTCAACAACTTCAACCCCAGCACCCAGAGCTGGGACTCCGGCTTAGGCGCCGTCCTCCAGGACTCCGCCAAGCGCGCCGCGCTCCGCCAGCAGATTGTTCGCCTTTTCTCCGCATATCCGGTCTATCGCGGCCTTTCGCTCGACTTTGAAAGCCTCCCCGACAACGCCACCCAGGCCTACCTCACCTTCATCCAGGAGCTCTACGCCGATCTGCACCCGCGCAACCTCCGCCTCTATGTCAATACTGCGGTCGCCTCCTCCGACGCCGACTTCACCCGGATTGCCGCCAACTCCGACGGCATCATCCTGATGAACTACGACCAGCACCAGACCACCAGCGATCCCGGTCCCATCGCCAGCCAGGAGTGGTTCGTCGGCAACCTCACCCGTGTCCTCAAGATCGTTCCCAAGGAAAAGCTCATCTGCGCCGTCGCCAATTACGGCTACGACTGGACCCTCTCCATTCCCAACCCAAAAGACAAAAAGCATCCCAAGCCCCGCGTCCTCGACACCGAAGATCTGCACGTCTCCGACGTATGGCAGCGCGCCTCCGACGCCGACGCCGACCTGGACCTCGATTACGACACTCTCAATCCCCACTTCGAGTACATCGACGAGGACTTGAACCAGCGCCACGTCGTCTGGTTCCTCGATGGCGTCACCCTCCTTAACGAACTGCGCGCCGCCCGCGGCCTCGGCCTCTCCACATTCGCTCTCTGGCGCCTGGGCGAGGAAGACGGCTCCCTCTGGAATGTCTGGGACAAGCCCACCGCCCCCGAGTCCCTCCAGGCTCTCGGCTCCGTCCAGCCCGGCCACGATGTGGACAACGAGGGCGACGGCGACATCATCCGCGTCACCGGCCTGCCCCAGCCCGGCAAGCGCACCGTCGAACTCGATAGCGACGAAACCGATCCCCGCAAGAAGCTCATCGTCGATGAGCACATGGACGTCTATCCCCGCACGTACACCATCGAGCAATACGGCTATCACTCCAACGAAGTCGCCATCTCCTTCGACGACGGCCCCGACCCCAAGTGGACCCCGAAAATCCTCGACGTCCTCAAACAGAAAAACGTCAAAGGCACCTTCATGCTCATCGGCGCCGAGGCCGCTGAGAACGTCGGCGTCATGAAGCGCATCGTCCGCGAAGGCAACGAGATCGGCAACCACACCTACACCCATCCCGACATCAGCGAAATCTCGCAGCGCCAGGTGGACCTTGAGGTCAAGCTCACGGAGCGTCTATTCGCCAGCAAGCTCGGCGTTCAACCCCTCTACTTCCGCCCTCCCTACGACATCGACGAGGAGCCCGAAACCGACGACCAGGCCGCCCCCGTCGTCCACATCCAGCATGACGGCTACACGATCATCGGCAGCAAGCTCGACACCAACGACTGGAACGAGCATCCCCGCAAGTCCCCCGCCGAAATCACCCAGTCCATCCTCGCCCAACTCGACACCATGAAGGTCAAGCCGCAATTCCGCGGCTCCATCATCCTCATGCACGACGGCGGCGGCGACCGTTCCGCCACCGTTGCCGCCCTCCCCGTCCTCATTGACGCGCTCCGCGCCCGCGGCTACTCCGTCGTGCCCGTCTCCGCCCTCATGGGCAAGACCACCGCCCAGGTCATGCCCAAGCTCACCTTCAGACAGTACCTCCGCGCCGTCCCCGACTCCGTCGCCTTCTCCTCCGTCGCCCTCATCCAGAAGTTCATCACGCTGGTCTTCTTCCTCGGCGACATCCTCATGAGCGCCCGCCTCATCGTCGTGGGCCTCTTCGCCATCATCGACCGCCTCCGAAAGCCCCACGCCCAGGCCTCGCCCGGCTACAACCCCCGCGTCGCCGTCCTCATCCCCGCCTTCAACGAAGAAACCGTCATCGTCCGCACCATCCGCTCCGTCCTCAACTCCGATTACAAGAACCTCCACATCATCGTCGTCGACGACGGCTCCCTGGACCGCACCTTCGACGTCGTCCGCGAAGCCTACGCCGCCGAAATCGCCGCCGGCCGCCTCCAGGTCTTCTCCAAGCCCAATGGCGGCAAGGCCTCCGCCCTCAACTTCGCCCTCGACCGCATATCCGAGGAAGTCTACGTCGGCATCGACGCCGACACCGTGATCGCCGCCGACGCCATCTCCAGGCTCATCCCCCACTTCGAGGACCCCCGCATCGGCGCCATGGCCGGCAACGCCAAGGTCGGCAACCGCGTCAATCTCTGGACCCGCTGGCAGGCCCTCGAATACATCACCAGCCAGAACTTCGAGCGCCGAGCCCTTGACCTGTTCCACGTCGTCACCGTCGTCCCCGGCGCCATCGGCGCCTGGCGCACCGCCCCCGTAAAGGCCGCCGGCGGGTATCCCCTCAACACCGTCGCCGAGGACGCCGACCTCACCATGAACCTCCTCGAACAGGGCCTCCGCGTCGATTACGAAGACCGCTCCCTGGCCTTCACTGAAGCTCCCGTCAACGCTCGCGGCCTCATGCGCCAGCGTTTCCGCTGGTCCTTTGGCATCCTGCAGGCCGTCTGGAAGCACCGCATGGCCTTCATCCGCAACAAGGCCATGGGTCTGTTCGCCCTGCCCAACATCCTCATCTTCCAGATGTTCCTGCCCCTGGTCTCGCCCTTCATCGACCTCATGTTCCTGGCCGGCGTGGTCAACTACTTCGTCGACCGCCACTACCACCCTCTGGCCGCCTCCGCCGCCAGCTTCGAAAAGCTCCTGGCTTACTTTGGCGCCTTCCTGCTAATCGACTTCGTCACCTCCTCGATCGCCTTTTCGCTGGAGCGCCGCCATCCCGCCAACAAGGGCGACGGCTGGCTTCTCTTCCACATCTGGCTGCAGCGCTTCGCCTACCGCCAGGTCTTCTCGATCGTCTTATTCAAGACCCTCAAGCGAGCCATCGACGGCAAACCCTTCAACTGGGACAAAATCCAGCGCACCGCCAAGATGAGCAAGCGCACCGAAGCCCTGACCGAAACCTCATGAGCGCAGCAATCCTCAACGCGGTTGCCCACGCGGCGGGTGCTCGACACTTGCCGTCCGCCGCGGCGGATTTTTGCGGCTAAAGTGGAATCCCACTTCAGGCGCGATGAAACTGCGCCGAAATTGGGGCGCCGGCTGCTAAACGGGGACACGCCGCGTGGGGTATCCGGCTGGCTGGCTTCTAGGGGTGCTGTTCGACGGAGATGGGGATGGTGGAGGTGTTGCCGGAGGCGGCGAGGCCCAAGAGATTGGTGGCGACGCCGGAGAGGGTTGCCGGAGTGAAGGAGACGGTGCCGTCGAGGGCGGAAGTGGCGGTGGCGGTTTGGGAGGCGAGGAGATTGGAGGGGGGACAGACGCCGTGGGCGGCGCAGGGTGGGGCCCAGGCGTAAAGGGCCTGGTAGAGGGCAACGGAGCCGGCAGCCATGGGGTTGCCGTCCATGTCGAGGAGGCGGAGGGTGATCTGGCCGGGTGTTCCCTCGACGGAGAGGCTCTGGGTGGCGTC
This sequence comes from Acidobacteriaceae bacterium, assembly GCA_003139795.1. Taxonomy (GTDB): domain Bacteria; phylum Acidobacteriota; class Terriglobia; order Terriglobales; family Acidobacteriaceae; genus Telmatobacter. Next base: position 1,300 of record PLGM01000404.1, on the reverse strand, counting down.
GGAGACGGCTTCGAGGACGGCATACTCCGGGCGGGCGCCGATGGCGGTGAAGGCGACGCACTGGCTGGTTCCGTTGAGGCAGGCGTCGATGGTGGCTAGCTGACCTTCGGCGAGGGGGCCGACGGTGAGGGCCTGGGTGGCGATGCCGCTGGAGTTGGTGGAGGCGGGGGCGCTGCCCTGAACGGTGAAGCCGTTGGCGGTGGTTTGCCAGGCGACCGATTGGGCGGCGGCGGGAACGCCGTTATTGAGGACCAGGGCTTGGACGGTCCAGGTGATAGTGGCGCCGGCGGCAACGGATTGCAGAGGGGTGAGGGCGGAGAGGACAGGGGGCGTGCCGCCGACGAACTGGGCCTGGAGGTTGGAGCCGTTGGTGAGCGAGACGGTGACGATGGACCATGTGCCGCCCGTTGCGGTGACGTTCATGGAGGCGCGGCCATCGCCGGTGGCAGTGACGGAGCAGGCGGGCAGCCCGCAGGCGAGGGTGGCGGCGCCGCTGGTGAGGGCGTAGGTGACGATGACGCCGCCGGCGGGGGTGAGATCGGGACCCAGGGCGGTGACGGTGAAGGGGATGGGCACGCCGATGGGGACGGTGTTCATGGGGGCTGTGAGGAGGGTGAGCGCGTCGCCGGCGCCGGAGTCGTAACTGACGCCGCCGGAGACGATGGCGGCGGCGTAAAAGGCGGGCAAATCGTCGACTTCGACGTTAACCGAGCCGGTGACGCCGGCAGCGGCGGGAGGGGCGATGGCGGTGATCTCGTTGGGCGAAATGCTGGTGACGAGGGCGGGCTGGCCGCCAACCTGGACCGTGTCGGCGAGGCGAAAACCCATGCCGTGGATGACGATGGGTCCGCCAGAGGCGGGAAGACGCTGGGGCTGGACGGTGTCGGCGTAGAGGAGCCAGCCGTTGTAGGGGTAGTCGGGGCGGCCGTCGCCGCGCTGATCGGCGATGCCGATGCGGACCAGGTCGTCACCAAGGGAGGTGACCTGGAGCCAGGTTTCGCCAATGGCGAGGCCGTTCATGCCGGGAGCGGCGCCGACTGTGGTTGCGCCGACGGGGTCGAAAGCGTCCCAGACGCCGATGGAGGGCATGGCTTTGGATTCGGTGGGGGCGCCGGACTCATCGAGGGCCTGGGTGACCACGGTGAAGGTGCGGTTGCCGCGGACCGGGAAGGTGAACCAGTCCGACTGGCCGACCTGGCTGAGGCGGCCGCACCAGAGACCGCTGGGGGGCATCATCCGTGGCGAGGCCTGGGTACCGATCGAGTCCTGATAGCCGCCTAGGGCTAATACTGTTCACTTA
>PLGM01000055.1 GCA_003139795.1 Acidobacteriaceae bacterium | reverse complement strand
TAGTTGTGGACCGAATCAATAATGAGCTGAATGGCGGTGATTGTGCCATCCTTCTTCGCGCCTATGCGGAGCCGCTGATCGGAGCTGGGGCGATTGCCGACGGAGAGATGCTCCTCCTGTCGGTCGAGCATCAGGCGAACCGGGGCTCCGGTTTTGCGGGAGAGTGTCGCGGCGACGACTCCCGGATTGCCTGCGCCAAACTTGGCGCCGAAGCCGCCCCCCATGTATTCGGTAATCACACGCACCTGGGATTTGGGAAGACGGAAGAAGCCGGCAAGCTCCTCGCGAACGCTGGCGGTTCCCTGAGTCGATGCGTAGACGGTGAGTAACTCGGGCTTCCAATCAGCGACCACCCCGTGCGTTTCGAGCGCGGAGTGCGTCTGCACCTGGGTGGTATAGCGGGCATCCACGATTACGTCGGCGTCTTTGAATCCCTGCTCGGCATCGCCCTTCTTGTGCACCGCGGGGCCGTGGATGTTGCCGGTCTGGGGAATGCCGCCTTCACTTCCGCCGCCGCCTGCAGTTCCTGCCTCGTCGGCCGCACCGGGAAATACCAAGGGCGCATTGGGTTCGCGAGCCAAATCCGCATCGACCACGAAGGGCAGGGCCTCGTATTTGACCTTGACCTTGGCTGCGGCTTCCTCGGCCGCCTGAGGCGTGATAGCGGCGACTGCGGCGACAGGTTGTCCGGCGAAGCGAACGATGGGATATTTCGTGCGTTCGAGTGTAGGATCGCGCAGCACCGCAGCGCCGAGCAGCGACTCGATGACGTGCACTCCTTTCACTCCGGGATGACTCTCGGCCGCCGAGGTGTCAATGGAAAGAATCCTTGCGTGTGGAAGCGAGGCATTGACGAAGCGGGCATAGAGCATGCCAGGCAACTGCACGTCGGCGGTATAACGGGCGCGGCCAGTGACCTTGGCAAGGCCATCCCATCGCTCGGCAGATTTGCCGATGAAATCCAGGTCCTTATTGACAGGCAGGACGGGCGGCTCGGAGGCGGGAACGGCGCGCTGCTCGTTGTGCAGGGTATAGCCGGGAATGCCGATCGGCATGCTAACGGTTTTCGTCGCGGCGCCGGAGGAATCGGCCGGCGCGATGAGGATGGCATCGGCAAGGGAATGCGTGATGACGGTCGCCATGAGGTTCTCTCCTACACCTTGCTTGCGAGCTGACTGGCGGCGTCAAGCGTGGCCGCAAAGACTTTAGGGTAAGTGCCGCAACGGCAGAGATTGCCGGACACGGCGGAGCGCACATCGGCTTCTGTCGGATGAGGATTCCTCTCCAGCAGTGACACACAACTCATGACCATGCCCGGAGTGCAGAAACCACATTGCATGGCGTCGTGCCGGACGAACGCAGCTTGCACAGGATGCATCTGCTCATCGGCAGAAATGCCTTCGATGGTGGTGATCCGATGGCCAACCGCATCGATGGCAAGAGTCATGCAGCTATTCACGGGCATCCTGTCGAGCAAGACAGCGCAACTGGAGCATACGCCACGATCACAGCTCACTTTGGTGCCTGTCATGTTGAGTTGGATACGGAGGGCGTCGGCCAGAGTGGTGCGCGGCTCGATTTGCAGAGCGTGCTCCTTGCCGTTGATGTGTAGAGTGAGGGGAAAGGACTCGGGGCCGAATTCCTTCACGCCTTTGGGGGTGGAGGCCACGGCTTCGCGGGAAAATCCTTGAGCGCCTTCGAGCAAGGCAGTTCCTGCGGCGGTAATGCCCGCGCCCTTCAGAAAGCCGCGACGGGAAATACCGGCAGGGGTTTTAGCGGTTGACGGAGCCTCTGGCAGCTCTTTCTGCGATGGCTGGTGGTCTGACATGCCTTCCTCCTTTGCCTTGCGGAGCAGGGGAAACAGAGTTCCCGTTGACCGCCACACGAGCTGGCGGTATGAACTGGAAGATGAAGAAGTACCCGCACCTGGCTAGGGAAGACCTTGCAAAACGTGCAAAGAAGAGCAACTGGGAATTCGATGCCCCGGTCGATTACAGCGCGACACTTGGGGAGCCGCGAAACAGACCACTAGTATAGGCGATCCTGGGCGGCATGTCGAGGGAGATGGTAGTGTCTTAAATCTGCGTTGATGGGATTTGGCGGGAGGCGGCGGGAAGTGGAGGGGTTATGCAGGTGAACAATGCGTTACCTATCAATGACGGTTATCTCTGCCGTCTTGGGCTAGACATGTCCATTATCAACCCCAAAATAGAAGAATTGAATGCGCTTCTATCGCTTGGGGATTTTGATCTGACTCCGGGCCATCTTGACCAGATATGCGCGTGTATCGTCCTTGGTGACCTTGTATCCACAACCTTGGCAAACGGTACCATTGAAGTCGTTCAAACTATTGATTTTGACTCCGGTACCTCAAGAAACGGAAATTTACGTAGTGCGCCGGTGCCTCGGTTACCGGCGATCCTTGAAGGAGAACTGTGCCCCGTTGTACCCACCGCGCTCTCCACAACTCATCATCTTGCAGGCGCCGGTAGGGTCCGCAAACTTCACGCCGTCCTCCATGGGGAGGATCTCGAACACACACAGCGGAAACTTCGGCTGGTCGGTCTTTTGCTGGTCCGCAAAGAAGCCCGCACGCCTGTAGTTGGCCGTTCCTTCAAGCGAGCATTCGTGACCGTTGTAGAACTGCAGCTCCAGCGAGTAGTGAATCGCGTTGTTGGGCAGCTCGGTAATCTTCAGCGTGTCTGTCGAAAGAAAGTCATCTCCTTGCACATCGCCGTTCGGGAAGCTACGTCGATAGCTGCCCGCAATCGCAGCCGCAGCCTGTGCAGCCTTGCCTGGGTCACCCGGTGCGGTCACTCCCTCCAGCCATGCAGCCTGGCGTGCCTCGAGTTCGTTGGTGGACTGTGCAAAGCCATCTGTCAGGCACTCCGCGACCTGCCCTGCACTATCGCAGTTCTGCATGAGACTGTCTTGGGCGGCCTGCTCCTGCACCCCCTCCGCCAACCCGCTGCGTTGCTCGCCCAGATCTGCAACTTTGTAAAACAGCAATTGCCACTTCGACTGCTGCTCGAACAGCTCTTTGCTGGTACATAGAGTGAGCATCGCTGGGTCAACCGCAGCAAGGCAGGCCGCAGTGTCGTAGAAGACATAGCTCTCCCGAGCGTGAAAGGCATAACTCTGCAGGAAGGTTGCGCCGGGTGTTTCAAAATACGAGCAATCTCCCGCGTCTTGTCGAACGTTAATCGAAGGCTGCCTCGGGTCCAGCGTCATCCGCAAGGAGCAGTACTCCTTTTTGCTGACGAGGAGATGGGCCACAGCCTCTGTGCCGGAATACACCTGCAGAAAACCGGTTGCGTTGCCGTGCCCAATTTTGTTCTCCACCAGAACAGAGAAAGCACAGTGCTGCTCGGCGCAGTCGCTGATGGAAAGCCCATGGCCTTCGAATCGCCGGACATCTGTAGAGGGCATCTGCTTGAAGATGCCCCATTCGCCGGCCCAACGCGAGGAGGCACTCTGTGCAAATGCTACAGCGCTCGCACACGACATCAGCACCACAGTGAAGCACTCACGCAATCGCACGCCAGCCTCCCAAGTGGTCACTCGCCGGCATCATACGCCCGCGGCTCACGCCTTCTCGAAGATGTCCCGGACCGGCGCACACGCAGATCATTCTAGTTTGTAGAGCCCCTTGAATGCTGCCCCGGTGCTTTTCAAATGCAGTCCGCTACACCTAACGTACGTAAAATTCCGTTTCTTGAGGTGTTCCCGAGGATGTCCCGCGTCTAGTTGAAAGTTCTGGCTGCGGTTGGGTTGATGATACTACGCTGCAACCTGCCCGGTGGCAGGCTGAGCGTCGTTGAGGATTGCCTCCAAGGTCCACAGATCGCGATATCCCA
>PLGM01000144.1 GCA_003139795.1 Acidobacteriaceae bacterium | reverse complement strand
CCAGTTGAGCTACGCGTCCAGACAATCGGGATTCGCCGTGCGGCGAAGACCTTTGCACACGCCTGGTGCAGGCGCCAAATTCCTCTTGCCACTTGAAGAATATAGCACAGACCGCGAGTGGATTCCAAAGCCGCGGCGAAAACGGGCAACCTGCCCTTTCACTCCCCTTCGGATCACGGGACCTGCAAGTGCTAACGGGCGGAAAAGCGGTCTAGAAGCTGAAGGCCAGGCCGCCGCTGATGCCGCGCTGGTCCTGGGCAAACACCAGCAGGGAGCCATCGCTCAGCAGGTAGGGCCGGTAGCCCTCGGCGAGCAGATTGCGCACATCGAGCAGCGCTTCAAAGCCGCCTGTTCCCTCGCGGCGCAGATGAATGGGTTGGCGGAGGTGAAGGTTCAGGTAGGGCTCAGCGGCTTGCGCGGCGAACGGCGCAACAGGGGTGACGGTACCTTCGGGTTGCCAGCGGTAGCTGGCCCGCCAGCGGGTTCCAGTCCCGTCCAGGGTGCCGGAGAGCCAGATCGAGTACGACTGCGCGCGGCGGGGATGGGCCGAGGCAAGCACCTGGGCCAGCCCCACGGCTCCTGCGGACGCCGGCAGCACCAACGCATCGCCATTGGCATAGCTGATGCGGATCTGGTTTCCACCGGGAAGACTGCGTTCTGCGCTTGCCAGCATTCCGGCTGTTGAGAATCCCGGCCCCGCAGCGCGAACAAGCCCGCTGGCGGGGTCGTAAAGCAACTGGGTGGCCACTGGAGACGCGGCTAAACTGCCGGCGGCAAAGTGGCCCATGGCTTCGATGACCGGGTTGTCGATGTGGTCGGCGTACACCAGGACCGTCATGCCGGCCCTCTCGCTGCGCCGCTCCCAGCCTATCTCCTGGTGCAGGCCATGCTCCAGAGCCAGCTCCCCATTGCGAACGGAAAGCGCCGGCAGCCAAGCCTGGGCCTGGGTGTCGTCGGAATTCTGCGAGGCGGGCATGGAGGTGGCCATCCGGTAGCGAATGGTGTTGTCGCCCTCGCGCCAGCCGACGGTGGCAAACGGCAGCGCCGCGGCCACCGTGTTGGGGGAATGCTCTGCGAAGCGCGCCACCACCTGCGTCGAGCCCGCCTCCCCCTCGATCTCGTCGCCCAGATTCACGGTCTCCCAGGAGCGGATCACAGCCTCGTCAAACCCTTCGCTCCCGCCGTCCTCAACCTCCGGATGAATGGCAACGGCAGCCACCGATTGAATCGAACCGGCAAAACCCAGATCCTGGCGGAAGCCCAGCATCGATTCCATGCCCGCGGCCGTGTCGGGGGCAAAATCCACCTGCGCCAGCAGTTCGCGGCTGTTGGCCGGTGTCTCTTCCACCGCGGCGGAAAGGCGTTCGCCGCTCTCGCCAAACGTTCCCTCCTGCCCGGTAGCCACAAGGCGCGCCTTCAGCTTCGGCGCTGCCCCGGAACCATCGGACACCACCACCAGCGGACCATCTTCAAGCCAGCGAAGAAGGGGGCGGTTGGCAGCCGAGCGCAGCGTCCAGGCCCAGTCGTCCTGTTGTGCATTCACCGCGCGCGGTTCTGACGGAAGCCACTGCATCGCTTCGTAAAGTGTGTTCAGGGTCAGGTTCACCACGGTGCTGGTGCGGACGCGAACGTCTTCGCGCAGCGAAGGCAGAAAGAATGTGCCCATAGCCTTGACCGCATAGCGGCCGGGAAGCACCGGCGCAATGGTGAAGTGGCCTTTGTCGTTGGTGTAGACGCTAGTCACCAGCGTCAGGTCGGGGCGCAGCAACTGGACCACCGCGCCTATCTGCGGCACTCCCGCCGAATCGCGCACCTGACCCGAAACCGACCCGGGGGCTGCTCCATTGACCGGAACGCTTCCCACCGCGATCAGCGCTGCGAAAAAAACGAGATTCACCCTGCGCATTATCATCATCAGTGACCCGGCGGCGTCCCTGGCTAGACTTTTGCGAATCGTTCCTGCTCCGGTTTCCGAATCTCGCGTCCGGTAACCCTGTTGCGGGGGATACTTACTATTCCACGACAAAAGGCGCCGATTGCGCAATCTCTTGTTTCGAGATTGTGTCATTTATTTTGATCGTCACCTTGTATTTTCCTGGCTGCAGGCCGGCCATGGGGAGAGTTTTCTCCACCGTTAACTGGTCGCTGTGCGCACCCAGGTCTTTCGAGGCTAGCTCCTTTTCAAAAACCACCGTATTCGTTGCCGCATCGACGATCTGGTAGGTCACAGTGGCCTGGTTGCTCTTGGTGGCATCGTCGATGCCCAGATTGTACACCTGCATCCAGAAGTTCAGTTGCTGGCTGCGCTTGAACGTGACCGGCGTGGCCGCGTTGGGGCTCACGCGCGGACAAATATGTGTGTTGCCGATGACGCAGCTGCCGGCGCCCAGATCGTGCGAAGAAACGGTGTTCATCTCGTCGCCGAGAATCAGCGAGGAGGTGGCCAGCTTCTCGTCGTGGTAGGTGGGCACCTCGAGACTATGGCCAAACAGACCCACGTGGTCCGGGTTATTCACGTCCTTGATCGCAATATCCAGCCGATAGAGACCGGGAAGCAGGGGAAGAGCCTTCCAGTAGACCGACTTGTGGTCCAGCGTCTTCTCCAGCAGTTCGGCCGGCTCCTCCACCCGTACCGTGTCTTCCTGGCTCTGCACCGTCTTGTGGGTCAGGGTCGTCACCTTGATCAGGATGTTTACAAATCCCTTTGACACGCCGTCCTTGGTCACGAAGGTGATGTCGCGATTCCTCAACTGCAAGGTGATGGGAACCAGCACTGTGCTATCCGTCACTTTCACGAAATCGGTGCGGACGTCGAAGGGAAACACCGGGCCGGCGAGCAGCTTGTGCTCGGAGATGAAGTTGTCCAGGTCGCTGAACTTGATCGGCGGAGGAGCGAATATCTTGGCTGCCAGCTCGATGCGGTCGAACTCCTTTGACGCCTGCGACGACGACAGCGGGCCGGTGCCCAGGTTTTCCAGGCCGCCCTTGAAGCGGTCGGCCTTCTTGGCCATGCCCATCTCTTCCCATTGCGTCTGGCCGGCGCCGGGGACGTGCAACAGCGCATCCTTCTCGCTGCGGTCGATGGTGAAGTGGTAGTCGCCGCACTGGCAGGTGTCCACAAACTCCAGGTCGATGTTCTCGCCGATGCCTTCCAGATAGCGGTAATGCCAAACTTCAAAGGGGAAGGTCGATGTCTCGCCGCCTCCCTCATCCATCGGCCGCTGATAGCTGCCCCCGGAGGGATGGGAATCGATCGAATCCGGCTTGCCGAAGGAGATGTAGATATGGCCCCGGTCAGTCTTCCAGCCGGGTTTGCCGGCGGCAAAATGCTCGTTGGAGTAAGCGATGCGCCGGTAGTGCTCCTCGCGGAACTCGTTCTCCGGGGAGTCCGGACTGGGGTTGCGGCGCAGCCAGAACTGCTCGATGAAGGCATCCCGCTCCTCATCGTTGCTCAACGTCTTGAACGCCTTGGCTTCCTCGTCCGAGATGATCCACACCACGTCCTGATTGAGCCAGGTCTTGTAGGCGCCTTTCAACTCCTGCCGGACGGCCTTCTGGGCGGCAAACTTCTCCTTGTCGGATCGTTCGCGCTTCAGGGGGTCCGGTTCCTGGCCTGCTCCCTGGTTTTGTCCGGCGGCCGGCTGAGCCTGTGGCTGGCCCTGTTGCTGGGCCGCTGCGGGCGGCGTGGCCGTCTGCTGGGCCAGGAGCCCGGCAGCGGGGGTGAAAACCAGGCCGCAACCCAGTGCGGCAAACAGAAAGGTACGACCGTTGATCGTCATTGCCTTCAAAACTCCTGCGAACCTCTATTCTACGGGTCCCAGTGGCGCTGGGCAAGATTCCGTATGGAGTTGGCTGCCCTTTGGACGCGGAAGCACCGCCAAGGTAACCCGGAAAGTGAGCCGGCAAGCGCGGAATTGGTGGATCTGGTGGGGAATTGCGCGATTCCCTGCGGCATCGGGTAGCCTTGCTGGGGTGAGTATGCCGTTACCGGTTTCGCTTTAAAAAAGCCGCTCGCACCGCCGGCGACAGTCGAAAACTGGTCTGCTCCAGTTTGCTCAACGCCCGGTGAAAGTCGGTCTTGCCCAACTTCGCTCCGCGCTCCAGTATGCCAAGCGTTCCTCGTACTTCCAGATGAAACTTCTCTGCCAATCGCCGTCCGTCCGTCTCATCAATGAGGACTGTGCCTATGCCCAGTTCCAGCGCCAACTGAATAGCCTCGCGTTCTCCGATATCCAATTCCATCAGCGCCCCGTTCGCCACCGATGCTACCGTGCGCACTTCAAGCCATTCCGGGAGCCGGGTTGCCCATTCGCGCACCTTCAAAATGGTCCTGGGGTGCTGCAATTCCCGAAAAACCGCCTGCGGGAGCAATACCTGTCCGAAGAGGGCAGGCAAGAGGCCAACCTCATCAATCAAAACCAGATAGTTCAACGGAGAGGTATCGGCAACAACGATCATCCGCGCCGTTCAAACCCCGCTCGATCCTTCTGGAGGTCCTCGACGCTGTAGGCGTGGTCCCAAACCTCATGCTCCTTGAGGAAACCATCCAGCTCGGAGCCAGTCTCAAACCCCAGAAGTTGGCGGGTCCGATAGGCAGACAACGCGCCGGACCGATACCCTTCGATGGCAAATGCTTCCAGCGCCGCACGTGCGGGATTGGGCTGCCGGGCCAGGTCGTCGGGGAGTTGGACGGTGATCTGCATGGGCTGAGCGTAGCAAAACACGAAAAATAATGCCACTCTTCAAGGGACCGATGCCGAAAAGTACTCCGAGGCAGTCCAATGGGAGGGCTTCCCGGCCAGTTTCTGAGACTCAGCGGGCCGCTCAGCCGTCCAAAAAACAAGCGCAATCCCTTCGATGCGACCTTCCATGGCGTTTCCTCGGCTTCCGCGCAGCTCGTTCAGGACCTGCGAACCGGCTCTTCCGCAAGGAGAATCCACCCGGCTTGCGTTGCGCCCTGTTGGCCGCCGTGGCAACACCGGGACCAGATTTGGCAGCCGTGGGGAACTCAACCGGCAATAATTGCGTAAACTAAAATCGGAGAGACCTGGAGCACGAACCGCACATGAAAAAGATCCTCTTGATCGTTCTCGCCGTAGTGGTGGCCGCCGGGCTTGTGGCCTTGTTCATCTACAGGCAGCAGGCTGGCTACACCAAGGTTCTGACCGCCAAGATCGTAAAGCAGGACCTGGCCACGGTCGTCAGCGGCACCGGCCAGATCAAGGCCAAGAACTACGTCAACCTCGGCGCCACCGCCATGGGCCGCGTCACCCACTTCTATGTGAAGGAGGGGGACATGGTCAAGAAGGGCGAGACGGTTGCCACCATCGAGCACGTGCAGCAGGAGGCCAACGTTCAAGGCCAGCAGGCCGCCATCGACGCCGCCAAGACTGACATTGCCTCTTATATTGCTGCGGAAAAGACCGCCGAGGCCAACGTCGACCACGCCAAGGCCGATCTGGAACAGAAGAAGCTGGACTGGGATCGCGCCCAGGCCCTCTACAAGGCCGGCATCATGGCCAAGCAGGATTTCGACGCCAAGAAGGCCGCCTACGACCTGGATGTGGCCTCCGTGGCGCAGGCCATTGCGCAACTCAACCAGGCCAAGGCGCAGACCGATTCGGCTCGCGGGCACCTCGGAACTCAGGTGGCCACCCTTACCTTCAACCAGGACCTGCTCAACCGCACGGTCGCCATCGCTCCCTTTGACGGCATCGTGACCAACGAGCCCATGCGCGAAGGCGAAACGGTGGTCGAGGGCATCCAGAACGCCGAAGGCTCCACGCTGATGACCATCGCCGACATGAGCGTGGTCACCGCCGAGGTCAAGGTGGACGAGACCGACATCGTCAACATAAAGCTCGACCAGCCCGCCGAAGTCACGGTAGACGCCATTCCCGGCAAGGTCTTCAAGGGACACGTCACCCTGGTCGGCGATCAGGCGCTGCTGCGCTCCACCGGCGTCGCCACCTCGCAATCCACCACCGGCACCGAAGAGGCCAAGGACTTCAAGGTCGTGGTCACGCTCGACAGCCCCTCAACCGACCTGCGCCCCGGACTCTCCACCACCGCCAAGATCACCACCGCGCACAAGTCCAATGTGCTCTCGCTGCCCATTCAGGCGCTCACCATGCACGATCCCAACGACGACAAGCCCAAGGGCCCGGGCGGCGTGCAGGCCGCATCCAGTTCGTCCACCCCGGCCGCCAAGAGCGCGCCGGTGCAAGGTGTCTACGTGGTGGACAAGGACAAGACCGGCAAGTTGCGCGCTAAGTTCGTTCCCGTTACCACCGGCATCACCGGCTCCACCGACATCGAGGTGCTGACCGGTCTCACCGAAGGGCAGGAGATCGTAACCGGCCCCTTCAAGACCCTGCGCGCCCTGAAGAGTGGTTCGCTGGTCAAGCGCGACACCGCCAAACCGGCCGTACCCGCTTCCGGCTCGTCTTCTTGATCGCAGTTCCATCGCAACCAGGGAGACTTGCCAACGCGGGCTTTACAAAATTCCCAGACAGCCGGCACCGGACTGCACTGCACTGGGCGGGCAACACCGGACAGAAAAAACCGCAACGCAACCAACGGGCAAAGGATGAGATTCGGATGGCTCTGGAAAGCATCGGCAGCGAGCAACTTGCGCAATTGGCGGCCAGCCCGCAAAGGGACATCATCGTCCTCGAGGATTTGTGGCGCACCTACGACATGGGCATGGAGCAGCAGGTCCAGGCCCTGCGCGGCATCTCCATGCGCATCAAGCACAACGAGTACGTGGCCATCATGGGCCCTTCGGGCTCCGGCAAGTCCACGCTGATGAACCTCATCGGCTGCCTCGATACCCCTTCCAAGGGCAACTACTGGCTCAACGGCCAGTTGGTCAGCGAACTGGACGACGACCAGCTCGCCCGCATCCGCAACAAGGAGATCGGTTTCGTCTTTCAGACCTTCAACCTGCTGGCCCGCGCCACTTCCCTGCATAACGTCGAGTTGCCGCTGATCTACAACGGCACGCCCGCGGCCGCGCGCATCGCCCGCGCCAAGGAATCGCTCGCCGACGTCGGCCTGGAATCGCGCATGAACCACAAGCCCAACGAGCTCTCCGGCGGACAGCGCCAGCGCGTGGCCATCGCCCGCGCGCTGGTCAACCACCCCTCCATCATCCTGGCCGACGAGCCCACCGGCAACCTGGACTCCAAAACCGGCCTGGAAATCATGGCCCTCTTCGACACCTTGCACGCCCATGGCAACACCATCGTCGTGGTCACCCACGAGCCCGACATCGCCGATTTCGCCCATCGCGTGGTCCATATCCGCGACGGTCAGATTTTCTCCGACGAGCCCTCCAAACGCTTCCGGTAGAGCCCGCGCAAAGGCCCAAAAAAGACCAGGCATCTCCCCACCCGCGCCGCAAAGATGCCTCCATCTCTCCGGTTCATGTTTTTTGCGCCCCCGCCGATAAGACTTCTGTTGGCCACTGACTGCTTATTTGGCCAGGGAGGCGAGGCACGTTGAGAACCATGCAGACCGCCGCTCAGTTCCAGCCCCAACCCTCCGTCTCCGGCCTCACCCTCGTTGAAATTGAGTCGCCGCCCGCCCTGCAGATTGTGGGCATCAGCGCCGCCTGGCGCAAGTTGCTCATGCAGGCTGATATGGCCGCGCCCCACGTGCAGGTGGCCGCCATTGAAGGCGAGCACGGCTCCGGCAAGCAGACCCTGGCACACTATCTCTTCAGCCGCTCTCCACTGGCCGCATCCACCTTTCAGCGCCGCGATGCCCGCGAATGGCTGGTCACCGACGCCGATCCGGCCACCCTTGCCGGCTTCACCTATCTCGATCGCGTTGACCTGCTCGCGCCTCCGGGCCAGGGCCTGCTCCTCGGCGTTCTCAAAGCCATGCAGGACCGCCCCCCCGGCCGCGCCGTGGTGCTGGCCTCCTCGCAGACCTCCCTGCGCCAAATGGCCGGCCAGGGACTCATTCTCCCCGACCTGGCCTTCCGTCTCTCCGCCGTCCGTTTCGCCATTCCCCCGTTGCGCCAGCGCCGCGAAGATATCGCCCCTCTCGCCCAGTCCCTGCTCGACCGCCTCTGCACCCGCTATCAGCAGCGCCCCGTCCTGCTGGGGCCCGGCGCGCTCGCCCGCCTTCTCCAGCACAACTGGCCCGGCAACGTGCGCGAACTGGCCTCGGTCCTCGAAACGGCCCTCCTCGAAGCCGTCAATGGCGTCATCCGCCCCGACGACCTGGCCCTCCCCACCGGCCAGGAGATACCCCCGCCCGAGCAGCATCCTTCCTCCAGTCCAACCGGCAGCCTCTCTCTCGATGCCGTCATCCGCCAGCACGTGCAGTATGTACTCGACCTCAACCGCGGCAACAAGCTCCGCACCGCCCGCCAGCTCCACATCAGCCGCTCCACCCTCTACCGCATCCTCGGCAACGAAACCATCCTCGCCCACTGACCGCCGCAGCGCCCGAATGGTTCGCCTGCAAGGTGCGGGCCGCCCGCGCCATGTTCGCCTGGAGGGGTTGCGTCTCGCGGCGTATCTTCGCCCGAGCTGCGCAAGGCCTATCAAAATGCCGCCGTTGTCGGCTTCTCGATGGTTGTGGTGGACGCGATCGACGACCGGGCAGCGCGTTTCTACCGCGCCCACGGCTTCATTCCCCTCCCCGAGTCGATGCGCCTGATCCTGCCCGCTGTGCTGAACATTCAC
>PLGM01000332.1 GCA_003139795.1 Acidobacteriaceae bacterium | reverse complement strand
ACTGATTGGCCGGTTAACAGGCCAAAGCGCTCATCCATATGACCCTCGGTCGTACCAAATCCGGGCCCTGCCGGATGAGTCCTCATACGCCCTTCCATTGACTGACTCGATGACGCTCCGGAGCATCCCCGACCCGGAAACCGGAGCCCTGGACTGAACGGCAATCTGTACCCGAACTATGTATATATGGCTCCAAAAAGGGGGGGCAAAAACGATCGAAAACGGGGCAAAAACCATCAATTCTGAGCTGTTTTACGCGCTTTATGTTCGGTTCCAGCCGGACCCTCTGCGGTTTTTTGCACCCATGGAATAGGACGTTTTTCGAGCTTCGCATGAGGCCCTTCCGTTTGTAGGCCTGAAGGCCGGCATTTTCCTTCTTTTCGTAGGCTTATAGCACTACACAGCTTGTACGCTTATAACACTACAAAGTTTCACAGTGCGCTGCATCGCTCGCTGCCCCGCCGATCCCTGCTCCCTGGTCCCTACTCCCTACTCCCTGTTCCCTGATCTCTGATCCCTGATCTCTGATCTCTGATCTCTGATCTCTGATCTCTGATCTCTATCTTCTGCGTTACCATATTCTTGAGACAAAGAATCGAGTCCGCGCATGTTCGTCGTCGTTTGGCAATTTGAGATCTCCGAGGAAAAGGTTTCCGCCTTTGAGGCCGCCTACGGACCCCAGGGCGCCTGGGCCCAGCTCTTCCGAACGTCCCCTGACTATCTGGGAACAGAGCTCTTGCGCGACGCCTATATCCCCTTGACCTACCTCACCATCGACCGCTGGACCAGCGAAGACGACTTCCGCGCCTTCCGCAAAGCCCATGACCTTGAATACGAATCCCTTGACCGCTCCTCGGACGCCCTCACCAGCCGCGAAACCCGCATCGGCGCCTATACGGTCTGACCCCCGGCTTTGGTAACCAACCCTAACCCAAGGCATTCCAACACCTTAGCGTCGGGCAGTCGATCTTCTCCATTTCTTCGCCATTTTCCCCTATCAATGTCTGTCTAGCCCTGCTACAATCCCAACGAAATCCAATTCAAGCCGCCGCGCTATTTCCTCCGGAGAAAGCGGAACCCGCGCAAGGTGAGCATCTTAAGGAGCCCTCCCAATGGCCATCGCCGACGACCGCGCCAAAGCCGTAGAAATTGCCCTCGCACAGATCGAAAAACAGTTTGGCAAAGGTTCCATTGTGCGTCTTGGGTCCAAGGAGGCGCTGGTGCCCATTGCGGTCATCTCCACCGGCTCCATCAGCTTTGACGCGGCGCTGGGCGTAGGCGGCATTCCCCGCGGCCGTGTGACTGAGGTCTTTGGGCCGGAATCTTCGGGCAAGACGACCATTACCTTGCAGGTCATTGCTGAAGCGCAGCGGCTTGGCGGCCTGGCCGCATTTGTCGATGCCGAGCACGCCCTGGACCCGGCCTACGCCAAGAAGCTGGGCGTGGACATCGACAACCTGTTGGTTTCTCAACCGGATAGCGGCGAGCAGGCCCTCGAGATTACCGAGGCGCTGGTCCGCTCCGGGGCCATTGACGTCCTGGTAGTGGACTCGGTAGCCGCTCTGGTGCCGAAGGCGGAGTTGGATGGCGAGATGGGCGAATCCCACATGGGCCTGCAGGCGCGCCTCATGTCCCAGGCCCTCCGCAAGCTCACGGGCACGGTTTCCAAGTCCCGCACCGCACTCATATTTATCAATCAGATACGGGAAAAAATCGGCGTCATGTTCGGCAACCCAGAGACCACCACCGGCGGCCGGGCGCTCAAGTTCTACTCCTCCGTAAGGGTTGATATCCGCCGCATCGCCGCAGTGAAGGAGGGCGACGTGGTGACCGGCTCGCGCACCAAGGTCAAGATCGTCAAGAACAAGGTGGCTGCCCCCTTCCGCGAGGCGGAGTTCGACATTCTCTACGGCGAGGGGATCAGCAAGGAAGGCGACGTTCTGGACCTGGCCGTGGCCAACAACATCGTCGAGAAGTCCGGCGCATGGTACAGCTATGCGGGTGAACGGATCGGCCAGGGACGCGAGAACACTCGCGCTTTCCTCAAGGAAAATAAGGACTTGTTCACCAAGATGGATGCGGAGCTGAGGAAGAAGCTGAACATCGGCGGGGTGGCCAAAGCAGACGTTCCCGAGGTCCCTGCCTCCGGTCACGCCGAGGCCAAAGAGGCCGTCCGGTCACGCAAGATGTGAAGACAAACGCTGGCCTGGACCCCGTCGTTTGAAGGCCAAATGGTGGCTCAAAGCTCCCCGGATGGATGCAAACCTACCCTCTTGCCAGCATCTGCCTGATCCCCCTGAGCGCCTGCCTTGTCCGTTCTTCGTTCTCGATCAGAGCGAACCGCACGTGTCCGTCCCCGTAGTCTCCAAACCCGATCCCCGGCGAAACGGCCACTTTAGCGTCACTTAAAAGGACTTTTGAGAACTCCAGCGACCCCATTTTCCGGTATCGTTCCGGAATCTGCGCCCACACAAACATCGTAGCCTTCGGCAGCCCCACCGGCCATCCCGCCTTGTTCAGCCCCTCCACCAGCACGTTGCGCCGGCTCCGGTAGTTCTCGCAGATCTCGCCTACGCACTCCTGCGGCCCCTCAAGCGCCTGAATTGAAGCCACCTGGATCGGCGTGAAGGTCCCGTAGTCGAAGTAGCTCTTCAGCCGCGCCAGCGCGCTCACCAGCACCGGGTTGCCAACCATGAACCCCACCCGCCACCCCGGCATGTTGTAACTCTTTGACAGCGTGAAAAACTCCACCGCAACCTCTTTCGCTCCAGGCACTTCCAGCACGCTCGGCGGCTTGTACCCGTCGAAGGCGATGTCCGCATAGGCCAGGTCCTGAATCAAATGGAACCCATACTCGCGCGCCAGCTCCACCAGCCGCGCCAGGAATGGCAGCTCCACGCATTGCGTGGTCGGATTCGACGGAAAATTCACGATCAGCGCCTTGGGCCGCGGCACCATCCGCGGAATCAGGTCCTCAAGCTGCGCCAGGAACTGTTCGCGGTCGTGTACCGGCACGCTCACCACGTGCGCCCCTGCGATCACAGGCCCATATATATGAATGGGATAGCTCGGGTTCGGCACCAGAACCGTGTCCCGCGAGTCCAGGATGGCCAGGCACAGGTGCGCAATTCCCTCCTTGGACCCGATGGTGACGATGGCCTCCGTCTCAGGGTCCAAATCCACGTTATAACGCGCCTTGTACCAGTTTGTAATGGCCCGGCGCAGCCGCGGCAACCCGCGCGAAACCGAGTACCTGTGGGTGCTGGGTTTCACCGCCGCCTCTAACAGCTTGTCGACAATGTGCTTGGGGGTAGCCCCATCGGGATTGCCCATCCCGAAGTCGATAATGTCTTCCCCGCGCCGACGCGCGGAAACCTTCATCTCTCCGGTAATATTGAAAACGTAAGGGGGGAGGCGCTGTAAACGACTGAACTCTTCCATCCCTCCAGTCTAAGGCAATCCGCGCTTCCGTGGCAGGTGGGCATGGGCGCGGTTAGGGGCAAAACGTGTGTGCCTGTGCCGCGAATGCGTCCCATTTTCGGCAAACACGGTCCCTTTTGTACAGCTTTCCGTCCACTTCGGAGAACAATCTATTTTCGAAGCAGTGCGCCGTTTCGAGCGCAGCCGCATGGGTTTCCGATGCGCGGAGACGCGTCACAGGAACCAGGCGTCAGAACAGGACAAGGCCGCGCGCTCCATGCTCGCCCAATGCCCTGCTTCAGCGAAGAGGTGAGCCATGAACGCCCTGTTGATCTATCCGGAATTCCCCGAAACCTACTGGAGCTTCAAACATGCGCTCAAGTTTCTGGGCAAGCGGGCGGCGCAGCCTCCGCTGGGGCTCATGACGGTGGCCACCCTGCTTCCGGCGGCATGGAAAAAGCGCCTCGTGGACACCAATGTGGAGCGCCTCCGCGACCGCGACCTGGCCTGGGCCGACGTGGTGATGCTGAGCGCCATGCACATCCAGCGCGACTCGCTGGCAGCCATCGTGGAGCGCTGCCGCGCGCGCGGCCTGCGCACCGTCGTCGGCGGCCCCATCGCCAGCAGCCTGTCGGCGGCCGAGCTCAAGACGGACCACGTGGTCATCGGCGAGGCCGAGGCGCTGATTGCCGGCTTGGCTCGGGACCTGGAGCAAGGCACGGCCAAGCCCGTCTATCAAGCCGCCGAACGGCCGGAGATGACAACCAGCCCGCTGCCCGACCTGAGCCTGATCAAGATGAACCGCTACTCGACCATGGCCGTGCAATACTCGCGCGGCTGCCCCTTCAACTGCGAGTTCTGCGACATCATAGAGATCTACGGCCGGCGTCCGCGCACCAAGGCCGTTGCCCAGGTACTTGCCGAGCTGGACCAGTTATACGCGGCGGGATGGCGCGAGGCGGTGTTTATCGTCGACGACAACTTCATCGGCAACAAGGCGCGCGCCAAGGAGTTATGCGTGGCGCTCGCCCGATGGCGCAGCCAATACAAGACCAGCTTCGACTTCCTCACTGAAGCCTCGCTCAACCTTGCCGACGATCCTGAGCTGATGCAAATGATGAAGGATGCCGGATTTATTTCGGTCTTTCTGGGGATCGAGACGCCGGATGAGCCGGGCCTCATCGCCGTTAACAAGCTGCAGAACACGCGGCGCAGTTTGCTTGACAGCGTGGCTACCATTCAGAGTTATGGAATGCAGGTCATGGGCGGTTTCATTCTGGGCTTCGACACCGATCGCGACGATATCTTCGACCGCATGGTGGAGTTTATCCAGAAGAGCGGCATCCCGTTGGCCATGGTGGGGCTGCTGCAGGCCATGCCGGGAACGCAGTTGTTCCGGCGATTGGGCAAGGAGGGCCGGATTCTCGATGCGGGCCACGGGGATAACACTGGGGACAAGCTGAACTTTCTTCCCAACATGGATGCGGCGCGGCTGATGGAGGGTTACCGCTCGGTGCTGAATAGGATATATTCCAGCGCGGCTTATTATGAGCGCGTGAAGCTCTACCTGAGCCGCACGCATCCGAAGTCTGGGAAGCGGGCGCCGGGAGAGCGGTCGTCGAGGCAGCAGTGGTTGACGCGCGCCAATACGCGCGCCTTTGTCACATCGATTGTCCGCCAGGGAGTCTTCGGCCGCCAGCGCTGGAGTTATTGGAAGTTTCTGCTCACAGTGGCTACACGTTATCGCCATTGCGTGGGCGCGGCCATGACGCTGGCGGTGATGGGTTATCACTTGCAGGTGATGACCGACAAGCTCTCCAGGGCTGTGCAATCGCCGCTGCTGCCGGCCGCCATGGAAAAGGCACTGGCGGAGAAAGCCGGCGGCGAGTAAAGGAGAACCATCGCTGGAAACGCCGTAGCCGAGGCGCCCCAGGTCCGCGACTTTATACTGAAAGACGGCATGAGCAAGTTTCTACCCGTAGACCAACAGATGGACCTGCTTCAGAAGGGCGCGGCGGAGATCATCCGCATCAGCGACCTGCGCGAGCGCCTGGAAGAGAGCCGCAAAACCGGACGCCCCCTGCGCGTCAAAGCCGGCTTCGACCCCACCGCGCCCGACCTGCACCTGGGCCACACGGTGCTGATGCGCAAGCTGCGCCATTTCCAGCAATTGGGCCACCAGGTCATCTTCCTCGTGGGCGACTTCACCTCGCTCATCGGCGACCCCACCGGGCGGAACGTCACTCGCAGGCCCCTGACTCGAGAACAAATTGACGAGAACGCCGAGACCTACAAGCAACAGGTCTTCAAAATCCTTGACGAGCAGGCAACCGAGGTCCGCTACAACTCCGAATGGCTCGGCAAGCTGGGCTATGAGGGCACCATCCGGGTCACCTCCCACTTCACCGTCTCGCAGATGCTGGAGCGCGACGAGTTCCACAAGCGTTTCCAGGCCGAGCAGCCCATCAGCCTTCACGAACTTCTCTACCCGGTGATGCAGGGCTACGACTCGGTAGCTCTCGAGTGTGATGTGGAGCTGGGCGGCACCGACCAGAAGTTCAATCTGCAATGCGGCCGCGAGCTGCAGCGCCACTACGGCCAGAAGCCGCAGATCATCCTCATGACGCCCATTCTCGAGGGTCTTGACGGCGTACAGAAAATGTCGAAATCGCTCGGCAACGCCATCGGCATCAACGAGCCGCCGGCCGAGATGTACGGCAAGCTGATGAGCATCAGTGATGAGCTGATGTGGAAGTACTGGGTATTCCTCACCGATCTCCGCCAGTCCGAAGTGGACGCGCTCGAAGCTGAGGTGGCCACCGGCGCGCTTCACCCGATGGAAGCCAAGAAGCGTCTGGCGCGGACGATTACCGCGGGCTTTCACGGCGAGGCCGCCGCCCAAAGCGCCGACGAGAACTGGGCAAAGATGTTTCAGCAGAAGGAAACCGCCGAAGACCTCGAAGAAGTTGCTATTGCTTATGCCGATGTAGCCGGACCCGAGTTAAACCAGATTCGCCTGCCCAAACTGCTGGTGCAGCTCGGTCTTGCCGCATCGGGCGCCGAAGCCAACCGCAAGATCGCCGAGAACGCCGTCAAGCTCGACGGCGAATTAGCCGGCAATGCGCTCGTTCCGCTGCCCGCCTTACCCGCGCGCATCGTCGTCCGGCTGGGCAAGCGGGCCAGGATTGCGGTGGTGGCCTGAGCCCGCACGTCGAAGACCTGAGATCAAGCGCAGGAGATCGTTCCATGGACCGACGCCGTTTCCTGTTCCAGGCGAGCGCTGCCGCGGTGGCTGCAGCCAGTTGCAGCCTATCGAAGGCGCAGTCTTTGCCGACTGTTTCCGCTGAGTTGACGCTACGCGAAGAGCCGGGGGCGCCGCAGGTCCCGTTGACCTATGCGGGCTTGAGCTATGAGCTGGCGCAATTGACCGATCCTCAGTTTTTCACCGCTTCCAATCGCGATCTGGTTGAGTATTTCCGTCTTCTGAGCCTGCAAGGAGTCTTGCGCGTCGGCGGCAATACCAGCGAGTTTTGCTGGTTCAAGGCAAACGCGTCTACGCCGGAACCGAAGCTGCATTTGCCTGCGGGCAATCTCGCAGCCAACTGGATGCCGCACCGGTTGTTTGCCATCTCCCCGGAAGCGATCGATGCCCTGGCCGGTTTTCTGCAAGCAACGGGTTGGCGGCTGATCTACGGTCTCAACTTCGGCAACAGCACGCCGGGGAGGGCTGCGGCAGAAGCGGCTTATGTGGCGCAGGCGGTGGGCGGCCGCCTGGAGTTTTTTCAGATCGGCAACGAGCCCGATTTCTATCACGACGCGAACAACGGCACGCGCCCGCCCGATTGGGGCTTTGCCGAATACATGAAGGAATGGGTGGGCTTTGCCGAGGCCATCGGCGCAAAAGTGCCCGGAATTCGCCTCGGCGGACCCGACGTCGGCGCTTCCTCCGCCTGGGTGACACGCTTTGCGGCAGCGCTTCCGGCAGAGTTTGATGCGCGGGTGGTGGCATTGACCGGCCATTACTATGCGGAGGGCCCGCCTGATGATCCGCGGGTGACGATTGAGCGGCTGCTCGGCGGCAATCCAGACATTCCTGCCCAGACCAGGCGGATTGAGGCTGCGGCGCGTGCGTGCGGAAGGGCGTATCGGATGACCGAGGGGAACTCCTGCTATCGCGGCGGCAAGCCCGGCATGAGCAACGCCTTTGCCGCCGGGCTGTGGGCGGGGGACTATATGCTGCAACTGGCCAGCCTGGGATGCGTCGGTGTCAACCTGCACGGTGGCGGCAGCGCCTTTCTCACCGCCGGTCTGGGCGATCATACGCCGGGCATGGAGGCGTCGAAGGGTCCGCAAACGGTGCGCAGCGGCTTCTACACGCCCATCTCCAGCGAAGCAGGAAGCGCAGTGAAAGCCACGCCGGTCTTCTATGGCATGTTGCTGGCAAATCAGTTTGCCGGCGGCACTTTGCTCCGCGTGGATGGGGCCATGGAAGGTGTGAATGCGACGGCTTACGCCGCAAAACACAAACGAGGCTTCAAGGTGGCCGTTTTCAACAAGGATGAATTGAAGCCGATCGATTTATCGATCCGCGCGCCGCGCAACGTGCAATCCGCAACGGCATGGAGAATGCAGGCGCCCGCGCTGGACTCGACCGAGGGAGTGACCCTGGCTGGCGCGGAGATCCAGGCACACGCAAAATGGAGACCGAAGGTGGTCGAGCACGTTGCAGTAAGGAATGGAATCCCGCGCCTCCGGATTCCTGCGGGCAGCGCCGTCCTGTTGTTCCTGAACTAGAGCAACATTTCGCCAAAGTTGCTACGAAATTGAAGGCCTCACTCGCCCAGCGCGAACGCCCGCGCCGACTCCAGCAGTTTGGCAACAGACTCCTTCGAGCACGACTCGGTGTAGATGCGCATCAGCGGCTCGGTGCCGCTGGCGCGCAGCAGCAGCCAGGTTTCGGCGGCCTTCGGCTTGGTCGTGGCTTCCGGGTTGTCCAAGTAGAACTTGATGCCGTCCAGTGTCTCCTGGCAATAAATCGGCATTCCGGCGAAGACCGGATCGCCGGGCTGGAGGGCGAGGGCGTGGGCGATGACGCCGTTCTTGATTTCATCGGAGAGGTCCAGATCGATGCGGCCGTACTGGTGCTCGCCGTACTCCTCTTGCAGATCGGCGACAAGCTGGCCCAGCGTCTTGCCCTCCTCAGCCATCACGTTGGCCAGCAGCAGCGAGTTCAGCAGGCCATCGCGCTCCGGCAGATGGCGCTGGAAGCCGATCCCGCCCGACTCCTCGCCGCCCATCACAATCTCCCGCTCCAGCATGTAGTCGCAGACATACTTGAATCCTATGCCGTGCTCGATCAGCTCGCGGCCGTGCTTGACGACAGATGCGGTCCAGCATCTTGGTGGTGTTGAAGGCGCGCGTTACCGCTCCCGGCCAGTCGTTGTGGCGTTTGAGCACCCAACTGAGCAGCACGCAAAAAATCTTGTGCGGATCAACGAACTCGCCGTGCTCGTCAGTCGCGCCGATGCGGTCGGCGTCGCCGTCGGTGCAGAGGCCGGCCGTGGCAGCCGTTGGCCACCACCGCCTCGCCCAGCGCGCGAATGTGCGGCTCAATCGGCTCAGGGTTGATGCCGGGAAAGAGCGGGTCGATGTTGCCGCGAATCTGCACGTGGGCTACGCCGATGCGGGTAAAAATGTCGGAAATGATGGTGCGGCCGGCGCCATACATCGAGTCGATGGTGAATTTCATGCCGGATTTTGCGAGCGCGTCAAGGCTGGTAAAGCTCTCAATGGCTTTGAGGTAGGAGGGCAGGAAATCGACCTCCTCGATTGCGGCGGGCTGCGCGGGACGGGCGGTGGCCTGGCCCAGGCGCGACTCGATCTCGGCGATGATCGAGGGCTTGCCCGACCCGCCGTACCACGCTTTGTACTTGACCCCGTTCCATTGCGCCGGATTGTGCGAGGAGGTAATCATGATGCCGCCGGCCGCCGCGCGCTCGCGCACGCCGAAGCTGAGCGCCGGGGTGGGCGTCACATCGTTGGCCAGCAGCACCGGAATGCCGGTGGCGGCCACAACTTCAGCGCAGGCGCGCGCAAAGGCCCTGGAGCCGAAGCGCGTGTCGTAGCCGATGCACAAACCCCTGGCGGGGTCTTCTTCCGCTGTACCTTTGCGGGAGTGTACATAGGCTGCCACGGCCTCGGCGGCAATGCGCACATTGGCGAAGGTGAAATCGTCGGCAATCACGGCACGCCAGCCGTCTGTGCCGAACTTGATTTGAGGATGAGGCATCGTTGAGTTTTCGTGCTCCCTGAAAATAGGGTAATATATGCCGGTCAGGGCGCGGGAAAGACTACATGCTAAAGGCGCTTGGCCGGGTAGCCGGGTCGGCGCCTGGCGTGGGCTGCGGCGACGATCTGAATTTCGCGTGGAAGTTCGCGGAAGACCACGAAATAGGGGTACCGATTGAGCATGACCCGACGGGTCCCTCGCAGATAGGGCGCGCAAATCTGCGGGAATTTCACCAGGGTACCGAATGCAGCTCTCAGTTCCGCATCAAAACCCAACGCGGCCGATTCGCTTCGCACCCAGTGCCATTCAAACGCGGCGTCAGCTTCTGCCTCGGCCTCGGGATGAACGTGCGCCCGCTTCATCCCCTCTGCCGGGCAAGGATCCTTGCGTCCATGCGGGCAAGCACATCCTCGAGCGGGACTGTCTTGACGGCTCCGGAATCGATCTCGTCGAGGCGGCGCTTGATCTCGCCGTCCCAGGCGGCCTCAATCTCCGCCAGCTGCTCGCTCTGCTCCTTGATGAGAAGGCTCTCAACCAGCCAGTCCACCTCATCGGGAGGCAATTGGCGGGCATCTTCGAGAATTTCCTGGGCGCTTCGGCTCATGGGAAGATTGTAGCGTGGAATCGGCTGCCGGGTCTCAAAAGCGAGACCTGGGGCACCCGGCACCGGGCAGTCCGCTCAATCATTGAAAGTTCTTTGGATACAGAATTATCCGTTAGGTGCTATTCGGCAATGGTGATATGTTGCATTCATGCAGCCACCCCGAAGGCCAGTCTCAGGGCCGGCGCGCATCGTAGTCGAGTGCTATCAGTTTTCTTGCGAGGAGGAGGCGGAACTCCAGGAATACATTGCAGCGGATAGTGCCGTTAAAGCCGTGGATGTCGGATATATCGAAATGCTCACGGCAGAGAGTGCCGATGTTGGCCCTCTCCTGATTGGAGAACTCCATGCTGCGGCCGAACCCCTTCGGTTGATTGTTCAGCTTATCCAAGAGCACAAGGTTGAGATCAGCGCTATAGCAGGTTACGCGGCGAAGAAGGCAGTAGATGAGGGCTCTTCGTATGTCATGGAGCTTATCAGGAAGTGGGCCAAGGACAAGCGTCGAGAGGACGACGAGATTGTTCCAATTTACGATCCGAACGAACAAGTCGTCCGAACCGTTAAGCGAGTGAGGAAGTTGAGCTGAGACCGCTCCGCAAACCGGCGAGTTCATCCTTCTCAGCCCAGTCGCCGGACGCCCCAGGTCTCGAGTTTGAGACCTGGGAATCTATTGAATCAGAAGAGTTCACTGTGAGAACCGATTCGCATTAACTTCAGGCTGGGAGGATCATCGGTTTTCGCATAGACCAGAAGCAAATCCGGCCTCAAATGACACTCTCGAAAGCCGGCCATCTCGCCGGTGAGGGAATGATCTTTCAACTTCGGATCGAGCTCGCGATCAACCACCAACTTGTCCAATACAGCAGGAAGCACCGTCTCAAGATCGCTTCGATACCTTGGAATGGATTGCACTCGTCTGTAATCCCTCTTGAACTGGCGAGTCCAATCAATCTTCCGCATTCAGTTGATCCATCAATTCCGCAACGCTGGACGCCGTAGGTAGATCGCCGCGCCGGACCTCTTCCATCGCTGCCCTGGTAACGGCGTTAGGGACCCGTACCTCGAAGGGAAGCGCCTGTTCGACAGCTATGCGCTTCAGCAGGAGGCGCACAACGTCAGAAAGGCTTAGCCCCATCGCATCAAGAGTCTTAGCCGCTTTGGTTTTCAGTTTCCGATCCACGCGTACGTGAATCATTGCAGTCGCATTGGGGATGGTAGCGCTCATAGATACATTGTATACCAAATGAGACCCATGCCGTCACCTCAGATCAGCTCCGTGCGTCCCGTGATTCCAAGTTCCTTGACGATCTTTCCCACATCCTGGGAGTGATCGCGGTGGGCGATCAGCAGCGCATCCTCGGTATCCACAATCACCAGGTTCTCCACACCCACCAGCGCCACAAACTTTTTGGGGCTGTAGATGTAGTTGTTGCCTGCATCGATGGCCATGTGGCCCCCGGTCTCTGACACATTGCCCTCCGCGTCCCCGAGCAGCCGGGTCTCAATCTGGTACTCGTAAAGCGACGCCCAGGAGCCCAGATCGTTCCAACTGAACTCCGCCGGCAGGCAATAGAGGTGGGAAAGGTGCTCGCCCTTGGCCGACCGCGGCTCCAGCACCGCATAGTCCACGGAAATGTTTTCACACTTGGGATAGAGGGCGTGAAAAACCTCTTCGAATTCCGGCGTGCCGTAAGCCGCGGCAATGCCCTCCAGCAGCGGAGCGGTCTCCGGCAGGTGTTCGCGCACCGCATTGGCCAGCGTGCGCGCCGACCACAAAAACATCCCTGAGTTCCAGAAGTAATTGCCCGCTGCCACAAAATCCTCGGCCCGGTTCTGGTTGGGCTTCTCGATGAACCGGCGCACATGCAGGGCGGAATCGTCCCTGGTGTAGTCCCCGGTCTCGATGTAGCCGTAGCCGGTCTCGGCGCGGACTGGCTCAATGCCCAGCACCACCATGTTGTCGCCGGCGGCGGCCAAGGCGATGCCCTTTTGCAGCGCCTTCAGGAATCGCGGTTCGTCGGCGATCACGTGGTCCGAGGGAAAAATTCCCAGCACTGCCTCGGGATTCTTTCTCTCGATCAGGAATGCAGCCAGTCCGCAAGCAGGCGCCGTGTTGCGGGCCACGGGTTCCTGGATGATCTGTCCGGCGGGCAAACCCGGCAACTGATCGGCGATCTCGTGGGCCAGATATTCGTTGGTGATGACCCACGTCTTGTCAACCTTGGCGAGCGGCTTGAGGCGCTCCACGGTCTGTTGAATCATGGAGCGCTCGCCGTCCAGCGCCAGCACCTGCTTGGCGCGTGCTCGGCGGGAGCGGGGCCAGAAGCGTGTACCGCTGCCTCCAGCGAGAATCACGGGACGAAAATCGATTGACTTCGGCATTGAAGAGACATCCTACCCGACAAACGCCATGTTTGCACAGTGATTTCCGATACATTTTTTACCGGAGGGCCGCTCAGCCGGCGGGTGGGTCAGCAGCGGATTTTCAATCGCCGCGGCCAAAATCGCCGGCCGGGGCCCCGCGCACGGGACCTCGTGTGACCGCCGCGGCCTCGTTAAGCCGCCGGGCCCCCGTGCATCGGACCGCGTGTCTACGCCAGCCGCCCCAGGAATTCCCCCATCCGCCGCGTCCCCTCGTCGATGTTCTGCCTCGTCACCGGGTAGGAGATGCGGATGTGCTCCCCGGTCCCAAACGCCTCGCCGGGCACCGTCACCACATGGGCCTCGTGCAGCAGCCGCGTGGCCAGCTCGGTAGCCGTGCGCACGCCCCCCTTGCCCAGAAACGCGGAGATATTCGGGTAAACGTAGAACGCCCCCTCCGGCCTGGTGCAGGTAATTCCGGGAATCTCCGTCACCTTGGCCAGCATATAGTCCCGCAATTCCATAAACTCGGCGCGAAAGTCGCACACGCACTCCTGCGAGCCGGTCAGCGCCGCCACCGCGGCCTTTTGCACCATGCTGGCTGCATTCGACGTGGATTGCGACTGCAGCTTGCTGAGGTTAGCCACCACTGCCTTCGAGGCCAGCGCAAACCCCGCCCGCCATCCGGTCATGGAATAGGTCTTGGATAGCGAGCCCAGAACGACCAGGTGCTCCTTGGCCCAGGTAAACGAACCGCCGGAGACCGGCTTGCCGGCGTAGTTCAGGTACACGTAGCACTCGTCCAAAAGCAGGAAAATCCCGCGTTCGTGGGCCAGCTGGACAATCCGCTCCAGATCCTCCTGGGAGACCACCGAACCGGCCGGGTTCGACGGCGAGTTCAGGATGATGGCCTTGGTCTTCGCCGTGATGGCCTTTTCGATGGCGTCGGCCGTGATGCGAAAGCTCTCCGCCTCGCTTGTCTCCAGAAACACCACCTTGCCGCCGGCGTACTGGATGATGTCTTTGAAGCTCACCCAATAGGGCACCGGCAGGATCACCTCGTCGCCGTGGTCCACCAGCACCTGGACGGTGTTGAACAGCGCCAGCTTGCCGCCGGTGGTGAAGATGGCCTCGTCCAGCCCGTAATCCGACCCGAAGTCGGTCGCGTGGCGCTCCACGATCGCCTTCCTCACGTCCGGAATCCCCGGAACCACGGTATAGCGCGTGAAGTTGGCGTCGATGGCCGCGATAGCCGCGTCCTTGATGTGTCGCGGGGTGGGAAAGTGCGGTTCTCCGGCGCCAAAATCCACCAGGTTAGCGCCTTGAGCGCGCAGCTTGGCGGCCTCGGCGGCCACAGCCATGGTCGCGGATACTTCGATCCGGCCAATTCGATCGGCAAACACTTGAGAAGGAGCTGAAACTGTCATAGCAGTTCCATCTTTACAGATTTCCCGGCAACCGCAAAACAGGCTGCGAAAAAACTCGTGATTTCGTGCGAAATCGTCGAAAAGCGTCCCTCCGGGGCTAAACCACGCGTTGATCCGGTTGGCCTTATGCGGGGGTTGAAACCCCCGCCTCCCTCCGGATCGAGTTTTTCCGCAACCTGTAAAGCCCAGGAGATTTCTGGCTGTTTTGCGGCACGGCACCCAGAGGGTACCCGGCCGTGCCCTTTCAAAGCAAGCTGGATGATGGCGGCTGAAGGGGTGCCCTTTCAAAACAACTCAACGGTTCAAATGCGATTGCCCTGGGGCAGGCCGGGGTTAGATGCCCATATTCATCTCGGGAGTGGTAAAATTCTGCCGTTCAAAGCGAGTGCCCGGGAAGCGCAGTCATGGTTACACTCCGCTCCGTGCTTCGCCGCAGTTGGGGGTTTCTTGCCATGGAAACCGCTGTTCTGTCAGAACATCACGTCCGCCTCAAGACCTTCGAGCTGAACCTCCGCACCCTCGAACGGCATAGAAATGGCTTGAAGCTAAAGCTCCAGGGTCACCCGATAATTGTGCTTCGGGTGCAACAGGCACATGACTTCCATCTCGCCCTGTTCGGAGTGCTCGCGCCCGGCAGCCTGCCCAAAGAAACCACGCATGACTAAACCCCAGGAAAGGATGAAACCAATGGTCACCCCAACACTTCTCATCCTGGCTGCCGGCATGGGCAGCCGTTACGGCGGCCCGAAACAATTCGATCCGGTTGGACCCGATGGCGAAACCATCATCGACTATTCGATCTATGACGCCCACCGTGCCGGGTTCGGCAAGGTCGTGTTCGTCATCCGCCCAGACAATGAGCAACCGTTCAATCAGAAGGTCGGCGCGCGGTTTAGCAAGCGCATCGCGGTCGAATACGTCTTTCAGACACTCGGCAAGCTCCTGCCGGGACTTCCCGTGCCGGCCAGCCGCACCAAGCCGTGGGGCACGACGCACGCCATTCTGATGGCCGCGAACGCCATTCATGAGCCCTTTGCCGTGATCAATTCCGATGATTTTTATGGAGCGGAGAGCTACCGCGCGCTGGCCCGCCACTTGCAGTCCGGGACAACGGACTATGCGGTGGTCGGATTCGTTCTGCGCAATACTCTCTCCGACTTCGGCGCGGTGGCGCGCGGGGTGTGCCAGGTGAATGCCAACGGCTTTCTTGAGAACATTGTTGAACTGAAAAGTATCGAACGCGATGGCGGGCATGCCAGAAACACCGATGCAGAAGGCCAGGAGACGAGGCTGGCGGGGAACGAGGTGGTTTCGATGAACATGTGGGGCTTTACTCCCCAGGTGTTTGGTGAACTGCGCGAGCACTTTCAGAAGTTTCTTCAACTGAATGGCACGGACTTGGAGGCGGAATGCTACATCCCCAGCACGGTGAACGAATTGCTTGTGGCCGGGCAGGCGCGGGTGAAAGTCTTGCGCACGCTTGATTCATGGTTTAGCGTTACCTACCGCGAGGACCATCCACGCGCCGTCGAAAGCATACGCCGCCTGATCGAAGCCGGTTATTATCCGAGAAGACTTTGGCGATGAGCCAGGAGCACAAGATAAGCGCCATTGCGCGCCAATTTCGGGCTGTCCGCTCGTCAGTCATCTTTTGGAGGACCGCATTGCGAAACAAGCCTGTGCGATGTGGCAACGGCATCGAAATGGAGAATCGTGCGCTCTCAGGCTCATCACGCCTGGATGACGGACTAACCGGAAGTTAAGCGTCACTCGATGCAAACTGCACTCCGCGTGAACTGAAAGGCGAAGTTCCCGCAGAACGGCTTCGCGGTAACCTGCGGAAACTCATTCGGGATATCGCCAGCAGTACCCGTGAGGGAATGTCGGCCACAAAAGAAGGACTTGATCGGAGACTCCCCTAGCTCGTGTTGATTCGCCCGCGCAGCCGTTTGAGCACGTTGGGTGGAACCAGTCCGGTAACGTCGCCGCCAAAGCTGAACACTTCTTTCAACATCCGCGAGCTGATAAATGAGTAGCGCCCGGCCGGCTGCAGAAAGACGGTCTCGATCTCCGGGGCCAGGCGGCGGTTCATCAGCGCCATCTGAAACTCGTGCTCGTAGTCGGAGATGGCCCGGATGCCGCGCAAAACCGCCTTGGCCCCCAGATGCCGCGCAAAGTCCACCATGAGCCCGTCAAATGTGGCTACCGAAACGTTGTCCAGGGCGCTGGTCGATTCCCTGAGCATCTCCACCCGCTCCTCGACCGTAAACAGCGGATTCTTGCCCGGATTGTTGAGAATCCCCACCGTCAGGTGCTCAAAAAGCTTCGCCCCGCGCTGGATCAGGTCGACATGTCCGTTGGTCGGCGGGTCAAAGGTGCCGGGATAAAGGGCGATCACGCTCATCAAGGCTGCTCCACAGGAATTCTAGCAGCGGTCAGTTGTCAGTGGTCAGTTGTCAGTTCCGGGCGGGTGGGCCGTGCTTTCCCAGGTCCCCCGCCGCGGCGGCTAAAACCTGGGGCACCTCGATCCGATAGCTGGAGCCGCTCCTTAGTGCATTCCGGTGGGGCCGGCGGGAGCCGCTCCGGGTTTGTTCTTGCTGAGCAGGAAGGCGAGCACGACGAGGCCGACGGACATCCAGGAGAGCTCCATGTAGACGTCCTGGTAGCCCTGCATCTGGGCTTGCATGTTGAGCTGGTTGTAAATGCTGGCTAGGGCCATGCCTTTGCCGTTGGGCGAGCCGAAGGCGGCGCCGAAAAAGCCGGTGAGTGCCTGGGTCTGCTGCTGGAAGGCAATGGAGGCCGAGGTCATGGTGTTCTGGAGGTGCTGCTGGTGCCAGGTGGCGCGGCTGGTGACCTGGGAGTTGGTGAGGGCGATGAGGATGCTGCCGCCGATGTTGCGGACGAAGTTGATGAGGCCGGCGACCTGGTTGCTCTGCTCCCTGGGCATGCCGACATAGGCGGCAGTGGTGATGGAGATGAAGCAGAAGGGGATGGGGAGCATCTGGATGACACGCAGCCAGGAGGCGGAGGCAAAGGTCATGTCGAGGGTGGTGACCATGGCCGCATAACGGAACGAGACGACAAAGAGGATGAAACCCACCACCGTCAGCCAGCGGGCGGAGACCTTTCCGGTGGCGTAGCCTGCCATGGGCATGACGAAGAGCAGGGCGACGCCGCCGGCGGTGAGAGCGAGGCCGGCGGTGGTGGCTGTCCAGCCGAGCAGTTGCTGCATGAACTGGGGCTGGAGGACGGTGTTGGCGTTGAGCACGCCGCCGACCAGCGCCATGAGGAAGCAACAGATGGCGAAGTTCTTGTAGCGGAAGAGCTTGAGGTTGATGAGGGGGCTTTTGTGATTCCACTCCCAGAGGATCAGGCCCGCGATGCCGAAGATGAACAGGAAGGCGAAGAGGCGGATGAAGCCGGAGGAGAACCAGTCGTTCTCCTCGCCCTTGTCGAGCATGATCTGGAGTCCGCCCATGGCGAGGATGAGGAAGCTGAGGCCGAGATAGTCCATGTGGCGGAGCTTGGAGATGTCGGCCTTGATCCAGGGCGGATCGTCGACCAAGCGGCTGACCAGGAGGAAGGCGAGAATGCCGACGGGGATGTTGATGAAGAATATCCAGCGCCAGGAGAAATTGTCGGTGATCCAACCGCCGAGGGTGGGTCCGATGGAGGGAGCGAGGACGGCAACGAGACCGTAGAGAGCAAAGGCCTGGCCGCGCTTCTGGGGCTCGAAGGAGTCGGCCATGATGGCCTGGGCCATGGGCTGCATGCCGCCGCCGCCGGCTCCCTGGACGATGCGGCAGATGAGCAGGAGAGGGAGGGTTGGGGCGGCGCCGCAGAGGAAGCTGGCGACGGTAAAGATGACGATGCAAAGCAGAAAGAAATTGCGGCGGCCCATGACGCTGGAGGCCCATGCGCCCATGGGCAGGACGATGGCGTTGGCGACCAGGTAGCTGGTGAGGACCCAGGTGCCCTCGTTGATGCTGGCGCCGAGGGATCCGGCGATGTGGGGCAGAGCGACGTTGGCGATGGAGGTGTCGAGGACTTCCATGAAGGCGGCGAGGGCAACGGTCATGGCGATGAGCCAGGGATTGACGCGGGGCTTCCAGCGCGCCTGGGGGAGGGGTTGCGGGTTGTTGAGCGTAGCGCCGGCGAGGGACGGCGATGCGGACTGCAGTGCGGACAAAAGCGTGCTCCTTTGCGGGTTCTTAGCGCTTGTCGGCCGGAAAGGTTCGGCAGTTTACCGCCCCGGTTTGCGGGTCCGATACCGGGGGCGAACGGCGCGCGAGGTATGCGCAAGGGAAATGCGCACACTTGGATTTAGATTCGCGTTGACGGGGTGGGGGTTCATGGATTCTGTTGCGGGGCGGGCCAGACGGGTTTGGGGGCGCGCCAGCCGATGAGGGCGATGGCGAGGGCCGCGGCTTGCATGACGACGATGAAGGCAACGCAGGCAGGCCACTTGCCAATGGCCCAGAAAGCCCCAGGAACGACGCCGGCGGCGGTTCCGCCGAGGTAATAGCAGGTGAGGTAGAGGCCGGCGGCGGTGACGCGGGCGCCGGGTGGGGCGGCGACGCGGAGATGGCTCTGGGAGGCAGTCTGGGCGATGAAGACGCCTGAGGAAAGCAGGGTGAGGCCAAGAATGACGACGAGCAGGGATGGGGCGAGGGTGAGCAGGACGCCGGCCATGGAGCAGGAGATGGCGCCGGCGATGCCCGCGCGGAGGCCGACGCGGGTGATGAGGAAGCCGGCGGCGGGGGTGACGATGAGGCCGATCAAATAGACGAAGAAGAGCGAACTGAGGGCGGTGGTGGAGAGCAGAAAGGGGGCGGCGCTGAGGTGGAAGGTGATCCAGGTGAAGACGCCGACGAGGGAGAAGAGGACGTTGAAGCCTACGGCAAAGGTGGCGACGAGGCGGCGGCTGCGGAAAAGTCCCTGGACCTGGTAGAAGAAGGTGAGTTGCGTGGCTGGGCCGGCGGGCGGGGCGGGGCGGCGGCGGCCGTGGGGCAGCCAGGCAGCGACGGCGGCGGCTCCGGCGAGCGAGGCGGCGCCGAGGGCGAGGAAACTGACCCGCCAACTGAACCAATCGGCCAGAATCCCGGCGGAAATGCGGCCGATAAAACCGCCGAGGGCGGTTCCGCTGACGTAAAAGCTCATGATGAGGGCGACGCGGTCAGGGGACCACTCCTCGCCAATGTAGGTGATGACGACGGCGACGATGCCGGGGACCATGATGCCCTGCAAAAAGCGCCAGAAGATGAGCTGGGCGAGCGAAGTGGAGGTGGCGGCGAGCAAGGTGGGGATGGCGATGCCGACAATCGAGGCGACGATGACGCGCTTGCGGGCCAACCGCTCAGTGAGGGCGCCAAAGACGGGAGCCGAGAGGGCCACCCCGAGCGTGGCGGCGGAGACCGTCATGCCGGCGCCGGTTTTGGAGGCATGGAAGAGACGCGTGAGCAGCGGGAGAAGCGGCTGGGTGCAATAAAGCTGGAGAAAGGCGCAGACGCCGCACAAGGTGACAGCCACAGCCGCCCAGGGGCTGGGGGATAGATGGTCAGGTTGGGAGCGGGGTTCCAAGGGTCAGGATAATCGATTGCGGTTCGAGTTTTTGGGTCGGGTGGGCGGCGCGCGCCGGGGGGGTAAGCCAGCGGCCAGGCCGCCGGGATGTTAGATAAATGGATGGGGCAAAACCCATCCCTGCCAGCCGCGCACTTTCAGAACGTTCTCAGGCTTACCTTCTTCGATTTATTCAGAGATTCCTAAAGGCGGGGAGATAGCTGCGCGAGGCACCATATTATAAAGGACCAACTTATTCCTGTCGTCGTCATCGAAGACAGCATAGCTTGCAACCTGTTGCAGCCGAAATAGAGACAGCAAAGTGTTATTCTCCTCAGCGATGCCATTCCACGCCAGATACCAGCCCGGCTGATAAAACAATACTTTCTTAGCCATATCCTGCATGTCATTTGCGAACGGGAATGTTGGGAGCCAGGGAACGTCCGATCAAGTTGCTCAACGAATTGTATCACCTCAAGGAAGCATTCCCTCCTAAGACTAACCTGCATTATTCCTGAACG
>PLGM01000052.1 GCA_003139795.1 Acidobacteriaceae bacterium | reverse complement strand
CTGTGGTTCACGTAGCGCTCACGCGCATTGCTGACTTTTTGCGCCCAAAATGGACGGATTCTGGGGGTCAGGTCAACGTGTCCTGCTTACTGCCGATGCCGTAGGCAGCGTGATCTTCAGTGGACGGGCCACGAACGCCGGACGAAGCCACAGACGCTCGCAAGCCGCCCCGAGAGGCGGCCTGCTGGGGCGCCCAACCTGAGCCATTACTCCAGTTGGGCAGAGAGTTCAACGACTATGCGGAGCAATTTTTACGGCGTTCAGTATCGCGCGAAAAACCGTCAAATCTTCATCGAGATGGACCGCGTCTGTGTGCAGGCTCAAGTCGTAGTTAATCGAAGGAACTGACGCATCAAAATCGGGATCAGGTTTGCCTGCTTGAGCAACCGCAATAATTGTGATCGAACCATCCGGGTGGTCCACTCTTGCAGTCTCGGTAGACAGTCCATTGATGCGTAAGCCTGCTGGGGCTTGGCCACACGAACCATTCGCTTCGTTCGCGCACTGCCAATTAAGAAAAGTGTGCAATGTCTTGGACACTTCAGCAGCATTGTAGCCGGCGAAGATTGATATCCATCTTTTCCCAGATGCCTTTGTGCATAGGCTCTCATCCTGTGTGCCCAGGAGAAATGCAGCGCCGTGATTGGCTCCGCTATAAGGAACTGAGCAAAGCCATGCTCCTGAGGGAATGGAAAGAAACATGCCGTATTCCCTATTTCGATAGACTGACGTGCGCGAAGCCGCGCTTGCTACCGAACACAAAATCACTAGGCTGATCAGTACACGCGAAAATCTCATCTTTTTGCCTCCGATCCAAAGAACCTCGAATTTGCATTGCCTCCTTCAATCCGATTTATTGCGAATTGTAGATAGGTATATCACGTTGCATTTCATTGATTCCGCTTGTGATAAAGCTCTTCCACGCCGTGGGAGGGATTTCAACTGAGTTATACATCCCTTGCGATGTGATCTGATTCCCGTTGGCGTCTTCCATCTCAAGGTGATTGAGAAACAGAGAAACGTTACTGCCCGTCCCCCGCATCTGCTCTCCCCAGCCGCTGAAGAGCTCATCAACATTTTGCTCCGGGCTACTGGCATGGGTCATGTGTTTGGTGCTCCCGCCAGTCATGCCGAACGCGTCCCCAGTTCGCAGATACGTACCTTTAGTCGCAAATCCAGATTCGATTCCGAGTCCTAGGGGAAGAGCGGGATCTACGCCGTATGCTTTTGCCTTGGCAACCATCGGCTTGTAGTACTTATCGAGATAGGCCTTGTCTCTCTTGGATATATGGGGCTTCGGAGCAGGCTTCTGCTGTTGGGCCGCCTCTGCCTTACGGTCGGCCTTCATCTGGTCGGCCGTGGTGTGGCCGTCGCAACCGCTCGCGGCGTTTGAATTGTTCCCGGCACAATTGGTATCACCACGATCCGGCTGCCACGCATGTCC
This sequence comes from Acidobacteriaceae bacterium, assembly GCA_003139795.1. GTDB lineage: Bacteria > Acidobacteriota > Terriglobia > Terriglobales > Acidobacteriaceae > Telmatobacter. The sequence goes on along the minus strand of PLGM01000052.1, from coordinate 6,011 downwards.
ATCTGGATCGGCCCGCGTCATCGGGTTGTTCATCACATACGAATATAGATTCAACGACTGCGGATCATCCAACTTGGCGTAGGGTACTGGCTCTTCTTTCGCGCTCCAGTCCGGCGACAGGAACCGCCCCACTGCGCTGCTGTAGTACCTTGCCCCGAAGTAGTCATTGCCGGATTCAACGTCCCGTTCCTTGCCGGTGTAAAGGGATTGCGAAAAATGTGTTTCGTTTACACAAACGGCGGAGCTCGTCATAGATGTGGACTCCTCCGTCGTACATCAATCCCCGGTCTCAGAATCGAGACCGGGGCCACCTGCGGTTTTGCTGTTGGCTGTGCAACACCTGCTCACTGCGGCGGCGGCAATTTCTTGGCCTTCACGTTGGCGACAGACAGGATCACAAGGCGGTAACGTGCGTAGGGGCTTGGATGCCCCCAGCCATAGGTGCCAATCACCTTGCCTGATTGATCCCGTAATAGTCCAAACGAGTCCCTCGTGGCACCGGGCGGCACACTAGCGATCTCCAGCTTACCGGTAATCTCAGCCTCCACGTCGTATTTCATGCAATCAATGCAAATGTTCTTTCTATTACCCATATAGAAAGACATCGTGTATTTTTGGAAGCGCTGAAGCTCACCATCTTTCCGCAATTCGTTGCCGCTTACGTGATTGTCCGAGTTTCCTGCGAATGTGAGTAAGACGGTAATATCGCAGCCCTGGATATCGAAACCGTTGTCGTGCGGTTCTCTTCGGAACTTACCTTGAACCGTGATCACCTCTTCGCTCCTGGCCGTCGAAAGCACACAACCGGTTTCAGCGATATTCACTGCAATGTGCCCGGCTTCGTGCAGGGCGGTCTGTTGTCCAAATGCGGCTACAGCCAAGAACACAGGGAACATTTTCGCTATCATCTTTTGCAATCTCTTTCCTTACGGCGTGATCGGATTATGGGGTTCTTGTACTGGATGCAGTCGATCAGTCACGGCTTTCGTGATGCCCTTATCCCGAAGTGTCTCTCGATCCACGGCACTCCAACTCTTGTTCCAAATCTGGGTGTTACGAGTACTGATAGATTGCAGCCCTAGAGCCTGTTATTAACTTNNAAGTTAATAACAGGCTCTAGCGCTTGCGCTGTCCACGAGGAGTTTTGATATCCTCGATATTCAAATTGAAATGGATGATTTTCCGCTGTCAGCAGATTATTTCTTTCATCGTAAACGTGCATACCTTCGTGGTCAGCGTTGATTGCGAATCCTATCGCTCCACTAGTCTTGCTCGGGTCAAATGTAACGGTGAATCTAGATGACCCGGATTGTGCATCGGTGGAACGAGTAGTATCTGCGGCCCCTCCGCTATCGGTAGCACCGAATTTTACATCGACGCTGTTACCGTCGTTTTCGGTTCCCATTGCTGCCAACCCTTGCGAAAGCCTCCCAACAGCGTCCGCCCCCCCGAGCGCTGTGACCTGATCTGGAGTGAGGTTATCAAGAGCTTTGTTTAATGCAGCCAAGCCTGCCTTGAGATTTGCCGCATTTGTATTGAAGTCCTTATTGCATTGCTTATTGTCGGCGGCACAGGTATTCACCAAATTGTAGAGGCCAGTTGGATCGACAATCATCAGCGGATTGTTCAGAGCGTAGCTGTACCGATTCCAAGTCTGAGGATCATCAGGACGCCCGCTATTTAGGAATGGATCGGGCGACAAAAATCTTGCCATCGCGCTGCTATAGTACCGTGCACCAAAATCATCGTTTCCAGATTCGGTGTCTCGTTCTTTGCCGGTAAAGTGGTGTTCGGTGGCGTCGTCGGCGGTGCTGGGCGCGCCGGACGGAATGACGGGGTTTAAATTGTCGCCGAACGGCAGGCTTTGGATGTATTCCTCGACCACGCCCTGGTAGTTGGTCTGCACACGGCGCGTGCCGAGCGGATCGGCAAGTTGGAAGTGCAGTCCCTTGGTGTCGTAGGTTGCGTCAAGGTGCGAGCCGGCCCAGACGTTGGAGTGGACCCAAGCGCCCGAACCCGTCAGCTCCGTCACCTGCTCGCCACCGAGGTTGAGCAGGTACTGGGCCGTGAGCGTGACGTTCGTCCCCGGAACCGCCGCAGGGCAGACGGTATTTTTGGCCGGGAACGAGCCGGTGAAGGTGCCCTTGGCCACGCGCAGGCCCGAGGCATCGTAGATGTACCGGAACTGCGCGCCGCCCATGTACGAGGGCTGCAGCACGGCGCAGATGCGGCCCTCGCTGTCGTAGGCGTAGCTGTTTACGCCGTCCTGATAGACGTTGCCCGCGCCATCGTAGTTGAAGCCCGAGGGCGCGGAGTAGGAGATGGGCGCGCCCTGCGAGACGAACGTGACCTGGTTGGCTGAGTTGTAGCTGGCCGTCGAGGTGGTCTGCTGCGAGCAGTCGCCGGTGGTGCTCGAAAAGAACGCGGCCAGCGTGCGGTTGCCGAAGGAGTCATAACCCCAGCAGGCCATGGAGTTGGCATAGGTGGAGGGAGCATTCATGGCCGCGCCGCCCACCGTCAGCCGGTTGAGCGTGTCGTACATGAAGGCCCAATCGCCCATTACCGAATCGGAATGCGCCATGATGTTGCCGTTGACGGCATACCCTCCCGCCGGAATCGCGTATGAGTAAATCATGCCATAGCTGGCGGCTGCCGATTGGCCTCCGTCGGGCGAACTGGAAGCGAGTGCGAATCCTTGTGTCGGCAGGACGGACGGGGAATAGGTGGGATTGTTCGCCGAAGTGGTGTCAGTGATGTTGAGTTGGATGCCGTAGTTGGAGGAGCTGCCCGTGGCGACGCTCTTCAGGTTGATGACTTCGCCGGTGGAGTCGAGCGAAGCAGTAACGTAGGCGCTGGCGGCAGTGTTGATCTTGGTCATCAACGCCGAGGCGAGTGACGCGGGTGTGCTAGAACTTCCCCATGAGATGGGAGCGGTGGTTACGATTGTGCTTCCGTATTGATCGCCCGCGTTTTCATTGGTCAGGCTTGCCGTAATAGTGCCGGTATTGTATACGGTGCCGCCGCCGCCAAAGGTCGAGCCGGATGGCGTTGTGTTGAAGGACGGGCTGGAGAAGATGCCGCCTGGCGTGTTGTCAGTCTCGCTCACCGAAAGAGAGATTGAGCTTCCTTGCGTGCTGGAGTTGTTTGCGAACATGGTGACCACCGAGCCCGAGTAGGTGGCGTTGACGCCCAGCGTGGAGCTGTTGGCATTGATCATGGACGCAAGGCTGGAGGCGAGTGAGGCGCTAGTCGAGCCGCTTGCCCAGGTGATTGCAACCTGGTGGCCGCTCACGGTGACATAGATGATTCCCTGATCGTATTCCGGCTGGGGGCAGGTGTTATTGCCGCAGGGGTACCACATGGAAGGACCCTGCTCGATTCCGCTCACCGTGAGGGTTGCGACTGCTGGAAGCTGCCCAGATTGCTCCAGTCCATTGACAGCAATTGCGCCAAAACTGCCGGAGGCAACCGTAACCACTTGTTGACCGTCTGCTACTTCGCTCTGAATCCGATTGCGTACGTCGTGTTGGCTCACTACCTGAATTCCGGCTGCGCCGGTAGGGGCGCTGGGAATCGCCGCCTGCTCGGCGACGAGATTTCCCCATACGTCGTAGCCGTTTTCGCCCAGGGCCGCGTAGGTGTAAGTGTTGCCCCCATCGCTCTGCTGAATGATGCCCACATGCGCGGAGTCCGTAAATGGTTGAGTATTGACTGTGACACGCAAAGCCCGCTCGGAGGTGTCGAGGGCTACGCCCCATATGATTCCGGGTTGAGTGGTGGTGGAGGCAGGCCTTGTCCAGGGCAGTCCATTGTTAAATGACGTCACGCCTCCCGCGAGGTCGTATGTGTAGTTGAAGGTGTAGGTGGCGCCGCAGGAGCTTCCGCTCGGGCATTGCGTCTCGGACGTAATCCGGCCTCCAACGTCGTGAGCAAGTATGGTCCGGTTGCTGAATGAGTTCGACGGGATCACGGAGATAGGCGAATTGTTCGCGGGGCAGGTACCAGCAGGAGCCATCCATTCGGCAGTTTCCTCGTCGATCGGGTAGGGGTCTCCGGTGGCAACCGTGAGAGCGGCGTCATACTGATGGCAGGCCGAAGGCTCGCCCGTGCTGACATTGTTCTGGAAGTAATTCCGGGCATACTCGCGATTAAGCGCATCGTAGGCGTAGGTCACAGTGATTCCGCGCGCATCGGTCTTCGCGATGAGATTGCTGTTACCGTCGTAGCCGCTTCCGCTCGCGCAATTCGATCCATTCGCATTTGCGCCGCCGGTAGTTCCGTAGCAAACCCACCCTGTCTCGGAATTGTCACTCTGAGTAAGACGCCCCAGATTGTCGTAGGTGAAGGTCCGCGCCCTCGCCGTCTCTGAACCCTGGCCATGTTGCGTGACCGTCAACAGGTCGTTCAGAAGGTTATAGGTGTAGTCGGTTTCAAGCGATGGGGTTCGCGATTTGCCGTTCGGCTCCTCTACTTCAATCAATCTGTCGAATGCATCCGACGTGCGTTGCCAGTCGTTCCCGCTCTCATCCGCCGTATCGACAAACGTATCCGTCGGGCTACTCCCAATATGCGCGTGGCAGTTGGTCTGGCCTATGGATGCCACTCCGTCATAGCACCACTGCAAAACACTTCCATCCTGCTGTTGCTGAATCGTTTTCCGGCCGAATGCATCGTAGAAGACCTTTGTCCACGCAGTCGGCGACCCCGTCCATGTTGGGTTCGACGTCTGGCTGAGATGGCCTTCGCCGTCGTACTTCATGAAGGTGTAGTTGAGCCCGCTGGACGTGTTTGGGTTGTTGATATCCGTGGTCTGGGTCTGTGTAACGTGCCACATCCCGTCAAATATCTGCGTGACCGCTTTCTTGCCGTTGGTGGGGTTGCAGCTGCTTGAGCAGACGTAGTCGGTGGTCGTAATGGAAGGAGTCGGGGCTGTGTCGGTATATGCGATTTGCTTGTAGGCAGATGCTCCGCCGTTGTTTGCGTCGGCTGGCAAGGTAACTTGCGTCAGCCTATCTAGAGAGTCGCTGTACGCGTAGGTCGTGGTGCGGTTGTTCTCATCAATTGCCGTGGTCATTTGGCCGTCGGTGTACCTGTATGAGAATTTCGAAACATGAGTTTTCCCGTTCACAGTTGGCCGGGTGACTTGGGTCAGGTATGTGTTGGTGGAAGGAGCCGACGTTGTGTCGGTATAGCTGTCGGCGAACGAGTAGGTCGTGGTGTTGCCGTTCGCGTCCGTCATTGAGGCTGGTTGGCCCGTAATGTCGTAGTTGTACGTCACAGTCGGACCGGAACAGTAGTTGGTCGATGGCGGTGGCAATGTAGGCGGCGACGGTGGTACAGGAGGCGAAGATGGCAGTGTGCTGCATTTCGTCACACCAGTCAGATTGCCGCGAATCTTCATCGACGCGTTGAAATTCGGGTCGTGATTGACGGGAGTGGCCGTTAAACTCGCCAATTGGCCAGAGGGATAATTGTCATAGGAATATACGGTAGCCGCTTGAATCGTTCCGCTACCGTTTTCGGTGGTCACACTGAACACCTTGGGCGGAATCGCAATTCCCGGAAACTGGGAAGCGTTGGAGGTGCTCGCGTAGGTCGAGTAGTAGGTGCAGTTGTTACACGATACGGGAATCGTGTTGAAGCATTGATAATTGTAGATCGTCTTCTTGGTGGCGTTTACCGAGGGCGTCGTGACAGAACTTCCAGGCGATACAGCCGCAGGCGCCGTAGACAGAAGGCCGTAATCCCAGTCATCTTGTTCAGTCAGGTACAGTAGGGTGCTGGTGTTCGAATTGCTTGAGGCGCACCCTGGCATCCCGTATTTGTAAATTGTGTAGTTGACTTGACCAGTGTTGACCATGAAGGTCGACTGGCTCGACATGTTGAACTGATCCAGCCAATTCTTCGTGACGATCTTGGTCGGCAACGAAGTCTGCCCCCAATCGAAATATTGAATTGTGCTTTCCAACGGGATCTGCGAGGCAATTGGTGAGCGCTATCTGAACCCCATC
>PLGM01000057.1 GCA_003139795.1 Acidobacteriaceae bacterium | reverse complement strand
CTTCAGATCTCGGTACTCTCAAGGAAATGACGAGTTCAATTATAACGGCAGTTCGAGCTACAGTTCGCAAGGTCCCGGATGCGACAACCACTGGAGTAGCTCCACTAACGACTGCTATACATTTCAGTTCAGTGGTCAACAGGTTCGAGTCTACGGGTCCATGGCCCCTAATGGCGGGATCTCGGCGTTCTCTGTCGATAATGGAGCCGAGACCTATTTTGATACATACTCAGCCACCCGCGATACATACTCAGCCGCCCGCGAGGATAATGTTTACTTGTTTGCGACGCCTACGCTTGCGCAGGGTACTCATACACTGAAGGTGCGTGTCACAGGCCTGAAGAATGGAGCCTCGACGGGTTATAACGTTCGTGTCGGCCGCATTGATGCGGTATCGGGTGCCTCTGAAACGGGGCAGGGTATTTACAAGATCGTTAATCTGAATAACGGTCTCGATCTGGAGGTGAATTCGGCGAGTCTCGCTGACGGTGGCACCGTGAATACCTACCAGGACGTCGCCGGCGCTAACAACGAGCATTGGAACCTCATGGCAGTAGGCGATGGATCTTACCGAATCGTGAATGTTAACAGCGGGGCTGATCTGGAGGTGAACGGAGCGAGCAAAAAGAACGGGGGAATCGTCAACCAGTGGCAAGACAGCGGCTCCGGCGCGACTAACGAGCATTGGAATGTGGTCGCAGTAGGCGATGGATCTTACCGAATCGTGAATGCTAACAGCGGGCTCGATATGGAGGTGAATGGAACGACTGGGGTAGTCGACCAGTATCAAGATGTCTCGGGCGCTAAGAACGAGCATTGGACGCTTATAGCCATCACGAATTAACCCGGAACTGATGTCCTTACAAATCAGACCGTTCCGCTACGAGCCTGATATAACAGTAAGTTTGAATGTCGAACCGCTGCCGGGAATGCCCCCAGGAGCGTCCCTGAACCTCAGGCCACGGTCGCTGGGGTTTGGAAGGGGCGGCGGCAGCAAGAATGCCGCGACGATGAAGTAGACAACGGTGAAGCCGGAAAACAGGAAGAACTATGCATGCTTTCTCCCAACATGAATTTGCAGCGAGTTCCTTCCTAACGACGCGTGCATGGCTTCAATTCTGACCCGCCCGGTACGACCGGGCACAGTTTTGATCCATACGGCGCCAACGCCCCCGCTATCTCCAAACTGAAAGGGACTATCACCTGTGATCACGCCGGGGCCTTCAATCTTGAAAGAGACCTCGCCTTCTATGAACGGACGCGGAGCTCCGAACTTATCTACGGCTCCAAATGCCAGGCGGGTGGCGTCCGTTCCGTCGCCCAGCAACTCCACGTCGTCGGCATGCAACCAGAGCCGGTCAGCGGAGGAGTCGGCAGAGAACAAGCGTGTCAGCGCCAGTGCACTACCAACATATCCGTCAATGCGAAGCTCCGGCTTTCCGGTGCCGTTCATGTTAAGATCGGCGAAGAAGGGCGGATATTTGATTTTCGGGAAGCCGATCCGGTCGGGATAGAGGGTAGCATACGGTTTGTCATTGATCGATAACTCGAGGCTGTCACAGTTTGAGAAGATAGCGGCCCGTTCGCCTGGACCAAAAGGAGTGCGGGGACCGAAGTCCCAGTAGAAATCGGGTTCAATCACCGACCGCACTGCAGGGTCTACTTGTGCGAGATAAAACGATGCACCCAGTTTGGGTATGCGGAAAACATCGGCGATACCCGGACACTTCACCCCGGCATAGGCGTTCATCAGACTGGCATAGTCGAACGCGCACCATGCAATTACTCCCGCGCAACGGGGATTGGCCGCAGCCTTGCTGTGCGCCTGTGCATGCAGCAACGCTTGCTGTACCTGCCGCGTGGGATCGCCAGCCCGCCGGTACTTCCAATCGAAATCCTTACCCTTACCGTAATCAAACTGTCCCACAGTTTCAGCGAGCATGTATGGCACACCCGGCAGTGGTTCCTCAATGCCCACGCTGCCATCGGGAGCAGCATGATAATCGTCAAATGCAAATACATCCTGATGCCACTCTTGACGCCAATCCTTCATGGAATCAGGGGTCATGGAGCCAGAGGTGGGCCGAGAATCGTCAAGCGATTTCGCAATATCGCGGGTGCGGCTGTAGAGGGATGGATCGTTGGGAGATTCGTTGATACGAACGCCCCAAATAATGATGGATGGATGGTTCCGGTCGCGGCGCACCATCGCCTCCACGTCGCGGCGCACCAGGTCCTGCCAGCTTTTGTCGCCAAGATACTGCCAACCCGGTATCTCTTCCCAGACCATTAACCCTAGCTCGTCGCACGCATCCAGAAACGCCTCAGATTGTGGATAGTGTGAGCATCGCACGATGTTGCAGTTAAAGCTCCGACGCAGAATTTCCGCGTCCCGGCGCAAAATGCGACTGGGCGCCGCGAAGCCGACAAAGGGGTAAAGTTCGTGCCGGTTCAGCCCGAAAAGCTGCAATCGCCGGCCGTTCAACCAAAACCCGTTGGTATCGAAACGCGCTTCGCGAAATCCGACTCGTCTCCGGTAGTTATGCAAAGGCTTATCGTCAAGGAAAAGCGTAACGACAAGGTCGTAGAGTTGAGGCCTCTCTACATCCCAGAGAATTATGTTCCCGAGATCTTCCAACTCGAGCAGGACTTCATGATTTGATTCATCAATGTTAACGCTCTTCGAAGTACTAGCTATAGGTTCGGACCCAATCTGAAGACTTGCCTCCAGACGAATGGGCACCGCCATCGCATTGCCGGCATCGACAAAGCAAGTGACTTCCAGCTGCCGCCTCGAGCCGAGGACATTGACGGGTTTGGCGAACACATCGCTGATGAATACCCTAGGGAACCTCTGCGCAGGTGCCTGATTTCTAAGCGAAGAATTGGGCGCGAACGATTTTCAACATTTGGACCAAGAATCGTT
>PLGM01000183.1 GCA_003139795.1 Acidobacteriaceae bacterium | reverse complement strand
CAAAGCCGGTTCCTTGCTCAAAATCGAGACCTGGGGCACCCATTCTGTTCTGATCGACATTTCCAAATCATGCAGTCACGGTACCAGGTCTGGGAAACAGCTTTCAGAAATTCTTCAGGGATTGGAGGAGCGGCGGCTGGCAGAATGATCGAGGGCCTGCGATGAGGCTCGAAGGGAGATTGCGATGACCAAGACTGTTTCCTATGCCCAGTGGTCGCTGGAACCGTATTGCATCGGTCAGAAGCTGCGTTCGTTGCGGACGCAAAAGCGGCTGACGCTTTCGCGGCTGGCGGCCGAGACGGGGCTTTCGACGGCGCTGTTATCGAAGCTGGAGACGGACCGGATGATCCCCACGCTGCCGACGCTGGCTACGATCAGCCGGGTGTACGGGGTGGGCATGAGTTACTTTTTCGCGGAACCGGCGCGGCATACGCTTTCAATCACGCGCAAAGCCCACTTGCAGGGCCACGAGCGGGGGATGGAGCAGGTGACATTTACGCCGTTGAACGCGGTGTGTGAAGGCTCGCGGCTGGTGGCGCAGATGATCGAGTTTCCTGCCGGCGGGGCGACCTGCGCCCCGGAATGCTTCAAGGAGACGAGCGGGCTGGTGTATGTGCTGGAAGGGCGGTTGAACCTGGACGCAGGCGGGATGCACGAGGCGCTGGAGGCGGGCGATTGCGCATACATGGAGAGCGAGATGGCGCTGGTCTGGAGCGCGGCCGGCAAGCACCGGTGCCGGGTGCTGGCGGTGTTGCCGGGCGCTCCAGCGCGCGTGGAAGGCTGAGGGGTAGCGATGAGCCGTTGAGCGGGGCAGAGTTCCGGCGGCCAGCCCGGCTATCCAGACGCTCGAATGGAGCGATTGCAGCCCTTCGGCGATTGGTTGCGCTGCGTTTTCGCACGGCCGGAGGAACCCAGGTTTACCATTTGCGGAGGCGGTGTGTAGGATGGTTGGGAAATGGGGAGAACTGAGACCATGCGACCTAATTCCAAACTGATCAAATCAACGCTGACAGGCGCCCTGGGCGGCCTTATCTTCGGATTCGATATTGCAGTGATCTCCGGCATCATCGATTCGGTGGTGCGGCTCTATGGGCTGAGCGATTACAACAAGGGCCTGACCGTGGCCGTCGGCCCTATCGGCACGGTTCTGGGCTGCCTCGCGGCTGGAGTGATTGGACAAAGGCTCGGTTCGCGTACCGGGCTGCGCTATGCCGCTGCTCTCTACGTCCTCGCCGGATTGGGCACGGCTCTCGCAGTCAGCTGGCCGATGCTGCTCGCAGCCCGCATTTTCAGCGGGATGGGCCTCGGCGTAGCCTCCGTGCTGGGGCCTGTTTACATCACGGAACTCTCGCCTGCGCTTTGGCGCGGACGGCTGGTAGGCACCTTCCAGATCAACGTCGTGGGCGGGATTCTGATCGGCTACACCTCCAACTATCTTGTCCGCCTGGCGCATCTGGGCGCGATGGAGTGGCGCGTGATGGTGGCCGTTGCCGTCACCCCGGCGCTCCTCTTTCTCATTCTTCTGTTCCGCATTCCCGGTTCGCCGCGCTGGTCGGCTTCCCGCAACCAGATTGACGAGGCGCTCGCGGTGCTCCGCCAGATGGGCGCTCCCGATCCCAAGGCGGAGCTGGCCGAAATCCAGTCGGCCCTGCAGTCGGAACACGCCACGGCTCACGAGCCAGTTTTCCAGTGGAAGTACCGCTATCCGCTCTTCCTGGCCATCACCATCGGCGCTTTCAACCAGTTGGCCGGCATCAACGCCATCTTTTACTACATGCACACCATCTTCGCCGCCGCCGGCTTCAGCCAACTTTCCGGCGACCTGCAGGCCGTCGTGATCGGCGCCACCAATTTCATCTTTACACTGGTCGGGATGTCCGTTATCGACCACTTCGGCCGCAAGAGCCTGCTGATCGTGGGCGCCATCGGAACCACCATTTGTCTCTCCGGCGTGGCCTGGGTCTTCATGACCAACGGCCATCAGGCGGCCCTGCTCGGCCTGCTGGTGGTCTATATCGCCTTCTTCGCCCTGTCGCAGGGTGCGGTCATCTGGGTCTACATCGGCGAAGTCTTTCCCACCTCGGTGCGCTCCAAGGGCCAGGGCATCGGCAGCGCCAGCCACTGGATCACCCTCACCATCATTTCTCTTGCCTTCCCGGTCCTGGTTCATAAGTTCAGCGCGGGCGCGCCGTTCGTCTTCTTCGCGGCGATGACGATGGTGCAGCTCGTGGTGGTGCTGTTCACCTATCCGGAGACCAAGGGGCAGACGCTGGAGGCGTTGCAGCGGCGGCTGGTGCGGGCGGAGTGAGGGCTGTGCCGTGACCCGAATCACGGGCCACGGGTCAAAGTTAGTGTTCTATATAATCGTAGTGAAGGGTGCGCCGTGCTTGAGCCGGGCCGGACGTCACCCCTGCGAGGTCGATGATGGAACAGACAGCGGTTTTACTTTCGGAGCAGGTGAGGGATGTGGTCGAGGCCGTGGTGGAGGCTTTGCGCGAGCCCAAGGCCGAGGAGAGTTCGCCGCTTGTGGCTGCCAATTCCTTTGAGGCGGATGCGTTGCGGGCGGAAATCATCCGCGTGGGGCGCAAGCTGTGGGAGCGGCAGTATGTGGACGGCAACGGGGGCAATATCAGCGTGCGGCTGGGATCGAAGTACCTGCTGTGCACGCCCACCATGCTGAGCAAGGGCGACCTGGAGCCGGCCGACATCTGCCTTTCGGACCTGGATGGGAACATTCTGGCCGGGGACCGTTTGCGGACCAGCGAATTGCTGCTGCACCTGGAGATTTACAAGGCCAACCCGCGGGCGCGGGCGGTGCTGCACTGCCATCCGCCGTATGCGACGGCGTTTGCGGTGACCGGGACGGTGCCGCCGAACGGGCTGATTCCGGAGTACGAGGTGTTTATCGGGCCGGCGGCGGTGGCGCCGTATGAGACGCCCGGAACGCAGGCGTTTGCCGAGACGGTGCTGCCGTTTGTCGAGGATCACAACACGATTCTGCTCTCCAACCACGGCATCGTCTGCTGGTCCGACACCGTCACTCACGCCGAGTGGCTGGCGGAGATTCTGGACACGTATTGCAAGACGTACCTGATCGCCAAGCAGATTGGACAGCCGCTCAGTTTCATCCCGGACAGCAAGATCGAAGAGATTCTGGCGCTGAAGCGGCGGCTGGGGTTTCCGGATGCGCGCATGGGGCGGATTGGCGGCGCGGCCAGCGCGGGGGATGGAAAGGATACGGCCGAGTTGGAACATCTGGTGGAGCAGGTGGTGGCGCGGCTGGAAGGGCGGGAGTGAGCCCTGGCCCCACTTTGGCATGAGTGAAATGAAAGGCGAAGGTATGGTACACTGGGTTTGCGCTCAGTGATTTGGACGTGAGCGGTGGATTGGCCCTCAGACGGCACGTTTGCCCGGCACAGATTTTTCCCCCAAGCCCCTACAGCGTATACCCATAAGTCTCCCACCCGGGGATTTTGCATTGGACTGTGAATACGGTCTGAAGCGAGGGTTCGAGCACCTCAGCCTCCTTGAATGGACTGGCGAATTGGATTGGCTCGAATGCAACCGGGGAATCAAAGGAGCGGGTAGCCGGCCGGCGATGCGCCGCCTGGCGTACTAGTAGCGTGTGGCAGCTCCGGGCCTCGGGCGTTCTCCCTTTGAATGCTTTGTGGCCGGTCCCAGGGACGTTTTCGGTTCTCCCTTACGCATAGATGAATAAAGCGGGCTCGCGCCTGAGGAGTATTTGTGTGCGCGCCTCACGACCGGTTCCGATTGCAGGCCGCCGCGAAAGACCGACGGCTCCCGGAGCCCAGGAAATGGATCATTTTGACGACACAGTTTTCACAGTTTTCACTTTCGGCCGCACTTTTGGCGCGGCTTGACATCAACAAATTTGAAATTCCCACGCCGGTGCAGGCGGGCTGCATTCCGCCAGCGCTGGAAGGCCGGGACGTACTGGCCACCGCACAGACCGGAACGGGCAAGACGCTCGGCTTCCTTATTCCGATCGTGGAACTCCTCCAAAGGGCTGGAGCGCGTGGCCCCGCCGCGCATGCGCTCATCCTGCTGCCCACGCGCGAGCTGGCCATGCAGGTGGAGCAGGCCTTTCTCGCCATCCGCTCCAGTTCTGAGCAAACCGTAGCCCTGGTGGTCGGCGGGCTGGCGGAGCGCTCGCAGCTCGACGCCATTCGCCGCGGCGCGCGGCTCATAGTGGCCACTCCCGGACGCCTTGAGGACTACATCAAGCGCAGGCTGGTGCGGCTGGACCAGGTAAAGATCCTGGTGCTGGACGAGGTGGACCGGATGCTCGATATGGGCTTCCAGCCGGCCATTGCGCGCATTGCGGCCATGCTGCCGCCGGTGCGGCAGACACTCTGCTACTCGGCTACGCTCGAAGGCTCGGTGAAGGACGTGGCGCGCAAGTACTTGAACAATCCGGCGCGGATCGAGATCGGCTCAGTGCTGAAGCCGGCCGAGAACGTGGAGCTGCGCACCTTTGAAGTGGAGCCGGACAAGAAGCAGGAGCTGTTGGAACATCTGCTGGGCGCGGAGACGGGCAGCTTTCTGGTGTTTGTGCGGACCAAGCACGGAGCGGACCGCGTGGCGCGGCGGCTCTGCCGGTCAGGGTGGTCGGCTACGCAGATTCACGGCGACCGCTCGCAGTCGCAGCGGAATGCGGCGCTGCGCAGCTTCTCAGAGGGACATCACCGCGTGCTGGTGGCGACCGACGTGGCCGCGCGCGGCATCGACGTGGCCAACGTGGCGCACGTGATCAACTTCGACCTGCCCAAAATAGCGGAGGACTTTGTCCATCGCGTGGGACGGACGGGGCGGGCTTCGGCGCACGGCGTGGCTTCGACCTTTGCCGGACCGGCGGAGCGGGGCGACCTGAGGAAGATCGAGCGGACGCTTTCGATTCAGATGAAGCGGTTTCGGGTGCGGTCGGTGGAGTTGAACGCGGCGTAAAAGCAGCTTTCAGCTTCGAGCTTTCAGCTTTTAGCTTTCAGCCAACAGAGAGCGGATGCTTCGTCTTCGGCGCAGTTTTATTGCGCAGAGAATGGGGCATCCGCTTTTTTGCGCCTGCATTGCGGCTAGCCCGAAATGACCGCATCGGCGCGAGCTTCCTCCGGCGGGGTGGGCTTGGCTCTGGTGGCGTAGAGATACCAGGCGAGCCACGCGGGTGCGGTCCAAACATAGAAAACGGAGATCAGCGTGACTTGCGCCATGACCTCGATGAGTGCGATTCCGGCAATCAGGCCGAAGGGCAGCAGCGAGCGGTCCAATCTGTCGGCACGGTAGAGAGAAGCGAGCACCGCGGGAAGCACGATGACCTCGTCAGTGAACCAGGCATGGGGCGCACAAACCTCGGAGACGAGGAGCAGCAGCAATCCCTGATCCATCCAATTCCAGCGGGCGCGGCGGGTCCAGAAATACCAGAGCGCCCAGGCGCAGGCGGCGGCCGCGGGGACAAATTGCAGCCACGCAGCGTTGCGATCGACGAGCAGGCGGAACAGGATGCTCAGGGTGGGCACAAAGTCCTGACTGACTTCAGCCCTCTGGCTCATCATGCGCGCGTATTGCGACCAGGCATGGGCGTCGAACAGGAATGCCAGCGCGCAACTGGCGCCGATGGCGGCGCAAATTCCCGCCAGCAGGCGATACGCCTTGCGGCTGAGGAGCCAGGCCAGGAGCACGACGGCGAAGGGCAGGAAGAGGTGCGGTTTGACGGCGCAGAGCAGCAGGGCGGCTCCGGCCAGCAACGGACGGGACTGGTGGAAGTAAAGAAAGAGCACCACACCGAGAAGGAGAAAAATGCCGAGCTGCCCGGCCACGATGCAGGCGAGCACGGGGGGGAAGACGTAGCCGAGCAGGTGCAAACGGTCATTGGGCCGCCCGTGGAGGTACCAAAGAATGCGGATGGATGCCATGAGGCAGGCAACGAGCAGGATGAGCCAGAGAATCATGCCGGTTTTGGCGCTGACGAGGCCGAGGGGCAAAGCCATGAAAAAGGCAACGGGGAGATTGAGCATCATGTTGGGCCGGTCGCCATGGAGTCCCGCGGCGCTCTCCAGGCTGAGGATGGCGGCGCTGTCGTAGGGATCGGCGCCGTGAACGAGTTGCTGTCCGGCGGCCCAGTAGGCGATGAAATCGCGGCTTCCTGCGCTCTCCCGGCTCATGGATGAGGCGATTGCGGCGACCAAGGCTACGGCGGCGGCCAGCAGAAGCAGAGAGAGAACGATGCGCATGGGATTTGGCTTCGCCGGCGGGCTCGGCTCTTGCAGGGACGGGGGCATGGGGCTCAAAGGGGGAGAGATTGGCTGGGGATCGGCGATCTGCGATTCGCCGCGGCGCGGGGTGGGGATTTGGACGTCGGGCATGGGCGTACTTCCTGATTGGATGACGTTGTTGGCGGGCGTCCTGATTTTACGACCTGGAGGGGGTGGAGTACAGGGACAATGGGGCGGAAAGGCGAGAGTGCGCCGGGAGGCTATAAAAGACCGTAAAAAACTGTGGCTGGGTGAAAGACCATAAAAAACTGTAGCTGGGTGAAAGATTCTAAAAAACTGTAGCTGGGTGAAAGATCATAAAAAACTGTAGCTGTAGATATCCCAGCTTAGGCGCACAGAACGCGCCGAAGCTGGGGCACCCGCTTTTGCAGCCGCTTTTACACCTGATTTTGCAACCGCTTTTGCTGGCGGGGGATGTGAAGGAAGCTGGGAGCTGCAGGATTCGGGCTACCGGATGTGGAACCTGGCGGGCGTGGAGCCGGAGCAGTTGGACTACGCGAAGATGCAGATTACGAGCCCGAACTATGAGCTGCGGCCGGAGATCATGGAGTCGGACTACTACCTTTACCATGCCACGCACGACGCGAAGTACCTGGCCATGGGTCAGACGTTCTTCAACGCGCTGGTGAAGTATTGCCGCACGGACGAGGGGTACGCGGCACTGTCGGACGTACGCAGCAAGCAGAAGAGAGATTCGATGGAGAGCTTCTTTTTTGCCGAGACGCTGAAGTACCTTTACCTGCTGTACGCGCCGGAGTCGACGCCGTCGTGTTCAACACGGAAGCTCACCCGATGCAGCGGAGCGTGGGGCAGAAGTAGGCGGGGATGAGTGCATTTCTTCGCTCGGTAGCTGAGGCGGTGGAGCGGGCTCGGGGACCGATTTTGTGGATGGGGCTGACCTGTCTGCTGGGGGTGGTTGCAGGGGCGGGGATGGTGCATGGGGGCAGCAGGTTTGCCCTCGATTACCGGGACAAGCTGGTGGGGCGGGCCATGGCGAGCGACCCGGCGGCGGTGGCCGAGGGCCGGGGATTTCCGGTTCGGGCGGCACTTCTCGATTTTGCCGGCAATCTGGGCCGTGGGGCTGTTCCCTCGACGATAATGGGGCTTTCGGTGGCGATGCCGTTTCCGCTGGCGGCGTTCCGGGGATGGGTGGGCGGCATCGTCTCAGTGGACGGAGAGCACCGGAGCCGGCTGGGAAACTGGTGGGAGGGAAGCTACTACCTGGGCGTCTTGCTGCTGCAGTTGATCCCGTATACGCTGGCGGGCGGGGCGGGCGTGCGGCTGGGGCTGGGGTTTCTTATGCCCAGGGGACGATGGGGCTATCCGGCGCGGGAACGGTGGCTCACTCTTCCCGCCGAGGGCGTGCGGGACGTGGGGCGGATTTATGCCCTGGTGGCGCCGCTGTTCCTGGTGGCTTCGCTGGTGGAGTTTCTGGCGCGACCTTGAAGGACTGTAAAAAACGGTAAAAGGCCATAGTTGGAGAAACCCCGTCATAGCCCCAAAGAACGCGGCAAAGGTGGGGCACCCGGCTGTCGTTCTTTTCGTTGACTATGGAGCGGGATTCGGGTATTCTAGAGACCTTGCGCGGTGTTGCGCCTGGGGTCTGCGTGTACTCACCCGGACCGACTGGTTGATGCCCCGGATGGGGGTCGGCTGGAGCAGGCCACCGGCTGCTGGAGGCGCGGTAATTGGCGCGAAGCCGGCTGAGCCAGAGCCCTTTGAGGGCCAGCCCCCGCAGTTCTCACCCGAACAGACTTGTTTGGACGTGGGTAGAAATTGGGCCCGTGCGCGTTTTGCGTGGGCCAAGGCGTTTTGCGCTATGGTTTTTGTTGATTTTGGCTGTGCGGCAGGCCGGGGCGACCGGAAATCGATGGGCCGAGCAGGTTGTTTAGAGGCAGGAGAGAGATGGGTACCTTCGTTCCGAGCGGGAAGAATATCGACCGCAAGTGGTTTGTGGTGGATGCAAGCGGGCAGACACTGGGGCGGCTGGCGACCAGGGCAGCCGATGTGCTGAGCGGCAAGCTGAATCCCCGGTATGTGCCGTACATCGATGTGGGCGATCACGTGATCGTGATCAACGCGGAGAAGGTGCGCCTGACCGGCCTGAAGGCCGAGAAGAAGCTCTATCGGCGCTATACGGGTTTCCCCGGCGGACTGCGCGAGGAGTCGTTTACGCGGCTGCTGAACCGCAAGCCGGAGAAGATTTTGGAAGAGGCCATCAAGGGCATGCTGCCGAAGACGAAGCTGGGCCGCGCGATGGGCTCGAAGCTGAAGGTTTATCGCGGCGACCAGCATCCGCACCAGGCGCAGCAGCCGGTGGAGTTGAAGATTGCGTAAGAGCAGCCGCTAGCTGCTAGCTCGTTGGTTCAGAATTTTTGCGGCTTCTGCTTTTAGCTAGAGGCTAAAAGCTAGAGGCTAGAAGCTAAGAGGAAACGAATGGCAGATCTGGTTCAGTATTACGGGACGGGACGGCGCAAGTCGGCGATCGCGCGCGTGTTTCTGCGTCCCGGCACGGGTGAGTGGAAGGTCAACGGCAAGGCATTCGAAGAGTACTTCGTGACCGAGCAGCAGCGGGTGGCGGCCAAGCGGACGCTGGTGCTGACCGAGCTGGGCGGAAGCTTCGACGTGGTGACGACCGTGAAGAGCGGCGGCGTGTCGGCACAGGCCGACGCCGTGAAGATGGGCATTGCCCGGGCACTGATCGAGTTCAACCCGGAACTGCGCAAGACGCTGAAGGCCGAAGGCCTGCTGACCCGCGATGCGCGCCAGAAGGAGCGCAAGAAGTACGGTCAGAAGGGCGCTCGCAAGCGGTTCCAATTCTCCAAGAGATAGGCTTTCAGGCTCGAAGCGGAGGTATGTATGGCGAAATTTGGTTCATTCAACCCCGTGAAGGGGAAATACCCCGTCGAGGAAGTCGAAGCGGACTTCATGTCCCATAAGGATGAGTACGTTCAACTCTTTAGAAGGGCGCGGAATCCCGATGACGAAAACGAGCTCCTCACTGTTTTCCGCCTGGAGGTAGGCGCAAACATCAGGAAGATCGGGTAATTGAGCTCCGATCCAAGATTCATGCACATCAATCTCCCCGAAATGGGGAATCAATCCGGGCAAGGCAAAAGGCGAGTCCGGATGCAATCCACGAAGGAGGCCCATTGGCCACGATCACAATGAAGGAGCTGCTCGAAGCGGGTGTTCACTTCGGGCATCAGACGAAGCGCTGGAACCCGAAGATGAAGGAATACATTTTTGGAGAGCGCAACGGGATTTACATCATCGACCTGCAGAAGACGCTGAAGCTTTTCAAGGAGGCGTCGAAGTTCGTGACCGAGCTGTGCACGGGAGGCAAGACGATACTATTCGTCGGCACCAAGCGGCAGGCGCAGGACGCCGTGGCGGAAGAGGCCACGCGGGCGGGGATGCCGTACATCAACCAGCGCTGGCTGGGCGGCCTGCTGACCAACTGGATCACGGTGCAGAAGAGTGTGAAGCGCCTTCAGGAACTGGACGATATGGCCACGGACGGCCGCTACGATCTGCTGACCAAGAAGGAAGTGATCAAGCTGGAGCGGGAGCGAAAGCACCTGCAGGCGAACCTGGCCGGCATCAAGAGCATGAAGCGGCTGCCGGACGCGCTGTTCATTGTGGACTCGAACAATGAGGCGATCGCCGTGAAGGAAGCCCGCAAGCTGGGGATTCCGGTGGTGGCGGTGGTGGACACCAACTGCGACCCGACGGTGGTGGATTACGTGATTCCGGGCAACGACGACGCGTTACGCGCCATTCGCCTGTTCACGTCGAAGATCGCCGACTCGGCGGCCGAGGGCGCGAACCTGGTGGGCGACAAGGCATTTCAAGAGGAGCTGCCTGCGCCGGCCGCGGAGGAGGCTGCCGCGGTGGTGGAAGCCGCGCCGGTTGAGGATGTGGACCTGGAAGCGGTGCTGGGCGGCGGGATTCGCAAGGCGCCGGCGGTGGTTGCGGCGCTGGATGAGGCCGAAGTGGCCGAGGGCTGAGCTCGGCCGCACGCGAGTGAGCATACCTAAGAACAGCGTGGCCGCGCGGATAGAGAGCCACGCTTTTCTTATGCCGGAAAGCTGCCGGCGCGCGGTTGCCGGCGGCAGGGCGCGGACCGGACCCAGGGAAGAAAAGACAGGGATACAGGGAAACCAAAGAAAAGAGAGATGACAACAGTGAGCGAAAAGATTGCTGCCAAGTTGGTGAAGGAGCTCAGGGAGAAGTCAGGAGCGCCGATGGGCGACTGCCTGAAGGCCTTGCAGGAAACGCATGGAGACATCGAGAGCGCGTTTGTGGTGCTGCGCAAACGGGGCATAGCGTCGGCGCAGAAGAAGGCTTCGCGCACGACCAACGAAGGGGCGGTGGGGACGTATATTCACGCCGGCGGCAAGATCGGGGTGCTGATCGAGTTGAACTGCGAGAGCGACTTCGTGGCCCGTACCGAGGACTTTCAGGGATTGCTGAAGGACATCGCGATGCACATTGCGGCCAGCGATCCGCGCTACGTGAAACCGGAGGACGTGACGGTGGAGGACCTGGAGCGCGAGAAGGAGATTTATCGCGCGCAGGCTGCGGCGACGGGCAAGCCGGCGGCGGTGATCGAGAAGATCGTGGACGGGAAGATGGCCAAGTTCTACGAGGAGGTTTGCCTGCTGGAGCAGCCCTTCATCAAGGACCAGGCGGTGAGCATCAAGGAGCTGATCGCGCACAAGGTGGGCAAGCTGGGCGAAAACATCACGGTGCGGCGGTTCGCGCGGTTCAAGGTGGGTGCGGCGGACTGGACCGTGGCCCAGACCAAGGCTGTGGAAGCGGCGGAGTAAGTGCCGAGCAGGGAAACACAGAAAGGCCCGGGGCAATTGCACCGGGCCTTTTTGCGTGTGGAATGTTTCTCTTGCTAAACAGGAAAGGCAGACACAGAATCCGATCTGCATCTGCCTTTCCGATCCTGATCTTGAAGGCGCACATCTCCCGCGCCGGATGCGCCGCAAAGGTCGTCACATATCTGTCGGTGGGGGCATGGTGTCTCTCATCGGAATTAGCTCCTTTACACTGCCTTTCGACATGATCCTAACGCAAAGATGGAGAATTGTCAACCATCCGGCGTCTGGACTTGACCCGTAAGTTTAACGAATTCAGCATCTTTTCTGAGTTTGGCCAAGTCGTCATCCTCCTGCGCGACTTGCCGCAGGCCGGGATTTAGGCGGAAAGCAGATTCGAGGTTCTTGAGCACTTCGCTTTTCAGGCCGTTCGGGTCGAGCAGCGCCTGATAACAGGCTCTGTTGTAAAACGGTTCGCCCTTCTCCGGGAGCAAGGCGATGGCCTGGTCGGCGTAGGCAAGGGCTTGTTTCAGCAACTTGTCCCGGTCGGGCTGCCCCGGCTGGATGGCTTGTCGCTTGAGAATCCGGGCCTTGGTCATCACAAATAAGACGTTCTGGGGCTCGTTCTTGAGCGCCTCGTCAATGGAAGCCATCGCCTTGTCCAGCTGGTTATCGCTTATTAAGGTTTCAACCCACCGGATCCGGTTCGCATCCTTCTTCTGCCGCCGCTCGCTTTCCTTCTGCCGCCGCTCGTTTTCCTTCTGCTCCTCCGCATCCTTGAGCTTCCGTTCCAGATCGCTCTGGAAAAAGATCATCGTCCACACGTAGCCCAGCAAGAATCCCAAGGCGAAGTAAAAGGTGAGTATCGCCAGCCCGACCGCTTGAGCGCTGGCGAGGGACTCTGCGCAGGAGGCGCCTCCGACGCATGGAACAGGCTGCAACCCCGGCGCCAGATAACGCGCCAATTTTCCCAACTCGCCGGAAATGGAATGCAATTCGACCAGTCCCACGCCCACAATAATTTTGGTTAGCCAGTCGGAAATCTCGACCAGGTTGCCGTTGCGTGGCGTTTCCTGGTCTTCCAGCTGGGAGGCTCCGGGATCCCTCTTGGGGCCATCCACGCGCGGAATGGCGAATATAAAGCCCAGCAGGAATCCGCTCAGCAGAGCCGCTCCAGCCACCAGCATTCCCACGCTCCAGAAATGCCCGGAATAGAGGCCGATGGGTATGCAGCCGATGAGAGCCAAGATCCCCATCACAATGAGAAACAAGCTGCTTGATCTAAATAATCCGCGGAGGATTTGGACAAATAAGCTGCTGAGGCCAGATCCACCGCGGCTTTCGTCACTCTCCTTGCGATTTTTTCTATTTCCAAAGAGATTGAACCACATGCCTGATTTTCCCCCGGGAATTTCAGGAATTACTATAGCACTCCACGGGCTGCGATACCCATGCGGCTCTGCTCCGGGGGGGGGAGATTGCGCTGGCCGAATCGGCGCTGGTTGGATTCGCGCTTGGGTCCATAAAAGAATCTAGAACGATAGCTTGATCGCTACGGAGGGGCCGGAATGCTTTTGTCCGCCCGATGCGTTGTTTCCGAGGGAAGCCGCCGGGGCGCCGGCCATGGACCGGCTGCCGTTGGTCGTGCCGGCGGAAAGGAACATCCCGTTGCCCAGGTTGGAGGTGGTGAACATGGTTGAGGCAGAGGCACGGCCGAGATCGCCGATATCTCCACCTGGACCGAATCTGTCCTGGTAAGAGGGGCGGAAGGCGCTGGAGGGTGAGTGGAGGGGCAGGCTGAGGCTGCCACGCATCAGTTGGTTCAACGAGGGCAGAGTGAGCGGAGCGGCGGCAAAGGGTCCATTTGCACCGCTGGCCAGGTCACGTGTGCTGCTGCCGATGGGGAAGAGAGGAGCGAGATTGCCGGGGCGTCCATCCATGCTTGCGGCGCTATATCGATTGAAGCCGCCTGGCGACTGCCTGCCGGCGCCGAAACCGGTTGCGCTTGCTGCACCGTTGAAGCCTAAGCCGCCCGCGGAGCCGCTGAAGTTGCCGAAGCCGGGGCCGGGCTGGAAGGGATCCAACATGGAGCGGCTCCATTGCGGAGGGTTGGAGTTTGCGCCTCCGGGCGGGACGGGGGGTTGCGCCGGAGGTTGACCAAAGGCGCCGGCCACGGGCTGCAATCCTGTGCCGGAGAAGGCGGGAGCGGCGATGGAGTAGGAAGCCGGCGGGGCTGGAGAAGGATCGGCCGGGAGGGTTGCGGGCGCGCTTTGGATTGTGGCTGGGACGGGGGCCGAGGCCGAGGTCTGGGCCGGGAGCAGATGGATCGATGCGGCAAAGGTGAGGATTGCCAGGGTCAACACTCGCTTCAAGCCCGGGCACGGCAGGGAAGCAGCGAAAGGAAGTAATCGACTCATCGGCAACCCCACTAGAGGGAGCATAGACCTGGAACGGTCTCTTGCGCCAGCCTCAAAGGATAAGACGTGCTCGCGGGGTTAGGCGCTTATACGGCGGGCTGTCGATGTGGAGCTGTCGCCGGGGGAGTGAAGGGGCGGGAAATTGGCGTTGGAGCAGGCGTGGCCGCAGGGGTTGCGATGGGGGGAAGCCGACTCAGCGGCTGGTATGCGATACTCGAAAAAGCATGTATAAACGCATTGTTCTTAAGCTTTCGGGAGAGGCACTGGCGGGCGAGCGCGGGTTCGGCCTGGATGCCGAAAAAGTGGCGGGATTAGTCGACGAGATCGTGGAAGTACACGCGCTGGGCGTGGAGATCGGCATCGTGGTGGGCGGCGGAAATTTCTTTCGAGGCGTGGAGGAGCAGGCTAAAGAGATGGACCGGGTGAGCGCCGACAGCATGGGGATGCTCTCGACGGTCATCAACGCCATTGCTCTACAGGATTCGATCGAGAGGCGCGGCGTGCAGTGCCGGGTGATGAGCGCCGTCTACATGAACCAACTGGCGGAGCCGTATATCCGGCGCCGGGCCACGCGTCACCTGGAAAAGGGCCGGGTGGTGATTTTTGCGGCGGGGATCGGGAATCCGTTTTTCTCTTCGGATACGGCGGCCAGCCTGCGGGCCATGGAGATCAAGGCCGACGTGCTGCTGAAGGGCACCAAGGTGGAAGGCGTTTACAACGCCGACCCGGTGCTCGACAAGGATGCGGTGAAGTACGACGAGATTACCTACATGGAGATTCTGCGCCTGGGGTTGAAGGTGATGGACCTGACCGCGGTGAGCCTGTGCAAGGACAACGACCTGCGGATCATCATCTTCAATATGAATCAGCCGGGGAACATCAAGCGGGTGGTTCTGGGCGAAAAGGTGGGATCGCTGGTGACGGCGTAGAGACAGAGATCAGGGGTCAGGGGTCAGAGATTAGAGATC
>PLGM01000303.1 GCA_003139795.1 Acidobacteriaceae bacterium | reverse complement strand
ACAGGCTTGTAAGCGCTTTTTTCCAACGATTCTTGGTCCAAATGTTGAAAATCGTTCGCGCCCAATTCTTCGCTTAGGAAATCAGGCACCTGCGCAGAGGTTCCTTAGGCTCCCGCCCCATATCGTTAGCCCGGAAGAAATAGTCCCGATCCCAGGCCGCCTCCATCTTTTCCAGAATCTTGAGCGCATCATTATCGATGAAATGTCGATGGTCAGGGCAGATCTGCTTGACGCTATCGACGTATCCCTTAAGGCCAATAGACGGAATCAGCTCCCGTTTGGGGGCGTGAAGATCATTCTGATCGGCGATCTATTGCAATTGCCTCCGGTCGTACCCAGAGAAGAGGAAGAGATTTTGACTGACCGCGGATATGAAACACCTTTTATCGTTAGCGCGAAGGCTCTGCAACATTTGCGAGTCAGATTTGTTGAGCTTTCGAAAGTATATAGACAGGATGATGAAGAATTCATTCAAATGCTTGCGTACTTGCGGGTAGGTAGCGAAGTTGAGGGAGTGGTCACTTCGATAAATGAGAAATGTTACGGGCCACATCGTCAGCCAATAACTCCAATTATCTTAACGGCTACGAACGCGAGGGCCGACTCCTACAACCAAAGGAAGTTATCTTCCTTGCCAGGCCCGCTATCTTCATACACGGGAGCTTTCCAAGGTAACTTCAATCTGAACGAAGACAAGCTTCCGGTGCCTCTTCGTCTCGAACTCAAAGCGCGCGCTCGTATTGTTTTGGTCAAGAACGATTCTGGAAAGCGATGGGTGAATGGCTCTTTGGGGACGGTAGCTCGGACCGGACAGGGCTCGGTATGGGTGTACCTCGACGGGAGAGATGAAGAGTTCGAAATCAAAAGAGAGAAGTGGGAACGGGTTGAGTACCGTTGGAATCAGACGGAGAACAGGATCGTCCCGGAGGTGGTAGGGAGCTACTCGCAAATCCCTCTAAAGACAGCATGGGCTATGACTATACACAAGGCGCAAGGGCTGACGCTGGAGAATGTTCGGATTGACCTGGGTAACGGCGCATTTGCTTCAGGCCAAGCATTTGTAGCGCTATCGCGAGTTAGGTCACTCAAGGGCTTATCTCTTGCAAGCCGACTTACGGTGGCAGACGTCCGGGTTGATCCAACGTTGCTGGACGTGGTCGAAGCAATTGCCCGCCAAGCAACGAAGTGGACGGGGCAGGGAGATTCCAATCAACAGAATTAAGATCTTGCTGGCTACTTCTTCAGCGGCTTGCGGGCGAAGTGGTGCAGCGAATACGCCAGCAGCGTAATGCCACGCCACTCAGGGATCGTGGCGGCGCCGGGTTGCACTGGAAGTAGGCCCGCGCCCTAATGCAAGTCCGCCAGTTCGTCGACAGATAGCTCGACATCGCGCAGGATCGCGCGCAACAGACCCGGCCCAATCGTCTCACCGGAATGTATGGGAACTGTGGTGGTCCTGCCGTCGGGGTGCCTGAGAAATAGGTGACTGCCTCGGCTCCGGTCCACGGTGAAGCCTGCTCTTTCGAGGGCGCGGACGAACTCTTTTCCCTAGAGGCGTGGAAGGCGTGTCATACAGAGATTTGCTGAATGCCTACCAGTTCAAGTGCGCCGGGAGGGTTACCATCCTCTTCGAGGCACAGGGAGGTGACCTCGCGTATGCGCTTCATCAGGGTATCGAGGCTTTTGGCTTGCGTATGGCATCCGCGAAGGGCGGGGACGGTGGCAACGAGATAGCCCTGCTCGTCTTGTTCGATCACGACAGTGAACTTTCTACTGGGCCTCATGCGCTACCTCGCGTACTTACTTTATCACGATACGCTTTCGCGAGTACCCCCTTGGCAGCGGCCAACTTTGCCGCCGAGCGGTCTATCGAAGCCATGAATCCGGTCTACTTCTTCAGCGGCTTGCGCGCAAAATAATACAGCGAGAAAGCCAGCGCCGCGAAAGCTATAACCGAAACCCAGTCGTGGTAGAGGAAGGTGTGGGGGATGGCGATGGGGTCTTCCTTGCCGAAGGTGGTTTCGTAGAGCTTGAGGGCTACGCCGAGAAGGCCGATGATGCCGCCGGCGGCGATTAGGCCGGAGGCGTAAAGGGAGCCGGGAGAGACGTCGCCTTCGGCTTCCGCGCTGCCGCCGGCTTTTTTGAGGGCCGCATCGACCATCCAGCGGACTACGCCGCCGGTGAAGATGGCGAGCGTGGTGCCGATGGAGAGATAGGCGCCGACGGCGAAAGAGAGCGAGCGGATTCCGAGCAACTCGACGGCGATGACCAGGAAGACGCCGAGAAGCACCAGTCCCCAGGGGAGCTTTTGGCTGAGAATGCCGCTGATGACGGTGGCCATGAGGCGGGCCTGGGGCGCGGCGGCCTTCTCACTGCCGATGCCGGAGATCCACTGCACCTCGATTTCGCCTGTCTGCGGCGAGTAGAGATATTTGCCGTCGGCCAGCTCGGGAGAGCCGAGCGCGTTGAGGACGATGTATTCGCCTTTGTGGTGGATGGTGGTGGTCTTGTCTGCGCCGATGACGGGAAACTGGTCGTGGAGGCTGGTCGTGTCCTGCTGAATGTTGACGCCGGGGTGGGACGCGCTGAGGCTCCAGGGTTGCGGGGCGGCGTGGAACTCCGTCAGGCCTTCGTTCATGAGCCTGAGCGTAAAACCGATGGCGACGGTGGAGACCACGATGCCGATGAGGAAGGCGAATCGCTGCAGGCGGGGCGTGGAGCCGACGAGGAAGCCGGTTTTGAGGTCCTGGGAGGTGTCGCCGGCCTCGGCCGAGGCGATGCAGACTACGCCGCCGATGGTGATGGCGAGAGCGCCGAAGGCTGGGGCGGTCCATCCCTTGACGAGGAAGATGGCGGAGGTGGCCATGAGGGTGGCGATGGTCATGCCGGAGATGGGGTTGGCGGAGGAGCCGATGAGGCCCACGATGCGGGAGCTGACGGTGACGAAGAGAAAGCCGAAAAAGACCACCAGCAGCGAGGCGGCGAGGTTGGCCCATACGCCGACGAAGGCGCCAGGGACCGGCTTGAACTGAAGGAAGAAGAACATCAGGATGACCAGCAGGACGGAGCCTATGACGGCCGTGCGCATGGAGAAGTCCTGCTCGGTGCGGATGGGTTTGGCGGTGGAGGCTGCGCCGCCGTGCATGTGCTTGAAGCCGGAACTGAGCGCGCCGACGATGGTGGGCAGCGTTTTGAAGAGGGTGATGAGGCCGGCGGCGGCGACGGCTCCGGCGCCCATGGGACGGACGTAGGTGGCCCAAAGCTGGCTGGGTCCCATCTGCGCGACGGGGAGGGTGCCGGGATAGATGGCGCCGGGGAGCCCCTTGCCGAAGAAGTAGATGAGGGGCATGAGGACCAGCCAGGAGAAGACGCCTCCGGCAAAGATGATGCCCGCGGTTTTGGGACCGATGATGTAGCCCACGCCTAGGTACTCCGGAGTGGCGTCGGCCTTGATGGAGGAGCCTTTGAGGACGTGCTGGGGGCCGAAGTCGGGCTGAAACTCGGGGGTGCCGGGCCAGGCGCCGAAGAGGTTTTCGTTCTGGAAGAAGGTGTAGAGGGCGCCCAGGCCGAGGCCGAAGAAGACGCGGCTGGCAAAGGAGCCACCCTTCTCGCCGGCCATGAGCACGTCGGCGCAGGCCGTGCCCTCGGGGAATTTCAGGGTGCCGTGCTCCTCGACGATGAGCGGGCGGCGGAGGGGCACCATGAAGAGCACGCCGAGAAAGCCGCCGATGAGCGCCAGCATGAAGATGCGGGAGTACTCGAGATCGAAGCCGAGAAAGATGAGCGCGGGGAGGGTGAAGATGACGCCGGCGGCGATGGACTGGCCGGCGTTGCCGGTGGTCTGGACAATGACGTTCTCGAGGATGGAAGAACGGCCGAAGGCGCGGAGAATGCTGATGGAGAGCACCGCGATGGGGATGGAGGCGGCTACCGTGAGTCCGGCGCGCAGGCCGACATAGACCGTGACGGCGCCGAAGATGAGACCGAAGAACGAGCCGAGCAGAACGGCGCGAAGGGTAAACTCGGGTGGGTTCTCGCTGGGTAAGACGAAGGGCTGATAGTCGGACACGGTTAGCCTCAAAATGAGCGCAAGCGGTCTTGCTCAAATTTCCCTGAAGGGGGAGTGTATCAGCGCGGGGGGTGGGAATGACAGAGAGGGCGCGGCGGGCGGGGTCGGCGAGGCGGGGGTTGGCGAAGGGAGGCCTGAGCGCGTAGGGTAATGGGCGACGCTGGAATTGACGTTTGCGGAGAATGGAACAGGAATGACGAACCCAGCTTTCGCCCCCAACCCCGTGCAGCGGCTGCTGTCGCTGGACGTGCTGCGCGGCATCACCATCGCCTTCATGATCATGGTGAACAACAACGGCGGCCCGGGTTCCTGGCGCTTCATGAACCACGCCGAATGGAATGGGCTGACGCCGACCGACCTGGTTTTTCCGACGTTTGTGTTCGTGGTGGGCGCCTCGATCGTATTTGCGTTCGACGCGCGGCTGGCTCGGGGGGCCACGCGCGCGCGGCTTGCCTGGCACACGTTGAAGCGGGCGGCGATTCTGTTTCTGCTGGGGGTGGTGGTCAACAGCTTTCCATTTTTCAAGCTCGAACACATGCGCATCTACGGCGTGCTGCAGCGCATCGCCATCTGCTACCTGGTGGTGGGCCTCCTTTACATTTGGGACCAGCGGGTGTGGACGAAGGTTGCGGCGCTGGTGGTGGCGCTGGTGGGCTACTGGGTGCTGCTGCGCTGGGTTCCGGTGCCGGGAGCTGGCCTGCCGGGACGCGATATTCCCTTTATGGACAAGAGCCTGAACCTGGTCTCCTGGCTTGACCGGCTGCTCATGCCCCATCATCTCTATCTGGAAGCGCCGGCCTACAATTTGCGCGACCCCGAGGGGTTGCTCAGCGACCTTCCCGCTTTCGGCACAGCCTTGCTGGGCATGCTCACCGGCCTGTGGCTGCGCGCGCGGAGGACCGTTCCCGCCAAGACTGTGGGGCTGGCCGCGGCTACTGTAGCCTGCCTGGCCTCAGGATACCTGTGGTCCATCTGGTTCCCGCTCAACAAGAACCTGTGGACCAGTTCCTATGTGCTGGTGGCCGCCGGGTGGTCGCTGCTGGTGCTTACGCTGGCTTACTGGGTGGTGGAACAGTGGGGTTGGGGCAAGGGCCGGGGCAAAGGATGGGTTTTCCCGTGGCTGGTCTTCGGGTCGAACGCGATTATGGCTTACATGTTCAGCGAACTGTTCCCCACCGCGCTCGATAGCATTCACTTCACGGCGAACGGGAAGCGCACCAACGGGCTGGATTACCTTTATAGCCACGTCTTCGCGCACATCCCCAATCCTGGCTGGGCCGCGTTTGCCTACTCGGTGACAATGACCGCAATCTGCTTCCTGCCGGTCTGGTTCCTCTACCGCAAAAAGATCTTTGTGAAGGTGTGAGGAGCCGGCACAGCCAGGATGGTGACAGACGGTCCCGCGAAGACCATGGGAAGAATGAACCGGGGCCTGAAGATGATGGCATTTCCCGGCGATGGGCCGGTTTCCGAATCGTCGACGAACCGGAGGTTGGCCGTCTGAAGAAGACTGCGGCGTTTGCCGGTACTGATCCATGGAATGCTACTTCGGGTGGCGCAAGTCGAACTGGAAACGCGCATTGGGCTGTTAACCGGCCAATC
>PLGM01000322.1 GCA_003139795.1 Acidobacteriaceae bacterium | reverse complement strand
TGGCGCTTGGAGAGTTCGCGCGCGAGCTTCATGCGCTGGGCTTCGCCGCCGGAGAGGGTGGTGGCGCTCTGGCCGAGGTGGACGTAGCCGAGGCCGACATCGACGAGGGTTTGGAGCTTCTGGCGGACCTGGGGGACGTCGGTGAGGAGGGGGAGCGCGTCCTCGATGGTGAGGTCGAGGATGTCGGCGATGGAGTGGCCGTGGAACTTTACTGCGAGGGTTTCCTGGTTGTAACGGCGGCCGTTGCAGACCTCGCACTGGACGTAGACGTCGGGCATGAAATTCATCTCAATCCGGCGCTGGCCGTCGCCCTGGCAGGCCTCACATCTTCCTCCAGTCACGTTGAAGCTGAAGCGGCCGGGCTTGTAGCCGCGCTCGCGGGATTCGGGGAGCATGGCGAAGAGGTCGCGGATGGGCGAGAAGACCTGGGTGTAGGTGGCGGGGTTGGAGCGCGGGGTGCGGCCGATGGGAGATTGGTCGATGCGGACGACTTTATCGATCTGCTCGGCGCCGGTGAGGCTGTCGTGGGCGCCGGGCTCCTCGCGGGAGCCGTAGATTGATTGGGCGAGGGAGCGGTAAAGGATGTCGTTGATGAGGGTGCTTTTGCCGCTGCCGCTGACGCCGGTGACGACGGTCATGACGCCGAGGGGGATGCGGATGGTGACGTCCTGGAGGTTGTGCTCGCGGGCGCCGGTGACGGTGAGCCACTTGCCGGTGAGGGTGCGGGGACGGTCGCGCAGAAGGACGGTTTCGGCGCCGGAGAGATAGCGGCCGGTGAGGGACGCGGGGCAGGCCATGATTTCAGCGGGGGTGCCCTGGGCGACGACGCAGCCGCCGAGACGGCCGGCGCCGGGGCCGAGGTCGAGGATGTAGTCGGCGTGGCGGATGGTCTCTTCGTCGTGCTCGACGACAAGGACGGTGTTGCCGAGGTCGCGGAGTTGCAGGAGGGCATGGATGAGGCGGTTGTTGTCGCGCTGGTGGAGGCCGATGGAGGGTTCGTCGAGGACGTAGAGGACGCCGCGGAGGCGGGAGCCGATCTGGGTGGCGAGGCGGATGCGCTGGCCTTCGCCGCCGGAGAGCGTGGCGGCGTTGCGGTCGAGGGCGAGGTAGTTGAGGCCGACGGCGCAGAGGAATTCGAGGCGCTCGACGATTTCGCGGCGGATGCGGTCGGCGACCAGGGATTCGCGGGCTGTGAAGTTGAGGTTGATGGCGGCCGAAAGGGCGCGATTGAGGGGAAGGGCGGTGAAGTCGGCGATGGAGAGGCCGCCGATTTTGACGGCGAGGGACTCGGGGCGCAGGCGCTTGCCGCGGCAGATGGGGCAAGGCGTGGCGGACATGAAGCTCATCATGTACTCGCGATAGCCGTCGCTGCGGGCTTCGTCAATGGTGTCGCGGAGGAAGGTGAGAATGCCGTGGAAGCCGGTGCGCGGGGCCTCGTTTTTTGGCGGGCCGTAGACCAGGATGTGCTGGTGTTTGACGGGCAGATCCTCGAAGGGGAGCTTCAGGTCGATCCCGTAGCGGTCGGCGGCAAGATGGACGAGCTTGAGGAGGTATTGCGAGGAGGAGCCGGGTCCGAGGCCGCCATCGAGCAGGGGTTTGGACCAGTCGGTGATGACTTTGGCGGGGTCGAGGTCGTAGAGCGAGCCGAGGCCGTGGCACTCGGGGCAGGCGCCGAAGGCGGAGTTGAAGGAGAAGCTGCGCGGCTCGAGCTTGGGGACGTCGAGGCCGCAGTCGGGGCAGGCCATGGAGGAGGAGAACAACTGCTCCTCGCATCCGGTGACGGCGACCAGCGCGAGACCGTTGGCAAGCTGGAGAGCCTTGGCTACGGCCTGCTCAAGGCGTTTTTCGACGGAGGGCTTGCCGGGGGGCAGGGGTGGTGCGTCGGCGGGAGGGTTCTTGAGCAGAATGCGGTCGACGACGGCTTCGATGGCATGGTTCTTGCGGCGGTCGAGGAGGAGGGGCTCGGAAAGGTCGCGGAGTTCGCCGTCGACGCGGGCGCGGAAGCCTTGCTGGTCAAGCTGGTCGAGCAGGTCCTTGAACTCGCCCTTGCGGCCGCGGACGATGGGAGCCATGACGGTGACGCGCTCGCCGCGGCCGAGCTCGAGAATGCGCTGGACGATTTGATCCGATGTTTGCCGGGCGATGGGGCGACCGCAGTTGGGGCAGTGGGGCGTGCCGACCGAGGCGTAGAGCAGGCGCAGGTAGTCGTAGATTTCAGTGATGGTGCCTACGGTGGAGCGGGGACTGCGGCTGGTGGTTTTCTGCTCAATGGAGATGGCGGGCGAGAGGCCTTCAATGGAGTCGACGTCGGGGCGCTCGATCTGGTCGAGGAACTGGCGGGCGTAGGCGGAGAGAGTTTCGACGTAGCGGCGCTGGCCCTCGGCATAGATGGTGTCAAAGGCCAGCGAACTCTTGCCGGAGCCGGAGAGGCCGGTGACCACCGTGAGCGTGTTGCGGGGGATGCGCACATTGATGTCGCGCAGATTGTGCTGGCGCGCTCCGCGCACGGAGATGTGAGTGATGGGCATGATAGGTTTCAACGATCAAATTGGAACAAGTTTTGGGTACGAAAGGATCAAACGCTGAAAAATAGCGCTGGAGACGGACCTACAACCATGATACATAGTGGAGTGGTCAGCGAAAAATGAGATGAGAAGAACGAAGTGGGGGATTGACTCGGCTGCTGAAGGGAGGGCCTTGGCGAGCGGGCGGGCAATGTCTGGGCCGCGAGGGGAGAAGCCGCGAGGGATGGAATCCGGCTCGCGGCGGGGTGAGGGCCGCGGGGCTAGAGTCCGGCGTGGGTGCCGTCGCAGAAAGGGGAAGTGGCGGTGTGCTTGCATCCGCAAAGATAGACGGTTTTGGACTCCGGGGCTTCGAATTTCACGGGCGTGAAGCTGGTGGTCTTGTGGCTGCCATCGCAGAAGGGCTGGTTGGCGCTCAAGCCGCAGGCACACCAGTAGTAGCTTTTGCCGGCTTCAACTTCGACGGGATAGGGGCTCTTTTGGGCAATTGTCGGTTCGGGCATGGGGAATTCTCCTTAAAAGGCTATGGAGCGATTATCGCCGAAAGCGGGCCGACGGTGCACGCTCCGGGATGGAACCGGTCCGCGCCTCAAGTTTCATCAGGCCTGGAATCCGCATGGGCAGATTGAGGCAGGCGGGTGGTGGGCGGCGAAGGGCGGTGGGCGGTTCCAAACTGGGCGGCCGGCCCATTACCGGAACGCAATACCTGGAGGTATCGCATTGGTCAACAGGAATGGGGGGCAACGGCGGTGGGCTTCTGCGACAATCGCAGAAACGTTGCCGACGGCCGGGCCGCGAGAGTTGGGGACGGCCGGGAAGCCAAAGGACGTGGCAGTTCGAGATCCCAGGGCGCGTAAACCACGGTGAGCGCAGGAGCAGAAGCGATGGCGGATTGGTTGAATCTGGCAATGTTGGTTTCGGCGTCGGTGGGGTCGATGGCGTTTGGCATTCTGGCGGCATACGGGATTCTACGCGCGGGATTTGCGCTGATGCGCCCGCAGGCACGGCCGGTGGGCGTGAAGGCGCGGGCGGAAGTGGCGCGGGTGTAGACAGAGGTCAGAGATCAGAGGTCAGGGATCAGCAAGTTAGTGGGAATTTGCCGGGACGGGCGGAATCGCGGCGCGGAATCGATTGCGGGCGGACTGGGAACGGTTACAGATATCTATTTTGAGCGCTGAGGCTTGCGCACGGATTTCTGGATTGAGCACATATTTCTGTGAACTGAGTGCCAATCGCTGGAAACTTGTCACTGATTGCCGAAACGCTGAAAGCTTATCAACTGAATCTCCACTGGCAATTCGGCCGGCTCTAGTTTTGGGGATTGTTGAGCGGTTGCGGTTGCGGTTGCGGCTGCGGCTGGAGCGGCTGCTGGGGCGGTTGCGATAGCTGTTGGCGCTGCTGCATCTCCTGCATGATCTGCTGCGGGGTGCGGGGAGGGGCGCCGGGCGCGAAACCAGGGCGGCCGGGCGCGGGTTCCTGGGGCTGCGCCGGCTCGTCGGCTTCGGTGTCTTCGTCGCTGTTGGCCGGGGTGTTCTTGGCGGCGGATGGCGCGCTGGCGGCCTGGCGGAGGCTGAGCACGACCTGGCGCGGCGCTCCCTGTCCCTGATCGCCAATCATGACCACGTTGTAGCCGGAGCCTTGCAGGAGCTGGGAGAGCACATCGCGGGGCTGGCCGGGGCCGTAGTCGCCAAAGACGCGCTGATCCGAGCCCAGACCTTCGACTTTTGTGCCGGTGGCGGTGGATACATCTTTCATGATTTGTTGGAGGCTGGAGTTTACGGCGTCGATGCGGAGGCCCTGGCTGTCCCAGACGACGGAGGCCTCGACCGGCTTATCGTTGACAGGCCAGTGGGGAGGCTCGGGCACGGGAGGCGTGACGGTCGCGGAGTCCGATTGAGCGGGCGAGGCGAGCGGATGGGCTGGACTGGGGCGCTTGTGGGGGTGAACGGGCTTTTGTGCCGGGGTGGTTGCGGGGGGCGGGGCAGGCGTTTGGGCGGCGGGGGTCTGGGCGGCGAAAAGCGACTGGGCCGCGAACAGAGCTGTGGCCGCGGCCAGGAGCGCAAGGGGAGCGTAGGGGAACGGGGAGGAAGAGTTGCGCGAGGCGAAGGGTCGCGAGGCGCGATGGGCGGCGAGTTGGGATTGCAGCGGGATGGTTGTGCGCATGGGAATGGGCTCCCCGGCCCGGTAGCGGCGCACGGCTGCCCGCACTGGGGGCCGAACGCGGCTAATGATTGCCGCTCCACTGTACTAGACTAACAGTGGCCGGCGGACGCTCGAAACGAGAGTTTCGCCGGGCGGAGAGGATATCTGAGGAACTATGCGCCTCTGCTGGAAGGTTTGGGCTGCCGCGGTGTTTGCGATGGGCTTGCTGGCTTTGCCGGAGTCGAGCCAGGCCACCAGTTGCATCACGCAGGGGGAGCTTTTGGCGCAGGATCGCAATGCGCTGACGGCGGCTGGGGGACGGTTGTCAGTGGCCGTGCTGGAGCAGGATTATGGAGCGCTGCAGGCGGCGCTGCTGCCGGCTGAGGCGGCGGAGTGGGACGGGATTCGCGGGGAAGTGGAACAGGGCGCGCCGCTGGTGAAGGGCGGCCACGTGCAACTGTGGAATCTGTATCTGCTGGACGCGAGCAGTCTGGCAGCGCCGGCCGATACACAGTTCTTCTGTTCGAACGCGAGCGGGTCGCTGACGGTGACCATTACCATGCGGGCGCTGCCGCCGGGACGGTATGCGGTGGTGCTGGCGGGTGCGGCGGGGGCGCAACTGGGCGGGCAGTTGGG
Organism: Acidobacteriaceae bacterium; assembly: GCA_003139795.1. Taxonomy (GTDB): domain Bacteria; phylum Acidobacteriota; class Terriglobia; order Terriglobales; family Acidobacteriaceae; genus Telmatobacter. The sequence goes on along the minus strand of PLGM01000322.1, from coordinate 807 downwards.
AATGATTCTGGCGTGGGACACGACCGGCGCCGTGGCGGGGTGGAAGCTGGCGGGACTGACGGTGCGGCAGGGGATCTTCGACGGGCACGACGGCGTCTGGTACTGGACGCGGGCGCGGGAGCTGGCGAACGCAGGTCAGCCGTGGAGCGCGTGGTACAGCTATGAGATCGCGCGGGCGCTGCTGTTGCCGGTGGATTTTCTTTCCTCGCCGAATCTGGAAAAGCTGGGGGCCGAGCAGGCGCTGATCAAGAACTCGCCCCAGGACGCGTTTCCTTTGACGCTTCAGGACGGGCCGCGGACGTGGAAGATCGACGCGGTGCGGCTGGACGCGAGCCTGCACCAGGCCGATCTGGGCGTGACGTATGAGTCGACGGGAGTGACCGATCCGGCGGCGGTGCGGACGGAAGCGGCGGCGGTGCTGAGCGCATTCCTGAAGGCGCAACCGGGGCTGAAGGAGAACTTTCACGGGCTGTGGGCGTATGCGCTGCGGGATGGGAAGCGGACGCCGGTGATCGAGCTGCCGATGGCGCGGATACCGTAGAGGCAGGGAACAGGGAACAGGGATCAAGGAACAGTTGTCAGCTATCAGCGAGTCAGAGAGTCAGTTAGTTAGAGGATGAGTGGGGTGCCTGGTTCTGTTTGCTGAGGGCCGGATGCAGCTATTGAGTCGCGGCGCGATTCTTTGAAGCGTGTTTCAAGAACCAGCCTTGTATCAGGGCACGACCGGGTCCCGGGGTACCCTTCAGGGTCGGGGCGCCGTGCCGGAAAAGGGCCGGAAAAACATCGGGCTTCAGATGGGATGAGACG
>PLGM01000276.1 GCA_003139795.1 Acidobacteriaceae bacterium | reverse complement strand
GGATTGACGAGCAGGCCGTAGCGATAGAAGCGCTCGATGTCATTGCCCTTAAACGTGGAGCCGTCGCCCCAGATGTGGACGTCGTCCTCCTGCATGGCGGCTACCAGCATGGTGCCGGTGACAGCGCGGCCGATCGGAGTGGTGTTGAAGTAGGGGACACCGGCAGTGGTGATGTGGAAGGCGCCGGCCTGGAGCGCGGCGATGCCTTCGCGCACGAGCGGGCCGCGGCAGTCAATGAGGCGGGCCTTTTCTGCGCCGTATTCGAGGGCCTTGCGGGGAATCTCGTCGTAGTCGGATTCGTCGGGCTGGCCGAGGTTGGCCGTGTAGGCGTAAGGGAATGCTCCCTTGAGCTTCATCCAGTGCAGGGCGGCGGAGGTGTCGAGCCCGCCGGAGAAGGCGATGCCGACTTTCTGGCCGACGGGCAGTGATTCGAGAATTACGGACATGCTTGGGAACCTCTGAGAGTTGTCAGTGATCGGTGGTCAGTTGTCAGTTTTTGGCTTCGGCGACTTGGAGTTCTCCTGAAGACGGCAAACTTGTTTGACAACTTCAGACTGGCAACCTATTGCTTTGGACTGATAACCGATAACCGATAACTGATAACTGATAACTGACAACTGACCACTGACTACTGAAAACTCGCTGTATTCGCCAACCCACCGAGCAGCAGAAGCAGCAATGCCTTCTGGCAATGCATGCGGTTTTCGGCCTGATCGAAGACGATGGACTGCGGGCCGTCGAGCACCTCGTCGGTGACTTCAGCGTTGCGGCGCGCGGGCAGGCAGTGCATGAAGACCGCATGGGGCGCGGCCTTCCGCATCAGCGCCTCGTTCACCTGGAAGGGCCGGAAGATGGGCTCGCGTTTGGTGGATTCGTGCTCGAATCCCATACTGACGCAGACATCGGTGTAGACCGCATCGGCGCCTTCTACGGCGAGTTGCGGGTCCTGCAGCAGGCGGATCTCGCAGCCGTTGACCTGGGCTATGTCGCGGGCGAGGGTGACGATCTCAATGTCGGGCGAGTAGCCGCGCGGCGTGGCCACGGTGACGTTGACGGCGAGTTGCGCGCCGGTCAGCATCAGCGAGTGGCAGACGTTGTTGCCGTCGCCGACATAAGTGAAGTTGAGGCCGGCCGCGGAGCCGAAGTGCTCCTGAAGAGTCATGAAGTCGGCCAACGCCTGGCAGGGGTGCTCGAAGTCGGAGAGCGCGTTGATGACGGGGACGCGTGAATTGGCGGCCATCTCCGTGATGGTGTCGTGCGCGTAGGTGCGCAGCACGATGACATCGACCCAGCGCTCGACGTTGCGCGCCACGTCGGCGATGGACTCGCGCTCGCCGAGCGGCGAGCTGGTGTGATCGACGAAGATGGCGTTGCCGCCCATCGTGTTGATGCCGGTCTCAAAGGCCAGACGCGTGCGCAGGCTGGCTTTCTCAAACATGAGGACCATCTGTTTGGCGTCGAGGGCATGGCGGTATTCGCGCGGATTGCGCTTTACGTCGTGACCGAGCTTGAGGATGGCGCGCACCTCGGCGCTGGACAGATCGGCGACGGAGCATAGGTCCTCGCCGGCCAGCCGCGCGGCGGCGGCGAGAATATCGGGATCTTTCTCAATGGGAATCGCGGTCTCCGGGCGTTCGATGGTTGCTTTGCTAGCCATGGTTGGGTCCTCCTGCGGTGTGGGTAGTGGTGTGAGATGCGGCATGAGGTGCGATCAGGGCGCCCGCATGTTCGGTGAAGATTTCGTCCAACGCCGCAATGGCGGTGTCTACATTGACGCGTTCGAGAATATAAGGCGGCAGGAAACGCAACACCGTTTCGCTGGTGCAGTTGATAAGGATGCGCCGCTTGAGCATCTCGGCGACGGCGAGCTTGGCGAGATCAGCCGAATCGAGCTCGGCGGCAATCATCAGGCCACGGCCGCGCACGTCAACGATTGCACTGTGGCGCGTGGCGAGGGAGCGCAACTGCGCCTGGAAGTAATCGCCGACTTCGGTTGCGTGAGCCAGCAGGTTCTCCCGTTCGATGTGGTCGATGACGGCGATGGCGACGGCGCAGGCCAGCGGACCTCCGCCAAAGGTGGTGCCGTGCATGCCGGCGTGGATGGCGCGTGCGGCCTCTTCCGTGCAGAGGAGTGCGCCCAGTGGGATGCCGCCGGCGAGGGGCTTGGCCAGGGTGGTGACGTCGGGCTGAATGCCGTAGTGCTGATAGGCACACCATTTGCCGGTGCGGCCCATGCCGGCCTGAATCTCATCGACGATGAGCAGAGCGCCGGTGGAACTCGAGAGGGCGCGGGCCTCAGCGAAGAACTCCTGCGTGAGCGGACGCACGCCGCCTTCGCCCTGGATGGCTTCGACGAGAATGGCGCAGACCTCGGTGGAGAATTTGGCGCGCAGGTCGGCGACGTCGTTGAAGCGGACGAACTCGACGCCGGGAACGACTGGGCCGAAGGGCTCGCGGTATTTCTCCTTGTACGTGGTGGACATGGAGCCGAAGGTGCGGCCGTGAAAGCTCTGTTCGAGAGCGAGAAACTTTGTGCCGATGTCGTGGCCCTCGCTGCGCAGCAGGCCGGAATGAGCGCGCGCCAGTTTGAGCGCGCCTTCCCAGGCTTCCGTGCCGGTGTTCGAGAAGAAGACGCGATCGAGGCCGGTGCGCTCAGTGAGGCGCAGAGCAAGCTCCGCCTGGCCCTGGTGATAGAAGAGGTTCGAAGTGTGGATGAGCGCGCGACTCTGGCGGGCAATGGCTTCTTCAATGACGGGATGGCTGTAGCCGAGAGCATTGACGCCGATGCCGCTGAGCAGGTCGAGATAGCGCTCGCCGTTTTCGTCGATGATGTACACACCCTGACCACCGACAAAAAGGATGGGGTTGCGGTCGTAGGTGGAAAGCAGAAGCTTCGCTTCCGCGGCGCGAATCTGATCGAGTTTGTTCAATTCCATTTCTCCTGCGGCTGCAAATGCCAGAGCGTGTTTCATCCATGCCCTGGTGCCTTTTACGACGTTTGCTCAGGGGCTAAAGCCCAAGTTCTTTCGGCCCATTTTCGGCACGACTGAAGTCGTGCCCTGACACAAGCCGGGTTAATGAAACACACACTAGGCCACCATCACTTCGGTGCCGTGGGCTACGCGTGAGCTGCACAGGTCGGGAAGAGAACCGGCAGCTTCGGCGGGAAGAATTCTTACGCGCTTGACGCCGTTCAAGAGAGCTTCACGGCAGGCGCTGAGCTTGGGCAACATGCCGCCGGAGATGACGGAACTTTTGGCCATCTCGGCGATTTGATCGATACTGAGCCATCGGAGTACCTGGCCGTTGGCGCCCTTGACGCCGGGGACGTCGGTGAGGAAGACGAGCGCATCGGCGCGGCAGGCGATGGCGCAGGCCGCGGCCATTTCGTCGGCGTTGATGTTGTAGTATTCGCCGTCGAAGCCGAGGGCCATGGAGCAGAGGACGGGCACGCCGTTCAACTGCCAGATGGCCTCGATCCAGCGGGGATCGCTGGCGGCGATCTCGCCCACGTAGCCGAGATCGGGCGCGGTGCGCTTCTTGCGCGCACGGAAGAGCAGGCCATCGCCGCCGGAGAGGCCGACCGCGGGTAACCCAAGAGCGCCGAGAGCGGCGACGAGACTCTTGTTGACCTTGCCGGCAAAGACCATTAGCGCGACGTCGCGGGTTTCCGCATCGGTGACGCGGAGGCCGTTGATGAATTCGCTTTGTTTGCCGAGAGCCTTGAGCATGCGGGTCAACTGGGCTCCGCCACCGTGAACCACGACCACCTGATTGCCGTCGCGCACAAGCTCCGTGATGGCGCGCATGGCACCATCGAGGAGCGATGGAGTTTCAAGGCCCGCACCACCCAATTTGACGACGTACTTCATTCGAGCCCCTCCGCCTCGCCCCAGCCCAGCATTATGTTCAGGTTTTCGACGGCCTGCGAGGACGCGCCCTTCAACAAGTTATCAAGGCAACTGACGACGACGGCGCGGCGGCCATCGGCGGAAAGTTGGAAGCCGATATCGGCATAATTGGTGCGCAGCGAGTATTGAATCTGCGGCAGCGTTTTGTCATGGAGCCGGATCATGGGGCTGCTTCGAAAAAACTCGCGATAAACGCGCGAGACAGTTGCGGCCGTCTGCGGGTCGTGGAACCAGACGTAAATGGTGGAGAGAATGCCGCGCGGAATGGGCAGCAGATGGGGCGTGAAGACGATCTGGCTTTGCTCGACGCCGATCTGCTCAAGGAGTTCTCCGGTGTGGCGATGGGTGAAGACATTGTAGGCGGAGAGGTTGTCGGCCGCGTACATGAAATGCGTTCTTGCGGTGGGCGCCTTGCCCGCGCCACTCATGCCGCTCTTGGCGTCAGCGACAATGCCGTGGTCGAGGTCGACGAGTCCGGCGGCGACCAGCGGCTTGAGGCCCAGGATGATGGAGGTTGCATAACAACCGGGGTTGGCGACAAGGCGCGCGCCGGCGATCTGTGCGCGATGCAACTCGGGCAGGCCGTAGACGGCCTGCGCCTGGATTGCCGCAGCCTGCTCGGAGCCTTCATCTGCGAAGGCGTAGACCGCGCGGTTGGCCGCTTCAGTGAGCCGCCACGCGCCGCTCAGGTCAATGACCCGCAGTCCGCGCGCGAGCGCCTCCGGCACCCACTGGCGAGATTGCTCATGGGGAGTGGCAAGGAACAGAACTTCGACACCGCGGCCGGCAAGCAGTTCCCAGGAGAAAGGTTCCAGCTTGAGGTTGCCGCTGCCGTTGCCGCCGGCCAATTGGGGATGGATTTCGGCGAGAGGAACGCCGCCGCGCGCAAGATCCTTTGCGTCAACACGGCCGGCAAAGACCGGAGGCACGCCCTGGAGACGGGGATGGCGCAGCAGCAGCCGGGCCAGCTCGGCGCCTGCGTACCCTGTAACTCCTACAACCGCGGTTTGTATCGTTTCGGTCATGACTCCAGAATGGTCCTCAGCCGGGCTTCCACTTCGCCTGCGCGGCGCGGGTCGGGACAGATGACCAGCACGGTGTCGTCGCCGGCAACGGTGCCCACCACCTCCGGCCATCCCTCATGGTCCAGGGCCGCGGCCACCGGCTGGGCTCCGCCCATCACCGTTCCCACGACCACCTGATTCATTGCCTGGCGCACGCGCAGGCCGAAACTCTCGATCATATCCGCCAGTGAAGGCGGACTATCGTCTTCAACCGCCGTGGCCGCGCCGTTGCCGTTGGGCAGCGAGTAGCCGCCGGGGCCCTTGGAGAGACGCAATTCGTGAATATCGCGCGAGAGGGTAGCTTGAGTGACGGCAAAGCCGCGACGGCGCAGCTTGCGGCGCAGTTCATCCTGGTTGGTCACCGGAGAGTTGGCCAGCAGGTCCCGTATCGCGTTGTGTCTTTGGAACTTCATCGCCGTTTGTTGACCTATCGATGGCCCCTTATGGGCAAAGCGAAAGCGCGGCTCGCAGCGCCGCAGCCGCGCTTGTATAAATATACAACAGGAATGTATAACTATGCAAAGCGGTGCCCCCGGCGCCGCGAAAAAGCCAAGTTCAGCCGCGGGCATGCGAGAGCGAAACACAAAGATTTGTGCGGCTTGCAGCCCGGTCGCGGGCGCAGGGAGCCAGGGAAGAAATCGGGTGGCCTGCCGGTCAGCCGGAAGTTGATTTCTTGCGCCACTTTTCCTCGTACATCGCGTGGTCGGCTTTGGTCAGCAACTCCCGCAGGGATTCGTGTCCGTTCACTTCCGAAGTGAAATGGCCAATGCTGAAACTGAGAGGAAACCGGCGCCCGGCCTCGGAGTTGTGCCGTGCGGAGGCTTCGCGCAGGCGCAGGATGGCAACGGAGATTGCAGCGTGGCTGAACTGGCCGGCCACGACGAATTCGTCGCCGCCGATTCGTCCCATCACATCCGTTTCGCGGAAGGTTTCCTTGAGGAGTTCTCCGGTCTCGGCGAGGGTCGCAGAGCCGACGCTGTGCCCGAACGAGTCGTTGATCTGTTTCAGGTTGTCGAGATCGATGAACAAGACGGTGAACGGTACCTGGGAACGCCGCGCCAAGCGCAGAGCCTGCTCGCCAAGCAGGTGGAATCCCCTGAGGTTGTACAGTCCGGTTAATTCGTCGCGCAGGGAGAGGTCGCGGATTTCCCTCTCCATGCTGTTGATGCGCCAGGCTATGAACAGCAACAAGGCAAAGGAGAACATCGCCGCCACCGAGACGAGAATCGCAGTAGCGTAATTGGAAGGCAGATGGCTGGCGCGGATGAAGTGGGCTCTGGCGGCTTCGCTCAGGAACGGCAATGCCAGCAAGGCGGGGGAGCAGAGGCGCGCGATTCTGCTGCCGATTCCGCTCCCCAGGAGAATGGAGAAGACACCGTCCTCGGCGGCGCGGAAAAGGGCCACCTGCGTCAGGAGGAAGAGGCAAAGCAGAGTCAGTGGCGAGGTCCGCATGCCCATGGAGAGACCGAAAATGGGCAACACGCCGAAGAGGTATTCCGACACAACGATCAGGACCAGCAGGCCAAGGCAGAAGATGAGCAGATCGGCCAGTCGGATAGCGAAGCGCTGTCGTGTCTGGATGAGGATCGATGCGATTCCCAGGAGAGCGAACCCGCCCGCCGCCTGGGGGGACATTCTGCCAAAGAACGGGGAAGGGAACCCATGACCGGAGGCAAGCAGGGCATCGAGGTCCAGGGAGACGTGAAATTTGTACTCACAGAGTGTGGCGGCGGCCAGGAGGGCGACCAGGGCGGCAAGCAGCAGGCTGAGTTGGTGCATCCTCCTGGAGTGGCGCGGCTCCGAGAGATCAAGGCTGAGCGCGCTGAACAGGACGCAGAGCGCGGCATCGGCATTCATGAGCTGCCAGTCGGGCGGGAAGGTCCGGCTCAGCGCGGGAATCAAGCGCAGGCCCAGGGTGAGCAAAGCAATCAGCGCGATTGCGCCTAGACAGATGCGCTTGGCCATGGGCAGCGTATCCAGCAGGGCTGGGTCGGGTTCGAGGGGAAACAGAGCCGGTGGGAGCTTGGGCATTGTTGACTAGCAGGAATCCGGGATTTGAAACCGCGGAGCTGGACTTCTCAGCTCCGGCAACAGTCTACAGTGCCCGGATGCGGGCAAGGAACCTGAAAATGCCGGGCTTCGGTCCGGCTGGAGGCGCAACCGGCGGGTGGATCCGGGATAAATCGTGGCCTGGACGCTGGGATCGAAATGCATGGTTTGATTCGGGGTGGTTTGTAATACGCCGGGGGCCTTGGCGCGCGCGCGGGATGGGCTCACATGCAGCCGGGATCGGCCAGGGAGCAAGAGTGCTTCGCAGGGGGCGCTCTGCGCTGATACACTCTCGACGGGCCGCGCTACAGAATTGTTCGCGCTCCAAATGCCAATCCAATGACAACTATCGCCCCGATTTCCACCATCAATGACCTTTTTTGCCGCGTAGCCGCGGCAGCCAACCCGCGTGCCGTGCTCTGGCTGGACGAGTTTGGCCAATGGCAACCCATTTCCTCGGACCAGATCTACCAGCGGGTCCGCGCGCTCGCCGTAGCTTTTCTCGGCTGGGGTGTGCAAAAGGGCGACCGCATTGCCCTGATCAGTGAAAATCGCTGGGAGTGGGCCATCACCGACTTCGCCACGCTAGCCATCGGGGCCGTGGATGTGCCCATTTATCCCACGCTCACCGGCGAGCAGGTGGCAGCGCTGGTGGAGGACGCCGGCTGCCGCATCGCGGTGGTTTCCACCCGCCAGCAGTTCGAGAAGCTGAACGCGGTCCGCGGGCAGACGCATCTGGAACGGATCGTGATGATGGATTCCGCCGCCCCGCAGGATGGGGCCACGTCCTTCAGCGCGGCGCTGGGCGAAGCCGATGCCCGCGGCAGCGAGCGTGATCCGATCTTTGACGCACTGGTCCGCGCCGTGGAGCCCAAGGACCTGGCCACGCTGATTTACACCTCCGGCACGACCGGCGAACCCAAGGGCGTGGCGCTCACCCACGCCAACATGGCGGCGAACCAGAACTGCGCCCCCGTGGATTTCCACTTCGACCCCACAGACGCCCTGATCTCCTTCCTGCCTCTGTCGCACGTTACGGCTCGCGCGTTGGACTACATCATGTACACGTTCGGAGTGCAGGTGGCTTATTGCTCGCAGTTTGACAAACTGCCGCAGGCCATGCGCGAGATCAGGCCCACGGTGTTCGTGGGAGTGCCGCGCGTATTTGAGAAGATTCGCCAGGAGGTGGAGCGGCAGGCGGGTCTGTCGCCGGTGAAGAAGCGCCTGCTCGCTTGGGCGGTGAAGGTGGGCGCAGACCATCGCGACACGGTGTATGACGGCCGCCGGCCCTCTTCGCTGCGGTGGAAGCTGGCCGACAAGCTTGTCTATTCCAAGGTGCGCGCGGCCTTCGGCGGCCGGGTCAAGATCTTTGTCCCAGGGGGTGCGCCGTTGGGCATCGGCACCGCCAAATGGTTCGCCTCGGTGGGGATTGCCCTTTGGGAGGGTTATGGCCTGACGGAGACTTCGCCGGTGATCGCCCTGAACACGCCCCTCAGACACCGCATGGGCGCCGCGGGCATGCCGTTGCCCAATCTGGAGCTGAAGCTGGCCGCGGATGGGGAGTTGCTGGTCCGCGGGCCGTCGGTCTTTGCCGGCTACTGGCACAAGCCGGCGGCGAATGCCGAATGTTTCGACCAGGAGGGCTGGTTCCGCACCGGCGATATCGGCCACCTGGACGCGGACGGTTTTCTTTTCATCACCGACCGCAAGAAGGAGATGCTGAAGACCTCGGGCGGCAAGATGGTGGCGCCGCAGCCCATTGAAAGCAAGCTCAAGACCAGCCTGATGGTGGCGCAGGCCGCGCTGGTGGGCGATAGGCACAAGTTCATCTCCGCGCTGCTCTCGCCCAACTTTGTTGCCCTGGAGGATTGGGCCCGGCATCACGGCATTGAGACAAAATCGCGCGCCGAACTGGTGGCCGACAGCCGCGTGCTGGCCCTTTACGGCGAGATTGTCAGGGAGGTGAACGGCAGCCTGGCCAACTTTGAGACGTTGAAGCGATTCCGGGTGGTCGCGGAGGAGTGGACGCAGGAAACGGGCGAGCTGACGCCCTCAATGAAGCTCAAGCGCCGCGTCATTACGGCAAAGTACGCCGCGGCAATCGACGCACTTTACGTGGACGAAGCAACCTCGCGCGGCGAATAGGCGCGGGCGGCTTTTCGCCGAACAGCGGCCGCCGGCGCCACATTCGCTGCACTCCGCTGAAGAACGGAGCGCCCCCGGCGCCCACGGCCAACAGGCTGCCGAACAGGATGATGGCGTCGATGTTGAGGCGCCCGGCGCTCGACCAGTAGGCATCCGGTTCCAGGTTCAACCACAGCGCAAACTCGTCCAGGGTGAGCGCGGCGCCAACGCCGTAACTGACCGACATGAGCCGGCTGAAGAAGATGGAGAGCGGGGAGTGGGACCGCCCCAGGTCCAGCAGCCAGCCGTAGCCCACCAGCAACAGGATGAGTATGCCCCACACCAGGTGGTGAATGTGGAGGCCATGCACCATTACCCACTGGAAGTGTCCCTCATGGTTCACGATCCTGTGGACCAGAATCCGCACGCCCACAAAAGTGATCAGGAAGGAGACCGAGGCAATGAACATGCGGCGGCGGGGCCGGTCGGGGATGGTGGAGCGCACCAGGAATCCCAGCCGGGTCAACTGCAGCAGCACCAGCAGCAGGACGACGACCAGGGTGGCAAACGCCAGCAGCAAAAGCGCTCCGGTTCCGGGCATACTTCATTGAATCATTTCCGGGGGCCGATCCCAAGAGGGAAATGTATTTTGGGGCAATTCTTCGCGCAACGTGAACCTGGTCACGATTTGGCTTTACAACGACGGGGGTACACTGGATAAGGCGTCGAGACTGGGAAACTCACCCGGTCCGGATGTAGGGCGGAGGGAGTAGCTCCCGGCCCGGCCGGAACGTCCGCGCGAATGCGATGAGGAGGCCTTGCGATGCGAATTGCCTTGTTGACCGGTGGCGGCGATTGCCCTGGATTGAATGCGGTGATCTACGCGGCTGTAAAGAAGGGCATCAACCATTATGGCGATGAGTTCATCGGCTTTCTCAACGGCTGGCGCGGCGTACTGGACAACAACTGGATTCCCCTCACCCTGGAGAGCACCGACGGTATCCAACTGAGGGGCGGAACCATTCTGCATTCCTCGCGGACCAACGTGAAGAAGATTCCCGGCGGCATCGCGAAGGTCCAGGAGGTTTTGAAGACCAACCGCATCGACGCGCTGATCGCCCTGGGCGGGGACGACACGCAATCGGTGACGCTGTTCCTGAGCGAGAACGGCGTGCCCAGCGTGGGCGTTCCCAAGACCATCGACAACGACATTAACGGCACCGATACGACCTTTGGGTTCGATACCGCGGTTTCCATCGCCACCGAGGCCGTCGATCGCATCCACACCACCGCCGACTCTCACAACCGGGTGATCGTGGTCGAGGTTATGGGCCGCGATGCCGGCTGGATCGCGTATGCCTCCGGTGTGGCCGGGGGGGCGCATGTGATCCTGGTTCCCGAGAAAGACATCGACATCGACCACGTGTGCGCGCTGCTGAAGTACAACTACGATCACGGCAAGCACTACGGCGTGGTGGTGGTGGCCGAAGGCTGCCATCTGCCCGAGATCGGCCAGGTGGTCGACGAATCGGCGCAACTGGACTCTTTCGGCCATGCACGCCTGTCGGGCATCGGCGAGGCGCTGGCCGAATTGATCGAGCAGAAGACCGGGTTTGAGACCCGCTCGGTGAACCTGGGCCACACCCAGCGCGGCGGTGTACCGACGGCGTATGACCGCACTCTGGGTCAAAGGTACGGACTGCACGCCATCGACATGGTTCACGAGAAGAAGTGGGGCCGGATCGCCGTGCTGAAAGGCCTGGACATCACCGACATCACCATCAAGGAAGCCATCGCCACCAACCGGCGGCTGGATCAGCGTTTTTTCGACGTGATCGCGGATTTGGAAGCGAAGGTCTAGGTTTCCGGCCGCTCGACGGTACGCGGAAAGCCATCCTCATCGAGGGGGTGGCTTTTTGCTTTGCGCAGGCAGTGCGACGCGCGAAGAAAGTGCGCTAGAGTTGGGCTGTGCTTTACCGTCTTTACTCGCCGGAGGATTTTGCCGCGCTCTATGCAATCGAGGAGGTCTGCTTCCAGCCGCCGCTTCGTTTTGGGCGGAGGTATATGCGCCAACTCGTCCATAGCTCCGATGCGGCGACCTGGATCGCGGAGGAGGATGGGCGGATGGCCGGCTTTGCCATCGTGGAGTGGACGCGGGGCGCTGGTGGAACGATGGGTATCTTCAGACTCTTGAAGTTTCCCCGGATTGGCGCGGGCAGGGCGTGGGAGGGGAACTGCTGCGCCGCGTCGAGGGCTCCGCGCGCGCTGTGGGCGCCGAAGGGATCTGGCTCCATGTGGATGCGGAGAACGCCGGAGCGATTCGCATGTACGAGAGGCGCGGTTACGGCTTGCGAGGCAGGGAAGAGGACTACTATGCCGTGGGCGGGGCGGCGCTGATCTACGCAAAGCCGCTGGGAGCTGAGCCGGCTGGCTGACACGCGGCCGGCGGCGATGGCGTCCGCAATTGCCGATGACCGCAGAGAGAGGACAGCCGCCGGGGCCATCCGGGAACGTGCCGCGCGATCAATACCGCCAACTGGTGAGGTCTGCTCCCTGGGGGGCGGTTTTCTGGATCTGGTCGAGGATTTTGGGCAGGTATTGGGTGTTGTAGTGCAGGCGTGAGTACGCGTTGGGCTGGGTGGGGTCGCCGTTCCAGCAATGCTCGGCGCGCGGACCGTAAGTCACTTCGCCGCCGTAGGGCGGGTTCTTCGTTGAATTGAGAAAGTCTTCCATGCGATAGACGGCGTCATTGAGGAAGTAGGTATCGTCGGAACCTACATAGATGTGAATCTTGCCGGCTAACTCGGGACCTAACTTCGCCCAGTCGCGTTCGAGGATGGCTTCAAGGTCGTAGTGCTGCCGCCAGTACTCAGCCACGGTATGGTCGATTTCGCCGGTGACCTTGTCGAAGATGGGCGCGGGATAGCCGTCCGCCCCTACAGGCCCCCAAACTGCCTGCCAGATATCAAACTGTTCGCCGCTGCGGCCGTGGTCGCCCAGGGCGAGTTCGTAGGCGTTGTTCTGCTGGGTGGTGATGAAGGTGTGGCCCAGATAATCGCGCATGGCGGGCTGGGCGATGCGGGTGTGCGCGCCTTCAAGGAAGAAGGCGTTCCTGTCGCCGTAGAGATCGATGTTGGTGAAGGCGTGGAAGTCGATGGGGTCGGGGCAGGCGGCGAAAGCGCCGTTGTAGTGATCGGGATAGAAGACCTGGACTGCGAGGGCTTCCCATCCGCCGGTCGAGCCGCCATAGGCAAAGCGCGCCCAGCCCTGGCCGATGCCGTGGAACTGCTTCTCGATGGCCGGGATGAGCTCGTTCTCGATGGCGTCGCCGTAAGGGCCGACGTTGGCCGAGTTCACCGCGTAGGAGTCGTCGTAGAAGGGGTTGGCGTGCTGGATCTTGACGATGAGCACGCGCGGGAAACCGGGCGCGATCCACTGCTGATAGAACTTGTAGGCTTCCTGCTGCTGGATGCGGTTGTAGCCGGCCAGTTGAAAGCGCTGGCTGTAGTCGGGCTTCAGGTCCGGGTCGGGCGGGGTGGTGCGGAAGTCGCTGAAGTCACTCACGAAATGGTCGTGAAAGATGATGAGCGGGAAGCGGGCGTTGGGGTGGTCGTCGAATCCCTCAGGCACCAGCACGATGGCGCTCACAAACATGGGCCGGCCCCAGAATCTGGTGAGCGCGGCGCTCTGAATGCGGATGTGGCGGATGTATTTGGTGTCGGCAGGGGTAGGGATGGGGGGAATCAATTGAGTGAGCGAGACCGCGATGGGCGTGATGCCGGGCTGGACGGTGACCTTTTGCGGCTTTGAGTAGAGGTTGCCGGGTGAGCTGTTCCAGTGCTGGCCCTCGCCCTGGTCCATGTGCAGCATGACGGTCTTGCCGTCGCCGCGGTGGAAGGTCTCGTACTTGTTCAGCACGGCCTGGATGGTGTAATCGCCTGGGGGAACGTCCTTGAGGCTGCGGATGGGGTAACCCCAGGCGCTTGCGTCGACGACGGCGGGCTGACCGGGCTGCCAGCCGTCCACGGTGAGGCCGAAGACAATCTGGGAGCGCGGAGAGTCGTCGATCTGGTTGCGCGGCTCGTCACTGGGGTCGGTGGAGAGGACCAGCAGGAGGCGGCCATCGAGGGGCTGCGCGCTGATTTCCTTTGGGAAGGTGACGGAGAACGATTGGGCGGCGGCGGCAACGGGGAAGAGCAGAAGGAGGATCAGGGCTGTGCGCTTCATGCTGGCTAGTCTACAGGGCGGGCGCCACTGCCGATGGAGGGTCGAGGTCCCACCGGGTTTCGGGATCGAGGCTTGGACCCCCTTAAGTTGCCGGTCAGGCTGCCACTGCTTTGCCGGCGTGGACTTCAAGAACCGTGCCGTCGATCTTCTGCAGCAGGGCGACGATTTCGAAGAGGTTGCGGGCCTGCGGGTTGCCCTCCGGGCTTAACATGCGCATCAGGCTCTTGGGAGATTTTGAGAGGGCATCTCCAAGGGCGATGAAGCCCACAGTGCCGTTGATATATTCGCGCAGGACCGACTTGGCCGTCTCCAGATCTCCGGCGAGCATGTTGGCCACGGCCTCGCGCAGAAACTCGCGGCGAAAGTCCAGGTTCGCGAGCTGTTCCTTGATCGTCTCTCTGAAACTCCGTGTCAGGGGCATCTATTCCTCCCGCTTTCGTCTCTTGTACTCGGCCCAGAGTGCGCGCGCCGCTTCAATGTCTGCCTGCTGCCGCTTCTTAGCGCCTCCGGCAAGCAGGACCACAAGCCGCTCTCCATCCCTGCCGAAGTAGACCCTGTATCCTGGCCCGAAGTCCAGCCGCAACTCAGAGATGCCGGCTCCCAAAGCCTTTGCCGTTGAGAAGTTCCCGCCTTCCATGCGCAGCACGGCTGCGATGACGCGCGCAACCGTAGCAGCATCGAGCTTTACCAGCCAGTCCCGGTAAGGGCTTCGGCCTTTTGCATCGACGTATTCGCGGACTTCTATCATGGAAAATGGTAACGCGAACGTTACCGTAATGCAAGTGAAGAAAATGTGCGAGCAGGCGGCAACGGAGCCGGTGGATTCTCTGGGCGAAGATGGGGGAGGTGGGTCAGCCAACGATTACTGCCCAGGTCTCAAAATCGACTCCGAGATATGGGAGTTGGCCTGACGGCGTTCTGGCTACTTGCCGTCCGCCTGTGTGCTTTTAATGAACGCGGCAACGCGGTCGTGGAGCTGCTTGAGGCTCTCGTCGCGGACGTAGACCATGTGGCCGGACTCATACCAGGCGTATTCGATGTTTTTGGCAAGGGATTGCGGAATGGGCAGGTGCTTCTCTTCGTACTGGGCGGCGAAGAAGGGCGTGGCCAGGTCGTAGTAACCGCCGTTGACCATGATGCGGAGGCGGGGATTGGTCTTAAGAGCTTCAGCCAGATCGTTGGCGACGTTGAGGCTGATGGGGTTGCCGCGATGCACGAGGTCCCATCGGTTGCCTGCGAACTGCGCCTGGGGCAAGTAGGTCTGGCCTTCGCCATACTTCAGGTCGCGGCGCACATAGTCGTTGAAGAGCGCTACGTAGGCCGAGGAAATGGCCGAGCTTTGCGGATCGTACTCGGCGCTCTCGCTCAAGGGGTTGAGGTTGGGGCCGGAGAAGCGGGTATCGAGCCGGCCGGTGGTCAGGTCCTGGTCTTCCTGCAGAGTCTTTTCAAACTCGCCGCCGTTGACGCGCAGGTTGGCTTTGAGCAGGTAGGCCACAGGCAGGCCGGTGTAGTCGTGCAGCTTCGCGGCGACGGATTGCTTCTCTTCAGCGGAAAGATCGGTGCCCAGGGCCAGGGCGTGGGTGTAGGGACCCATGGCGAAGTCTTCCACCTCTTTGAGGAAGGGCTCGAGAGCGGCCGGCTGCTGGGGCAGTTTCTTGTGATACCAGGCCGTGGCGGCATAGGTGGGCAGAGCCAGGACATAGGGCAGGTCCACGCCGGGGTTGCCGCTGGGGCCGTCGATATCGGTTGTGAAGTTGAAGATCTGGGAGAGCAGAATGATGCCGTTCAGGTCGATACTCTTCTCATTCTCCAGAATGTTGGCCAGGACGGCGGAGCGGGTGGTCCCGTAGCTCTCTCCGAAGATGAACTTGGGCGAGTTCCAGCGGTTGTATTTGGTGATAAAGCGGGCGATGAAACGGGCAAAGGCGTTGGCGTCTTCATCCACACCCCAGAAGGCCTTTTCGGCGTCCTTGCCGATGAGTCGGCCGAAGCCGGTGCCGGGCATATCGATGAAGACCAGGTCGCTCGAGTCGAGCAGGGAGTAGGCATTGTCGACCAGCTTGTAGGGGGCCGCGGGCAGGTGCTGGTCGCCGTCCGTGACCACATGCTTGGGGCCGAGGGAACCCATGTGAAGCCAGACCGTGGAGCTGCCAGGGCCGCCGTTATAGAAGAAGGTGATGGGGCGCTCTTCAGCCTTGGCGTCTTTCTTGAAGTAGGCCACGTAAGACATCCGCGCGAAGGGGGTTGCGTCCTTGGGGTCTTTGGGCTCGGCAAGGGCAAGCTGGCTGCCGGGCTGGGGCTTTCCGTCGAGGCCGAGTTGCGCATCCTGCACGTCGCTGGCGCCCACGGTGAGTGTGCCGGCGACGGCGGTGTAGGCGATGTGCTGGCCGACTACGTCAACGGAGCCCTGGGTGGTGCTGTCCGCGGGCGGGGGCTTTTCGGCGGTCTTGTCGCTGGCCTTGTCATTGGCTGCGGACTTGGCGGCGGAGGTGTCGTCCTGGGCGAGGACGAAGGTGGGGGCAACGAGAGCGACGGCCGCGAGCAGGACGGCGGGCAAGGCATAGGGAAGGCGCATCAGTGTGTCTCCGGGGTGGGGATCGGGTGAAAGACCAGTATAGAGCCTGAGCGTCTGGAGGCGCGGTCCGGCCTCAGCAGGCTTTGACGCGGATGTGACCTTCTTTCGCATACGCCAGCAGCTTTCCGTCGCGGGTGATGACGATGTGGCCGCAGATGCGAGCAGTGGCTGCGACGATGCGATCCGCGGGGTCGGAGGGAGGAGTTCCGGGCAGCGCCGTGGAGGCAAGCAGAATCTTCGGCGTTAACGGAGCCAATCGCACACCGGGCAGGGCCAGCAGGGTCTCAAACCACACCTCAGGAGAACGCGCGAGGGACAGGCGCTGCTTCGCAACCAGAGTGCCGATTTCCCAGGCCGCGAAGGGCGAGACGTAAACGCCAACATTGGCCACGCGAGCACCGCGAATGGCCGTCAGGCTGGCCTCGGACATGGGCTCGCCGCCCATCAGCCAGAGCGCGGCGCAGGTGTCGAGCAGGACGGAATCGGGCACTTACTGCTCCGCGTCCCAGACTTCCCCCGTACTCTCCGTCAGGTCAACATCCGGAAGGAACGTAACCGTGCCCCGCATCGCACCCCAGAGTTCAAATGGGTCGTCGCTGTCCCTGGCGATTGGCACAATGGCCGCAACAGGCTTGTTGTGTTTCAGCAGGACAATGCGGTCGGTCTTGCCCTCGGCGACATCGTCAATCAATCCCAGGCACTTGGATTTGAAGGCGGTCACGCCGATGGTGGTCTCGCTGGTTGCCGATGTGCTCATAGACCCTCCGATATGGACTATAATATCTGGACCATATTGTAATTGCAAGGCCTCTCATGGTCCGCTCTCCTACTTCTTTGGCTTGTCGAAGGGCTGTTTGTCGGTGATTTTGGGGCGGCTTTCGGCCTGGAGCTCTTTGGAGACTGCTTCGACTTCGCGGAAGACGCGGAGCAGATTGCCGCCGAGGATCTTGCGGCAGTCTTCGGCGGAGTAGCCGCGGGCTATCAGCGCCGCTGTGATTTTGGGCAGATCTGCCGGCGAATCAAGGCCTTCAGGGAGCTGGCCGTTGACGCCGTCGAAATCGGAGCCGAGGCCTACGTGGTCCACTCCTCCCACCTTGGCGATGTGGTCGATGTGGTCGATGAGGATGGAAAAGGGAGGGCGGGGGATGCGGTCGGCGTACTCGTGCTCGATCTTGTCGATCTCGGGGTAGGGGACTTCCTTGCCTTCGGCCTTGGCCTTGGCTTTGAGCTCGTCGATGGCCTTTTGGGCGAGGGGTTGCTGGGCCTTGAGGGCGTCGCGGTAGGCCTGGGAGAGGAAGCCGGAGAAGAAGTTGACCTGGACGACGCCGCCCTTGGAGTTGGGACCGCCGGAGTTGGCCACGGCGCGGATCATGTCGTCGGTCATGTTGCGGGGGGCGTCGCAGAGGGCGCGAGAGGACGAGTGGGAAGCGATGACGGGGGCGCGGCTGATGACCAAGGTCCTGTAGAATGTGCGGTCTGAGACGTGGGAGATATCGACCATCATGCCCAGGCGGTTCATCTCGTAGACCACGTCCTTGCCGAATTCGGTGAGGCCCTCCTTGGTGTGGGGGATGGATTTGTCGTCGATGTCGCCGGAGCTGTCGGCCCAGTTGTTGGAGTTGGACCATGTGAGGGTCATGTAGCGGACGCCGAGGGCGTAGTACTGGCGGAGCAGGGCGAGCGAGTCCTCAATGGAGTGACCGCCCTCGATGCCCATGAGAGCCGCAAACTTATGCGTCCGATGGGCGTACTCGATGCCTTCGGGGGTGGTGACGAACATGATCTGGTCGGGATGGCGGGCGACCTGCTGCTTGACGGAGTCGATCAGCACCAGGGTGCGGCGGGCGTACTGGCCTTTGTACTGCGTGGGGTCGACCCAGATGGAGAAGAACTCGGCGCCCAGGTTTCCCTTGTGGATGGAGTTCAGATTGAGGTTGCCTCCGCCGAGGGGGTCGGCGAGGTCAAAGTCTTCATCGACAAAGCGCTGCGGGGTGTCTGCGTGGGAGTCGATGACGAGGGCGGAGCGATGGACCTGGGCGGCATTTGGCTTGGGAGACATTTTCTCCTGGTCTGGTTTGGCTGGAATTTGGGCGCACAGCAAGGCTGGCAGGACAAGGAGCAGGAGGGTGAGCGGGAGACGGGTGCGCATAGGCTTGCGGTCAGTATAGCCGGAAAGACAGGGGTCAGGGATCAGCCACCCCAGGGAGCAAAGACCGCTCGCTGCGCCCAGGGGTCGGGAATCAGGGAACGGGGACCTGGGCCGGGAACTCGAGGATGCGGGTGCATTGCGCTAGCGCGGGCTATCGTTCCATGAGGGTTCCGAAGAGTATGGCTCTTTCTCCCTGGTGGGCTCTTCCAGGAAGACGTCGCAGGCCTTGTGCCACTGTCCCGGTTGTTCGAAGCCTGCGCCCTCCAGGCCAATCTTGTAGGCTCCGGAGCCATCGTCGGCTTTGCCGCACGCGAGAATGAAGCCTTCGTAGGCAATTCCCTTGCCGGTGATGACCACTACCTTTTGATCGAGTTCAAACACGGCGAGTTCCCCCGTTCTCGGACATCGTGTACAGCGTAATCCATTTTTCGGCAGTTTTCAGAGGGGAATTTCAACCGCCGATGGGGCGGATTGGGCGCGCCACCCGCCACCGGGCGCCTGGCCACAGGATCGACCGCGGCCTAGCGCGTCAGCTCTTCCACGGTGGAGATCAATGCCTGGATATTCTCCGTGGGCGCGTGAGGAGGCACTCCTCCGCCGCAGGAGACGATCAGGCGCGACCGGTCATCGAGAGCATTCAGCATCTCGGTGACCGAGCGCGCCACGTCCGCCGGCGTTCCTTCCCCCAGCACGTCGCGCGGAGGGATGTTGCCCATGAGCGCGATGCGGTTGTTGGTCCAGGTCTTCATGTCGGCCATCGTGTGCTGCACGCCGAAGTTGAGCAGATTGATTCCCGCGTCCGCGAGCAGAGGCGCGCTGGCCTTGCAAGGCGCATCGTTGTGGAAGAACTTGACGGTGACGCCGGCGCTGAAGGCGCGCCGCAGATAAGGCAGGCCGAAGGCCTCGAAATCGCGGCGGCTCACGAATCCAACGATATCGTCGAGCAGGAAAATGCCGTCGATCGACGGGAATGCTTCGCGCTGATACGCGATCCAGTCCACCAGAAAATCGGTGACGAGGTCGAGAAGTCGATGCATCAGTTCGGGCTCGGTCTTGAGGGCTTCAAGGAATTCCGGCGTGCCCATCAGGAAGGAGGCGATATTGAGCGGTCCGCGGGCCACGGCGAAGCGGATTTTGTGGCCGGCCTTCTCGATCTCCGGCTGCAGGTGCTGGAGCCGCTTGATGACAAAGGGCAGCAAGCCGTGTTTGCGCGGATCGGGCTTTTCGAGACGCTCGACCTCGGACGGGGAGTGCAGCACTTTTTTGGCGAAGGGGAATTCGTCCTCGCCCCACACAGAGACGGAGCCGAAGGCCGAGGGCTCGGTACACATTCCGTATTCGGACCAGAAACCGGGCAGGAAAATCGTCTCAGGGAAGGCGCCAATGGCCTGGAGATTGTCGTCGAGAAAGATGCGTTCATCGGTGAAGTAATCGAGGATGGTGTGGCCTGCCCAGTTGGGGAGCCAGGGACTGTCGATGATGAAAGCTGTGGGAAGGGGACGGAGCGTTTCCCCGCGCACTACTGAGACGAGCGTGTTCCATTGCTGGTCGTTCATGGCGTGAGTTTAGCTTACGGCAATGGTTTGTAGTTTGCACACGGGCTGTATAACATCATCCAGGCTGAAAGGGTCTTCTTTCGATGAGCGAGATCATCTTTGAGGTGCGCGAGGACGAGGTGGATGGCGGCTATACGGCTTCCGCCCTCGGGTACGGCATCCATACGCAGGGAGACACTGTGGAGGAGCTGCGCGCGATGGTGAAGGACGCCGCCCGCTGCTACTTCGACGAGACCATGGAGGCTCCGAAGATCATCCGGCCGCATTTCGTGCGCGATGAAGTGCTGGCCTGATGAGGCTGCCTCGCGACATCGACGGACCGCAACTGGTCAAGGCGCTGGGCGCATTGGGTTATGAGGCGACCCGGCAAAAGGGATCGCAATTCGCGTGACCACCCAGCGCGACGGCGAGAACCACGAAGTCATCCCGTTCCACCATCCGATCGAAACAGGCACGCTCTCAAGCATCCTCAAGCGGATCGCCGCTCACCACGGGCTGACTGTGGACGATCTCCTGAAGATGCTCGAATTATAGGCAGCGGAGACTCCGTTTTCGCTACGACATTGCGGGGCGCGAAGTGGCGCTGCTGTATTGGGGGCTGCGGAGGGAGGATACGTATTGGCTGCGCTCCCAGGTCTCAGGGCGCGACCCTTCGACAGGCTCAGGGCAGGCTCTGGGACACCCGGCACACGGCGCTGTTGCCTCGGGTGCGAATCGGCGCGGGCAAGGGTCCTGCGGGGCGTTCCATAGGTGGAGCACCGTGGGCCACGAAAGAGAATTTGCTTGCGATGATTGGGCCGAACTGGAAGCCGTAAGACCTTCCCGCGCAGAGGATCTAGCGGCGATTCGCCGCTTCGGCAGCCAACTTTATTTCCCGGAATGCCCCAGCCAGCAGTTCTTTCGCTTTAGCCGCGTGACCACCCATGTCAAACTCGTTCGCAGCCTGCGCGGCGTCAATCTTGCCGACGGCCTGTTCGATGAAACGCTGCGCGGCCGCCAGGTTCGGATGCCGGATTGGATTCACGTTTTGCCCGACGACCAAGCCGGAAGCGAAGAGTCCCAGGCCGAGAACAGTGCCTAACACCAGTCTACGAGTAATCATGGAAAATCCTCCGCAACCAAAATACAGATCGAAGGTCAGTCTGGCAATGAGAAAACTCGTCGCCGGGGCGACCGCCTGTGAAAGGACCGAGCACCTCGGTCAAGAAGCCGCAAGGGGTCTCGGCGGGGGAGGGCCAGTACCGGCTTCGGTCGGGGAGATTCCGTTTTCGCTACGACATTGCGGGGCGCGAAGTCGTGCTGCTGTATTGTGGGCTGCGGCGGGAGGATACGTATTGGCTGGACTCCCAGGTCCGAAAATCCGGGCCTGGGGCGCCCCAATTCCGTGCTGGAATGGCTGCTCGGGACTTGGGCCACCGCCCGCTCGCCCTCACGGCCTCTTCCGTATTGGTATCTTCGCGGTAACGAAGTTTGCGAAGGCGGAGCACACGACAAGAAAGAACTTCGCATCCTCAAAGTCCACAGTTGTAGATTCGAGGATTGCGTGCCGAATGCCCGACTCATCTGATGTGTAACCATAAAGGTTGCTGAAGGCCGCGCGAAGGGCGGGGTGAAGACCCATCTCGTCTTCAAGCTTCTTGATCAACTGTCCCAGGGTCCCCTTTTGGCCGAGGGCAATTGCAACGAGACTTTCAATTGCAGAAATAGACTCCTTTATTGAGTTGCGGTAGTCTGGAGTCTCTCTGTCGGAAAGTAGCTCCAGTGCTCGCCGGAGGTGGGTGCGAACTGGTCCTCTTGCCTTCTCAAGTGCAAGTTCGATCTCAGCGACCTCTTGTTCATCCGTAATCTTTGTAATTAATCCGTCCACGAACCTGTAGGCCGAGCATTCGCGTTCCAGGTACTGGTTACAGACGTTGATGTATGAGTCTCCGTCTGTGTATGGATAGTTGTTAGCTACGAACTCGACGAAGTCGTATACCTCGTACCATTCCCAATTGAAGAATTCCTGCCGAATTCTACCAATCATGATTGCCCAGTTGTCGTCGAGGTTGTCAACTGGCCGTTTAAAGTGGTGAAGCCAGAGTCGAATGAAAAGCCTATGCACCTCAGGGTTCATTCTAAAAAAAGAGGTGCCTGAGTAGGAGGTCACATGATCCCAGACGCAGAGTTGAAGTACGTTCCAAAGTGAGGTTCTCAGTTCAATGTCCATCGAGTCAATTTGGATAGCTTCTCGGACCGGGATGAGATTGTGTCGTTCAGAAAAGCGCATCGCTTTTTCCTTCGTTCATTTTTGGACTCAGCACTAATGAAGGCGTTACTGGAAGGTCCATTAACAGTGGTGATTCTACACGATGATACTACGCGCATTTACTCGTCCTGTCAGCCTGTGTATGGAACAAGCGCCTCTTGCAAATGCTGGGCGCTCAGGTCCCGATGTGGTCCAAATAGGCAGCGCGTTATTGCCGGTTTTTCCTCATTCAGCCGGGATTTCAACCGACGTTTGGGCGGGATGCAGAGGCGGGCCACGGCTAGAATCGGGGGTAGCCATGGCTGAATTTACGCATTTGCATTTGCATACGGAGTATTGGCTGCTGGATGGGGCTTGCGATGTGACCAAGCTGGTGGAGTGGGCGGGAGGCGTGTGTTAGGCGGCGTTGAAGACTTCTACGTCGCGTTCGATGGTTTTCTTTAGCTCCAGGCGCGCTTTGGACAGGTCGTGCATCTGCTGTAGGTTCAGCCAGAACTCGGGGCTGTTGCCGAAGAAACGGGCCAGGCGCAGCGCGGTGTCGGGCGTGATGGCGCGCTTGCCGTTGACGATTTCGCCGATGCGGGTGGCAGGGACGCGGAGCTTGAGCGCCAGGGCGTTCTGCGAGATGCCGAGCGGGATGAGGAACTCTTCGCGCAGCATTGCGCCGGGATGCGTGGTGACGCGCTGAAGATTCCATCCGGCGGCCGGTCTCTCAATGGTCATGATTGCCGCTCCTTTGGCGTGCGCTCAATGGTAGTCCGCGATCTCCACTTCGTGAGCCCCATCGGCCCTCCAGACAAAGCAGATACGGTATTGATCGTTGATGCGGATGCTGTGCTGACCGGCGCGGTCTCTCTTCAAAGCCTCAAGCCGGTTGCCGGGCGGGAGGCGCAGATCGCTCAGATTGGCTGCAGTTTCGATCTGGTCGAGCTTGCGGCTGGCGACCTCACGAATCGCCGCCCAGCGTTTGCAGAAACCTGTCTCAAAGAGCTTCTTTGAGTCGTCGTCCTTGAAGCTCCGGATCATTCATCGTCAGAATATAACGGATCGCGTCACATGTCAAGCAGTAGGCAGCCGAGTGGAAGTTTGTGCCGTCTTTTCCTCAAGCGGTGGCGCTCAGGCAAATATTCTGGCTCCGCGCGCCGACCCGATGGCGGCTAGAATCGTAGGTAATCATGGCTGAATTTACGCATTTGCATTTGCATACGGAGTATTCGCTGCTGGATGGGGCTTGCGACTTGACCAAGCTCGTGAGCCGGGTGGCGGCGCTGGGGCAGACTTCCGTGGCGATGACGGACCACGGGAATATTTATGGGGCCGTACACTTCTTCGACGCGGCGAAGCAGAAAGGCATCAAGCCGATTCTGGGGTGCGAGCTTTATATCTGCAAAAACGAAGACCATCGGGCGGCGGGCGAGGGGGACGAGAACAATCACCTGCTGGTGCTGGCCCAGAACGAAGAGGGGTACAGGAACCTGGTGCGGATTACTTCGGAGGCATCGCTCCATGGGTTCTATAGAAAACCTCGCGTGAGCAAGCGGTACCTGGCGGAACATGCCGAGGGGCTGATCGGGCTGTCGGGGTGCCTGAGCGGGGAGCTTTGCGAGGAGTTGGTGGCGGGCAACTACGAGAAGGCGCGCGGGGTGGCCGAGCAGTACGAGGACATTTTTGGCAAGGGCAATTTCTATCTGGAGATTCAGGACCAGGGGCTGGAGCAGGAGAAGAAGATTCATGAGGCGCTGTTTCGCCTCGAGCGGGAGCTCAAGATTCCGCTGGTGGCGACCAACGACTCGCATTACCTGTGCGGGGAGGACAGCCACGCGCACGACGTGATGCTGTGCGTGCAGACGGGCGCGAAGATCCACGATCGTGAGCGCTTCCGGTTCGACAGCGACCAGTTCTTTGTGAAGAGCGCGGACGAGATGGGGGCGCTGTTCAAGGATTCGCCCGAGGTGCTGAAGCGGACGATGGAGATTGCGGAGCGGTGCAATCTGAAGCTGGCCAAGGTGGAGAATCCGTTTCCGGAGTTTGCGGTGCCGGCGGGACACACCATCGACAGCTACTTCGAGCAGGTGTGCAGGGAGGGGTATAAGAAGCGGCTGGAGACGGCGGTGCGGATGCTGGAGGCGCGGGGCGCGCGGCGGGCGGCGCTGGCTGAGTACGATGCGCGGCTGGAATTCGAGATCGGGATCATCAAGCAGATGAGTTACGCGGGGTACTTCCTGATTGTGTGGGACTTCATCAAGTATGCGCGGGACCATGGGATTCCGGTGGGGCCGGGGAGAGGGTCGGCGACGGGGTCGCTGGTGGCGTACGTGATGGAGATTACGAATATCGATCCGCTGCAGCATTCGCTGCTGTTCGAGCGGTTTTTGAATCCGGAGCGGGTGTCGATGCCGGATATCGACGTGGACTTCTGCATGAACCGGCGGGGCGAGGTGATCGACTACGTGACGGGGAAGTATGGGCGCGAGCAGGTGGCGCAGATCATCACGTTCAATACCATGGCGGCCAAGGCGGCGATCAAGGATTGCGGGCGGGCGCTGGACATGCCGTATGGGGACGTGGACCGGATTGCGAAGCTGGTGCCGATGACGATTGGGATGACGCTGGACAAGGCGCTCGAAGAAGTGCCGGATTTGCGCAAGGCGTACGAGACGGATGGGCAGATCAAGGAGCTGATCGACACGGCGAAGAAGCTGGAGGGTCTGGTGCGCGGGGCCGGGGTGCACGCGTCGGCGGTGGTGATTGCGCCGCGGCCGTTGACGGAGCTGGTGCCGTTGAACAAGACCAAGAACGACGAAATTGTGACCGCCTACGACATGAAGNNGGCCTGCTGAAGATGGACTTTCTGGGGCTGACGACGCTGACGGTGATCGACGATTGCCTGAAGCTGATCGAGGCGGGCCGCGGGGAGAAGCTGGATATCGAAGTCATTCCGCTGGACGACGAGGAGACGTTCAGGCGGGTGTTTCATACGGCGCTGACGTCGGGGGTGTTTCAGTTCGAGTCGAGCGGGATGCGGGACATTCTGCGGCGGTACAAGCCGGATACGGTGGAGGAGCTGACGGCACTGAACGCGCTGTACAGGCCGGGTCCGATGAGCATGATCGACGACTTCATCGAGCGCAAATGGGGACGGCGGAAGGTGGAGTACATGCTGCCGGAGCTGGAAGGGATATTGAAGGGTTCGCTGGGGGTGATCGTCTACCAGGAACAGGTGATGCAGATCGCGAACCTGCTGGCCAGCTACTCGCTGGGCGAGGCGGACCTATTGCGGCGGGCGATGGGCAAGAAGGACCCGAAGGCGATGGCGGAGCAGAGAGACCGCTTCATGAGCGGAGTGGCGGCGCTGGGGCACAACAAGAACACGGCGGGCGAGATCTTCGACCAGATGGAGAAGTTCTCAGGGTACGGGTTCAACAAGTCGCACTCGGCGGCGTACGCGCTGGTGGCGTACCAGACGGCGTATTTGAAGACGCATTATCCGGTGGAGTTCATGGCGGCGCTGCTGACATCGGAGACTTCGAAGCCGGAGAACGTGGTGAAGTATATCGGCGAGTGCAAGGAGATGGGCATCCGCGTGGAGCCGCCGGACGTGCAGGTTTCAGGGGCGCAGTTCACGCCGCATATTACGCCGGAGGGAGAGGCGATCCGGTTTGGGCTGGCGGCGGTGAAGAACGTGGGCGGGAACGCGATCGAGTCGATCCTGAAGGCGCGCGAGGAGATGGGCGGGCGGTTCAAGAGCTTGTGGGAGTTCTGCGAGAAGGTGGATTTGCGGGTGATGAACTCGCGGGTGATTCAATCGTTGATCAAGGCGGGGGCGCTGGACTCGCTGGGCAAGCGCGGGCCGCTGATGGCCGCGGTGGACAAGGCGATGGAGCGGGCGCAGAAGGCGCAGAGGGACGCGGCGCAGGGACAGACGGGGCTGTTTGGGCTGTTCAACGAGGGGCCGGCGCAAGGATACGGCGGGGGACGTGGCGGGGATGATTTGCCGCGCGTGGCGGATTGGGAGGAAGGCGAGCGGCTGGCCAATGAAAAAGAGGTTCTGGGATTCTTTGTCTCAGGGCATCCGCTGGATAAGTACGCGGAAAAGCTGCGCAATTTGACGGGTGTGATTGCGGCGGCCGAGGCGCTGGAGCGCAAGCCTCCGGAGAAGCGCTGGGGGACGCAGGCGGACCCGATGGACGAGATCCAGGTGGCGGGGATGATTCTGGGACTGCGGGTGCAGAAGAGCAAGCGGGAGCAGAAGTTGTATGCGCAGGCGGCGCTGGAGGACGCGACGGGGAAGATCGAGCTGATCTGTTTTCCGCGAGATTATGAGCGCTTGCAAGGGCAGTTGAAGATGGAAGCGCCGGTGCTGGTGCGCGGGGTTCTGATGGGCGATGAGGATGCGGCGCCGAAGATTGCGGTGAGCTCGATTGTGGCGCTCGAAGAGGTGCAGGTGAAGCTGCCCGCTGGGGTGCGGATCAGGATCGATCTGGAGCGGGCGACGGAGGAGATGTTTGCGGGGCTGAAGAGCGCCGCTGACGCAGCGCCGGGACCGGGCAAGGTGATGCTGCACCTGGAAAAGAAGGGCGAGTATGCGGTGATCCTGGAGCCGGAGGGGATGAGCGTGGCGGCGGATCGGGCCTGGGTGGAGCGGGTGGAAGAACTGGTGGGCAAGGGGACGGTGCAGGCGGTGGGGTGAGGGCATCGATGGGGAAGTTCGGGCGGGAACCCCCGGGTCACAGAATGAGGCCTGGGCGCCCGGCACTTGTTGAGATGGAAGGGTTTAAAAACATTTCGGGTTGAGATTTGTGGTTTTCCACCTGCCATGCCTTGAAAATCCAATCTATCCCCACCGAAAATGCTTGACTCGAAAGAGAGAATCTTTCGCCAGAAAAAAGGCGAAAGGATGGGGCACGGGGCTCTTGGGGCTGGGGAGTGTTTCTTTCCAAGTTCGCCGGCCAAAGCCGTTACCTGCTCCAAAGCCGTTACCTGCTTAAGTGCGAGACCTGGGATTGCCGCGCCGGGGGGAAGGCTCGACGGAGTTATTGGACGTCGAAGGAATCGCCTTCTATACCACGGCCCATCACTTCCTTGTCGACCCACCCGGCTGTTCCGGTGGCGCTGTAGGTGGTAACCGTTGTGCCCACGCTTCTGGACATGAAGCAGAAACTCAACAGGCCCGGCTTTTTCGCGTTGGCGTGCGCTTCCCAGGCCATGCCGGAAGCGGCGAATGCGTAGGTGTAGTTAGGATCCGTCTTGTTGGGGTCAAACTTCAAATGTTGATTATGCCTGCCATTGATCACCGCCGATCCCGTCAAAAGCTGATCGAATGTGCAGACGCGCTGCGCGCCGATCTGGCAGTCGCGCTCGATATTCTCAATGGCAGTGAGAAACATGAGGGCGATCTGCTCTTCCCGCTTCAGTTTGATGGGACCGTTGGCGTCATCGGCGGTAACTTTGGCTTTGGTGGCAAACGGGCCTGTGGTCGGCGTGGGGCCGCTCGGGCCGGCTGATGAAGCGGATGGGCTCGCGCCGGCCGTGGAAGCGGAGGCCTTGTTTGCGGTATAGATGGCGGCGACCTCAGTGGCCTTGAGGACGCGGTTCCAGAGGGCGACCTCCTCGATGCCGCCGTGGAAGAACCGGCCGGTGAAGACCGTGCTGTAGCCGATGGTGAAGGCATAGCTCTTGCCGGGCTTGCCGCCGCCCTTATCGGTGGCGACGGATTTGCCGTCCCAGTAAATTGCCCTCGCTCACGACACGGTATCCATGGTGGCGACGATCAGATGCCACTGATTGACGAGCGTGGCTGGTGGAGGGGCATAGTCGAGGCGCCCCGAACCGCCGGTATAGAACTTGAGGACGTTGTCGGTCTCAAACTGCACGTCGAAATCGTTGCCGGACTCCGATTCACCTGCCACGTAGAAGAAGTGGTTGGTCTTGGCGGGTAGTTCGGCCAGGTTGACCCAGGCCATAATGGAAGCGGCCGTTGTGATTCCGCCGGCCTGCGTGGTAAGGAAGTACGCGGTGCGCCCGTCCAGTTTGGCGAAATAGTTGTTGGGGGTTCCGATGGGTGCTCCTGGAGAGGCGCTGATCACGCTGCCCACCGGCTTGTAGGTGGTGGTTCCGACCTGGCTCTTTCCGGACGTGGAGTCGAGCCGGTAATACGCGAGGGGATGGGTGGAGGTGACCGCGGTGACGAAGTCAGTCTGGGCATCAAGGGCAAGAGCATTCATGCCGGCTACCGTCGCGAGTGCGGCAAGGACCGCCCGGCTCATTGGGGAATGGATGGACATTTCAGGCACGCCTTTCTCTTTCGGGCTGTCGATCGTCCGGAGGCCGCGTCCGGTGCGCGTGGGAGCATTCGTATCGATGTTTCTGATTTGCCCGGCAGGGTTTAGTGAGTGCATTGGATTGTGTGCAGGATTTTCAATGCAATTTTCAAGCGGAGGCCGCGCCGAAGCCGGGGAGGGTGATTTGGGGAGTGGCTGCATCTACCTGGCGGAGGCTCGAAACGGAGCGTTGTGCTCGATCAATTCCAGGTTGGCGGCAAACTCGTTGCCGGCCAACTGGCGGATTCCACGGTCCAGAGTGGCCAGCTTGCCGTGGTTGTGGATGGCGAGGCCGAGCAAGTAGGCATCGGTGGTTTGGCGGTGGCCCTGCAATCTTGCAAAGAGGGATTTGGTGCTGTCGAGATAGGCAGGAGTGTCGGACCAGAAGATGTGGCCGGGTTGGTCATGGGACTTCGCTTGAAAGGGAGCGCTCCACGTCCTCACGGTCCATATTGTCTTCGGCTTGCTTGATGTCTTCGAGCGAGAAATGGACAGCTTGGCGGACTGTGGGCGAATCAAGCACGAGAAAGCCGTTCACGTTTTTCAGGCGAGAAGGCCGATTGGCGCATTCCGGAGGTGGAGTGTTGCTGCTCATTTGGCTCTTATGATGGTCTCTTGGTTGAGAGTTTGCAAGAGGCCCTTAACACTGGGCGAACTCACCGAAGAGGCCGATTAAGTCCTCACCAGTCGAATGCAAATCATCGCTCTTTACTTCCGTGCGCCGGGCCTCGACAAACTTCCCCTGCGATGAGTCGTAAGTGTAGACATACACGGCGATAAGGCTCGGGCCGGTATAGTGAACATCCTTTGCTTGGTATCTCTCGCTGGTGACTGTCAATGTGATTGGCCCCCCGGAAGTTCCGCTCGATAGCAGGGTTTGACCACGGAACCAATGATCCGGCAGGCTTGGCGTCAATTCCGACAGTCGTCCGTCCACTTCACCGAAGAGCGCAGAGTTGTATCCACAGTCAGAACCGCCTTGTTCTCTTACGAGGGCGAGGATCAGTGGATCAGGCAGACCGATACGATGAAGGACGAGAAAGCGGATGCTCATGTTCAAGTCATTCGGCTGGTATTTATCAACGAACTCTTTCCAGTATTCGCTCTTTCCGACTTGCGCATCGAGAAGGAGTTGACCTGTTTGCTGGGAATGAAAGACAAGGCGCGGATGTGCGCCCTGTTTGACAATTCCTTCAATTGAGACTGGTCCGCTTTTTGGGAAGGTTACAGTAGCCGAGATGAGCGGTTGCAAGGAGTCGGTAGCCGGCCCGAGAAGGAGTGCAATACACATGACGTAGATCCGCATGGCAGTCAGTATGTCACGACTTCATGGCCTAGCATAAAATCGGATTTAATATCTGCACGTTTTTTGGGGATGGCAAGAAGGGGAAGCATGCAATATCGGCAACTTGGCAACGGTCCGTTGGAGGTCTCGGAGTTGAGTTTTGGGACCTGGCTGACGGTGGCTGGGGGGATTGGGCGGGAGCAGGCGATCCGGTGCATTCATGTGGCGGTGGAGCACGGGATCAGGCTGTTCGACACGGCGAACCAGTATGGGGCGGGCGAGGCGGAGCGGGTGCTGGGCGAGGCACTGAGGGCTTTCCCGAGGGACCGGTATCTGATTGCGACGAAGCTATATTTTCCGGTGGGGGACGAGCCGGATCGGGGGCTCTCGGCAGGGCAGATCGAGAAGCAGTTGGACCGGTCGCTGGAGCGGCTGGGGGTGGAGTGGATCGATCTTTATCAGTGCCACCGTTTCGACAGGGAGACGCCGCTGGAAGAGACGCTGGGCGCGCTGGGCAAGGCTGTGAAGGCGGGGAAGGTTCGGGCGATCGGGTTCAGCGAGTGGACGGCGGAGCAGATTGAGACGGCGGCAGCGATTACGGATGCGGGCGGGCTGACCGCGTTTTCGTCGAGCCAGCCGCAGTACTCGATGCTGTGGCGGAAGCCGGAGGGCGGTGTTTTCGCGGCGTGTGCGCGGCATGGAATTGGGAACCTGGCGTTTTCGCCGCTGGCGCATGGGGTGCTGACGGGCAAATATGCGCCGGGGCAGCCGCCTCCGCCAGGGAGCCGTGCGGCGAGCGAAGAGATGAATGCGTTCATGGAGACGGCGGGAAGGCATTACCGGTCGGACTATCTGCTGCAGGCGGTTGCGGGACTGAAACCGATTGCGGCGGAGTTGGGGCTGACGATGGCGCAGATGGCGCTGAAGTGGGTGCTGCGGCGGCCGGAGGTGGCTTCGGCGATCATTGGGGCTTCGCGGCCGGAACAGGTGGCGGACAATGTGCGCGCGGTGGGGGCGCAGTTGCCCGCGGAGGCGCTGGAGCGGATCGATCGGGCGGTGGGCGGAGTTGCGGTGTGGGCGTGATGAGAACGGGATGGTAGCATCCGCTCGACGCGCGCCGAAAAAAAGGAGGGCCTCGGTCAAATGATGACCGAGGCCCTTTCTGTTGAATGCCTGCAAGGTTCAAGCATGGCGCAGAGGCCAAATGCCCTGATTGCAGGGGCTGTGAAAACGCACTAGAAGTCGATCCTCAGGCCGAATTGCATGCGGCGATAGGTGGAGAGAGGAACGCCGTAGGTGCCGACAATGTTGTTGCCCGTGGATTGGACCAGGCCATTGGGGCTGGGGTCGAAGCGGACGGAGTTGGTGATGTTGTAAGCCTCGGCGGCGAATTTGAGCCTGGCCCAGTCGCCGAGGTTCCAGGTCTTGGTGATGGAGGAGTCGATGTCGAAGTAGCCGTCTCCACGGAAGACGTTTCGGTTTCCGGCCTCTCCGGCGTAGGGCAGGCGGATGGGGTTGCCGAAATAGATGCCGTTGTTGATGGCCGACGAAGTGGTGGCATCGAAGGCGTGAGGGATTCCGGCGGTGATGTTGCGGTGGGTGCGAACGCCGCCGACGTTGAAGCTCATGGCTGGGAGGTTGTAGTTGGTGGGATAGGCGGGGGATTCGAGGCTGAAGGGCAGACCGCTGGTCCAGCGGGCGAGGCCGGCCCACTGCCATCCGCCGACGATGGCGTCCGCGATGGCGTTGGAGCCGCCGAGAACGGCTTTGCCGCGGCCGACGGGAAGGGCATAGACCCAGTCTGTGGTGACCAGGCTGCGGGTGTCGAAGTCGGAGACGCCCTTGTTGAGCTTGGGGTTCCAGGTGTTCTGAATTTCGAAGTTGGTGTAGGCGTTGTCTACGTTGGAAAAGATGCCGCCGTAGTTGCCGCTGACACGCTCGGTCTCCGAGCCGTAGTCAAGCGACTTAGAGAAGGTATAGCTGACGTCGACCGTCAGCCCGTGGGAAGCGGGATGGCGGAGGGTGAACTGGAGCGCGTTGTAGGAGCTGTTGCCGATCGAGTCCATGGAGTAAAGGGAGGAGAACTGATTGCTCCAGAAGGTGGACTGGTTGGGGCCGCCGTCGAAGGGACTGCCGGGGAAGATGCCAAAGACGTCGGCGATGGCCAGCGCAAGCGTTTCCCCATTGGTGTAGCGTTCCGGGGCCCAGGCGTTGTTGAACATGGCCTGGGTGGCGCTTTCTCCGACGTAGTCCTGGCCCTTCATGTAGGGGAAGACGTGCTCGAAGTAGGGGATGGCGGGAATGTGGTCGTTGACCTTCTGGTAGTTCCCCGCAAAAATGCCATATTGCTCGGTCCCGAACGGAGCGGCGTCGACCTCTTTGGAGAGGATTCTGGCGTTACTGAAGTAGTCGCCGGCGCCGCTGGGGTCTACGAAGTCGGTAGGCTCGGCCAGGTCGAGTGCCTGGAGGAGATGGCGTCCGAGGCGGCCGACGTAAGCTTCTTCGAAGGTGAATCCCCCGGGCAGAAGGTGCTGGAAGGAGAAGTTGAAGGCCTCGGCGTAGGGGGTCTTGATGTTGTTGTCCATGCCCCAGTCGATGGCAAAGCCTTCAACCGGCGGGCTGAAGGGGAAGGTCTGGGTGGGCGAAAACGGTGGCAGGGGGATATCGGGGAGGTTGTGGGGGCCGGTGAAGCGCGGTGCGTTCTCGTAGCCCAGCTCGTCGGCCGCGTTGGTGATTCCGGCGGTGAGGCCGTAGGAGCCGGTGGTATCAAAGGTGTTGACGAGGGCTTCGCCGTAGTGGTCGTAATACATGCCGGCACTGGCACGGATGGAGGTTTTGGCGTCGGGCGAGAAGACGACGCCGATGCGCGGGGCAAAGTCCTTTTTCTGCTCGGGCCAATAAGCGGGCGCGTGGTTGGCCTTGCCGGTGGGCGCCAGGGAGATGGCCGGCTCGTAGATCTGGCTCTGGAGGGCCGCTGTTTCACGCTGCTTGTACCACTTGTCGGTATTGATGGTGGGCGCGATCTCCTGACCATTGGTCTCATAGGGGGTCTGGAGCAGAGAGTAGCGGACGCCGAAGGTCACAGCGATGTTGGGGCGGGCGTGCCAGGTGTCCTGGACGTAGCCCTCAAGCTCGTTGGCGTGGAAGTTCTTGGTGATGGGAGCGCCTGCGGCGAGGGCCGTTCCGGTGGTTGGGCCGGTAATGGAGTAGTTGTAGACGTTGGTCAGCTCTGGAATAACGCCCATGAGATTGGCCCAGTCCTGACTCCACTGGTTGGTAAAGCCCTGAGCCATGTTGGCGGGTATGGGCAGGTCGCCGGTGCTTGCGTACGCGTAGTTGGTCTCGGCGTTATTGAAGGAGCCGTTGTTGCTGCTGTGGTGGTTGGTGATGGCGCGCCAGTTGCCGCCAAAGGCGAAGGTGTGGGAGCCCTTGTTCCAGGTGAGGGTATCGACGATGTTGTTGACCGGGACGTGGAGCGAGGTTGTGCCGGTCTGGGCGGTGGGCTGGGTGAGGCCGCTGATGTAGACCCATTCGCCGGGGGCGATGCCACCGCTCTGCCAGCCCTGGCGAACATAACCGTAGCGCACGTCGTTGACGATGCTGGCGGTGGGAATCCAGGTGTGGCCGGCGCTGAGGCCCTTGGTGTTGTCGTCGTAGAAGGATTGAGGAGGCTGACCGGGGAAGTTCTCATCTCCAGCCACGGTGTCTTTCTGCAAATTGCCGCGGACGAAGAAGTGGTTCTTGCTATTCATGTTGTAGTCGAGTTTGACGATGCTGGTGTTGAGCGTGGCAGGCGCCGGAGATGTGAAGAAGATCTCGCCGCTGTTGAGGCCGCCGTCGCCACCGATGGCGCTGGTGGTGGTTGGTTCGGTCGAGAGGTACTTGAGCATGGCAGCGTTGGCGCCGGGACCGTTGGGGCAAACCGGGGTGCCACCGGTGGCCGGGGGCGCCGGAAAGACGAAGTTGGTGCAGGGCATATCCAGGGTCTTAACCTGCGCAGGGGTCAGGGCATCGGTGGCGCCGGTGGTCGCGTCGGGGTATTGCAGGCCGCCGGCCATAAAGGAGGGCGTGGGCACAGTGGCGCCGACGACATCGTGTGTGCCGATGCGCTGGCCCTCGTAGTTGAAGAAGTAGAAAAGCTTGTCCTTGAAGATGGGACCACCGATGCTGCCGCCGAAGGTGTTGACCAGGTAGAACTGGGGGGTGTTGGGCTGGTTGCTGGTGAGGTCGTTGTACTTGAGGAAGTACTGGTTCGCGACGACGTTATCGGGGCGGTAGTACTCATAGAGCGCGCCATGCATCTTGTTGGTTCCGCTCTTGGTGATGAGATTTATCTGGGCGCCGGAGGAGCGGCCCGACGCCGCGGTGCCGTTGGAGGTGGTGACGCGGAACTCCTCGGTGGAGTCGAGGGTGGAGCGGAGGACGCCGGTGAAGGCAGTGCCGAAGATCTGGTCGTTGTCGTCGAGGCCGTCGAGGGTGATGTTGCCCTGGTCGGAGCGTCCGCCAGCGACTGCGCCCTGGCGGCTGTCGACGACCTCGGAGCCCATATAAAGAACACCGGGTTGCAGGCTGAGCAGGGAGATGGGATTGCGCCCATCCATGGGGAGAGTTTCGATGGTGGTGTTGCCAACGGCGTTGCCCATGGTGGCGTCGGCGAGGTCGAGAGTCTCAGCCGAGGTGCTGACGTCGACGGTGACCGGCTCGGCCTTGACGCTGAGGGTGAAATCGATGGTGGCCGGCTGGTCGACGAGCAGCTCGGCGGTCACGCTCCGCGTGGCAAAGCCGCTGGAGGTGACGGAGATGAGATAGTGGGCCGGGGAGATGATGGGGAAGATGTAGAAGCCGGAGGCGTTGGAGACAGCGTGATACGCATTGTCGGTGGCCTGATCGGTGAGGGTGATGGAAGCTCCCGGAACCAATGCGCCGCTGGAGTCCTTCACGACGCCGCGGAGAGAGGTGGTTGCGGTCTGGGCGAATGCAAGGGTGGCGAAGGAAAGGATGCAACAAAGCATCCATCCCGAAAGGGATCGTTTCACGGCTGCTCCTCCTCAAGTCTTGAATTGCACTGGTGTTGACGCCGGTGTGGCGTTGACGCGGCTCGCAGATTGCGGACCTGGAAACTGCCTCTCAGTGGGTGATGTGTTCCCTGGAACAGCTCAGCACCGCAGGGATGGAAACTGCATGTTGGGCTGAAAGAGCACCACAAAGCGAATCAAGAATCCAGAAAAAGGCGCTATCGGGGGAAGCGCCCGGAGTGAAGTGTTTTTATTTTGTCGGAAATTCGCGCAAGTTTCAACAAGAATGTGCTTTACCTTGTGGGAAGCGCCCGGAGAGGCCGGAGCCGGATGCAGTGGTTTCCCAGGTCTCAAAAAGCGAGGCGAGACCTGGGAAACCCGACGCCCGGCCCGATCCGATCTGGATCAGGCGACAGTCACGGGCTCTATTTTCTTGATAAAGCCTGAAGCGTCGGTTATCGACACAACAACTACGTCACCCTTGTTGAGCCCAGTTACTGTTCCGTTGTAGATATTGGCAGGCGGGACCTCGGCTCCAGTGGAATCTTTCTTCTTGAGATCTGTTCGAGTGACAGGGAACTGCTTTATTACATTGGTCGCTCCGGTGCTGGGCGTAACTGTGCACGTAACCGCCAAATCTGAGTCAAGACACTCGCCGGTCATGACGAAGTTAGGCGCAGGAGGCGTGGGAGTCGTCGTTGCGGGCGGAGGAGTTGCCGGTGGGGGCGCCGGAGGAGCAGCGGTAATCTTGATGGAATCCGGTTTCACCAGGAATTTCTGATAACTTTTTGTGGCCTTCTGCGAGTCGGGGTTGGTGATGGTGAAGTTATGCGGGCCGCCCAACCAGGAGTCTGGATAATCTTTGATGGGGAAAGTGAGGATTCGCGCATAGTCCGTGTCGGTGATGGAAGGATCTTGCTGGAGCACTTCAGGGAGCCCGGTCTTGCCGTCTTTGCCCAGGATGAGATCGGGAAAGATCGGCTTCTCGTCGATGCTGAAGATTGCGGAGCGGGAGAGACCGCTGCCGGTGAGTTGAAATCTCAACATGTCACCGTCGCTCTTGATAACCATCGCCGCGATGGTGGGGCCGGCTTTGCGGGCCAGTTTTCCAGCCAGGTATCCGCTGGAGCTGATCCCCATCAATTTCAGGAAGCCCAAGGGGATGGCGGGCAGATCGTTGATGTTTCTCGGGTCGCTCTGGAAGACGATGGCAAGAAATGTGCCGATACCCACCACGGTCCAGATGGCGAATTGGAGGCGATCCGGAGCGACCACGCCGCCGCTGGCGATGAAGTCGGAAAGATTCGGCCCTTGCGCTCCGGCTCCCTTGTCGCCCTTTGCGCTGGTAATTCCGTTGGAGAGGACGACCGTTCCCACGCTGGCGATGAGAATGGTGGGAATGCCTGGCGGAATATCGGGGAAGATGGCGCTGCCCTGGACAAAGCTCTTCGATATCGCCAGGAAGAGATAGCCGATGACGGCGGCGGCGGTCCAGGCATAGAACTGGCACTTGGAGAGGCTATAGCTGTTGGTTTGCACGTCGTAAAACAGCACGCTGAGCCAATAATCCTTGCCGTTCATTCGTTGTTTGGTGGCATGCTCGCCGCTGCGAAGAAGAAGATAAACGATCACTACGATCAGGAGAAAGCCGACTACTGCCACGGTGAGGGGGGTACT
This sequence comes from Acidobacteriaceae bacterium, assembly GCA_003139795.1. Taxonomy (GTDB): domain Bacteria; phylum Acidobacteriota; class Terriglobia; order Terriglobales; family Acidobacteriaceae; genus Telmatobacter. Next base: position 39,121 of record PLGM01000276.1, on the reverse strand, counting down.
CTGGGTTGTATCGATCAGGGTCAAGGCGGTCCGATTTGTTTCTACATTGCGAACGGCGAGGACAAAACTCTGCGCTCCCTTAATAGGGTCGGCAATTGCGTCGAGCTTGTAAAAGGTAAGTGTGACCTGGCGATCGCTGTCTACGTTCAAGTCGTAGCATCCGCGCTTCTGAGCGGATGTGGCATCGACTGCGCATCTTGCGGGGGTTCCGATTTCTTTGTAACGAAGTTCAACGAATCCATTTGCCTGCTTTTTTTGGTCGTCCGTGGGAAGTGTTTCGGATATGTTCGTTCCTCTCCAGAACCCACTGCCCAGGACTATGACTTGGCTGGCGCCGGCGGTATCGGTGAAAGCAGCGGCCGGAGAGACGCCGGTAATCGTGGGCCGTTGCACAACGACCTGGCTCGGATTCAGGTCGGTTAGGTTGGGGTTTGTAGCGGAATCTGCCTCGATTTGAAAACTGTAGCGGTCGTCCGGCGCATTCTGTGGGATTTCCACGAGAAGGCTGGCCCCATCCCATTTTGCGGCCGCAGTCAGCGGTTCTCCTGTGGTCTTGGACGGGCGGAGCGTGACGGCCACGTTCTTTGTTTGCTTCTGGCTTAAGGATGGCCCGGTCGCATTCACTTTGACCTTGTCGCCAGGGAGACACGCAGAGGCATCCAGACAAGTGGCGGCAGGGTTGTGTGGCGTGCCAGACGAATCCGACGGGTTTGCCGGAGGTGTGTTCTGCGCGGCTGGCTTATCTCCCGGAGTCTTGCCAGGTGCAGCGGGTTGGTTTGGCTGCAACGTTTGCGCCAACGCCTGGGGAAGTACTGTCAACGTGCATGAGACGAGAGCCAGAACGATGTAACGCTTCATGGTCAATCTCCAAAGAGGAAGAGGCATGCGAATCGATAGAAACAGAGGAGGGACAGGAATCCCCACATGAGCCATAGATGGGGTGCGCAGTAGGGGGGGCCGGTGTAGTAGACGATGAGCGAGGCCAGGCCAAGAGCCGTGCCGCAGGCTACCGCCAGCCCCCATAGTCCCGGGTGCTCGACAGCCTTCGTTCCGGCGGCATTCTTGCTTGGTTTCAGGATTGTTTCTTTCTTGGCGTGCAGGATTTGCGTCGAGATGCCGGCGCCGGCGCCGATGAGGAGTGCCCAAATTGCAGCCTGCCAGGAGATCGCTGTTGCGTTGGACGTGGGGAAAAAGCGGAAGAAGAAGATCAGAATGATCGCGGCCGACAAAATCCCCGCAAAAGAGCCCCTGTTGGCGGCTTTTCTCTCTCCTTCGGCAACTATTCTCTCCTCTTCGGGGTCCTTTTTCGCCCCGCCGGGGTCGTCCTTGTTGCGACCCAAGAAAAGCCAGTGGATGGAGAACCACACCATGGTGAGCGGCGCGATGAATCGCTCGACGATGCATTCGAGGTCATGCGGCAGAGCGGGAAACGCAATCATAGGTTCGTCCAACTGAGGGGAAATACGGAAGAAGCGGATTATAGCGCGCTTTGTGGCCCAAACTGGGAATTTTTTTTGAAGGCCTCTGCTCGTGGCTGCGCATGCCGGAGTTGGATGCGGGCCTGCCGATGGCTCTGCCTACCCGTGCAACCTCGCTTCGGGCTGGGGGGTGTGTGCTAAGGTTCAAACCGTGAAAGTTGACGGGAGAGAGAAAAACGGCGCGGCGGCGATGGGGACGCGGCGATGGCTGCCGGGGCTCAAGGTGAAGGAGGGGTTTACGCGGCACCCGTTCGACGTGGAATTTGGGGTGAGGACGAGCGGGTTGGTTGCGGGGAGACATCTGAAGAGCGGGCATCGGCACGACCGACATAACACGGCTTACTACGGGGTTGCGCCCTCGGTGTTTCAGGCGCTGGTGAGGCGATGGCGGAGGACGGGGCCGGCGGGGGCGATGGAGGAGACCACGTTTGTGGATGTGGGAGCGGGGATGGGGCGGGCGGTGCTGCTGGCCTCGCAGCTCAGTTTCAAGGCGGTGGTGGGGGTGGAGCTGCATCCGACGCTGGCGGGGATTGCGCGCAAGAATATGGGGATTTGGCGGGCGGCGGGACGGGCGCGGGCGCCCATGCGCGTGGTCGAAGGGGATGCGGTGGACTTTGACCTGCCGGACGGGCCGGTGGTGGCGTTCCTGTTCAACCCGTTTGAGGCGGCGGTGATGCGGCGGCTGCTGAAGAGGTGGAGAAAGGATCTGGCGTGGCGGACGGGGGAGTTGGACGTTCTTTATGTGAACAATGAGCAGGAGGGGGTGCTGGAGGGCGAGCGAGGATGGATGCGGGTGTTTGAGGGGAAGGTGAGGCGGTCGAAGGCGGATGCGATTGCGGATCATCGGATCATGGCCAACCAGCCGGAGGGGGAATATGCATCGTCAAATTGGGAGGATTGCTCGATTTGGCGATTTGTGGGGTAGGGCGTCGGGGTTCGTGGTTTTCAAGAACGGGGCTTTGTGGGCTGGGATGGGAAAAGGCGAAAGCGGGGAATTCAACTGACTTTCACAGAGAAGATTTGACGAGACAGGGTTAGAGGGAGAAAGCTGTTTGCTGGGCCGTTCGCACATGCATTTGCAACGACAAATGAGGCAGGGTCTGGGTTTCTGAGGCAGGATCTGGACTTCTGGGGCAGGATCTGGATTTCGGAGGCAGCGTCTGGATTTCGGCGGTGGAAACCAATCGCCGGGGGAATGAGGCGCAGCAGAGAGCGGGCGCCCGTTGGAGCAGGACTTTGAAGGAACCGCACCTGATATTGGGATTGGGCGAGTTGTTGTGGGACGTTTTGCCGGAGGGGCCGCGGTTGGGCGGGGCGCCGGCAAACTTTACCGTCATGGCGGGGCGGCTGGGCAACCACGCGGTGCTGCTGAGCCGGATCGGGCGGGACGACCTGGGCAGGCTGGCGGTGGAGCGGCTGGACCCGCTGCCGGTGGACGCGAGTTCGCTGGAGGTGGACCTGGCGCATGAGACGGGGCGGGTGACGGTGCATTTTGCGGACGGGCAGCCGCATTACACGATTCACCAGCCGGCGGCGTGGGATTTTCTGGAGCTTTCAGACGAGTGGGTGCGGCTGGCGGAGCGGGCGAACGCGATCTGCTTTGGGTCGCTGGCGCAGCGGAGCCTGGAGTCGCGGCAGACGATTCAGACACTGGCGGCGCAGACTTCGTCGTCGTGCATCCGGGTGTTCGACGTGAATCTGCGGGCGCCGTTCTACTCCGGCGAGGTGATCCAGGAGTCGCTGGAGCTGGCGACGGTGATGAAGATGAACGACGCGGAGGTTCCGCTGGTGCTGGGGCTGCTGGGTTTGCCGACGGAGGATGGGGCGGGGACTGATCCGCTGCGAGTGGGCGCGGAGTTGCTGCTCAGGGAGTTTCCGACGCTGGAGATGGTGGCGGTGACGCGGGGCGGGCGCGGCAGCCTGCTGGTGACGCGGGAAGAGTGGCACGAACACGCTGGGATTCCAGTGAAGGTGGTGGACACGATCGGGGCGGGGGACGCGTTTACGGCGGCGCTGACGCATTACCTGCTGAGCGGGGCGGACCTGGCGACGTTGAACGAGGCCGGGAACCGGTGGGGTGGATGGGTGGCGTCGCAGTCGGGCGCGATGCCCGCGCTGGCGGACGAGGTGCGAGCCGGGATCGCCGCGGCGATCGAAGAGTGAGCGGGATGGCTGGAAGGCAGGCTGGGATTTGGCACCGGTTCGGGCGGCGCGGTGAATTAAAGTGGTTTCATTGTGATAGTCAACATAGCCAGACGCGCGCACGATCATAACTGGGAACTGGATCCGATCACGCGTTCGCTGTTGGATACGGATTTCTACAAGCTGCTGATGCTGCAGTTCATCTGGAAGCAGTTCCCCAGGACCAAAACATCGTTCACGCTGGTGAATCGCACGACACATGTGCGGCTAGGCGAGATTGTGAGCTTGGAGCAGTTGCGGGAGCAACTGGAAGAGACGCGCAGGCTCCGGTTCCACAAGTCGGAGCTGATCTGGCTGGCGGGCAACACATTCTATGGGCGGCGAGGGATCTTCGAGCCGGCGTTTCTGGAGTGGCTGGAGCGCGACTTCCGGCTTTCGGATTTCGATTTGTCGGTTGAGAACGGGCAACTCATCCTGAGGTTCCATGGGCTTTGGACGGAGACGACGCTGTGGGAGATCTATGCGCTGTCGGCCATCGACGAGTTGAAGACGCGGGCCAGTTTGAAGCGGCTGAGCGAGTTCGAGCTGGACATTCTTTATGCGCGGGCCAAGACCAAGCTGTGGGAAAAGATGGAGCGGCTGCGCGGCGTTCCGCGGCTGAGCGTAAGCGACTTTGGGACGCGGCGGCGGCACAGTTTTCTTTGGCAGGAGTACGTGGTGAAGGCCATGAGCGACGTGCTGGGCGCGAACTTTGCGGGCAGCTCGAATACGTACCTGGCCTACAAGCACGATCTGGAAGCGATCGGCACCAATGCGCACGAGTTGCCGATGGCGCTGGCGGCGCTGGCCAACGGCGAGGAGGAGCTGCGGACGGCGCAGTACCGCTTGCTTGAGTTATGGCAGCAGAGTTACCAGGGCGAGTTATTGATTCTGCTGCCGGATACGTTTGGGACGACGCAGTTTCTGGAGGGTGCGCCGGATTGGGTGGCGGACTGGACGGGTCAGCGCGTCGACAGCAAGGACCCGTACGTGGCGGGGGACGAGTATATCCAGTGGCTGGAGCGGCGCGGGCGCGATCCGCGGCGGAAGCGGCTGATTGCCTCCGATGCGCTCGATGTGGGACAGATTCTGGGGCTTCATGCGTACTTTGGCGGGAGACTGCTGAATGGGGCAACGCCGGGGGATTTCGAGCGGGCGAGCGACTTTGCGGATGAGCGGAAGTGGGTTGCCGACCGGCGGATTCGATTGAGCGCGGGATGGGGAACGTTTCTGACCAACGATTTTCGCAATTGCAATCCGCAGGGCGGGGATGAGTTCGACCCTGTAAGCCTGGTGTGCAAACTGACCGAAGTGGAGGGTCGGCCGGCGGTGAAGCTCTCAGATAATTATTTGAAGGCGATGGGGCCGGCGGACGAGGTGGAACGGTACCGGCGGGTGTTTGGAACGGCGGGAGTGGCAGAGACGCCGGTGGTGACGTGAGTTCCAGTGCAGAATGCCCTTGCATCTTAGGGGCAGTTGGCGTAGTATAGTGAGTGAGTACGCGCTCATTTGTTTCAGGAATGAGGTGGAGCGGGTGGCACGGCCCAGGAGTGACGACAAGCGTAAAGCGATTCTTGATGCCGCGCTTCGTGTTTTTGCGGAACGCGGCATTACCAGTGCGCCTACTTCTGCCATTTCCAAGGCGGCGGGCGTCGCCGAGGGGTCGCTGTTTACTTATTTCAAGACCAAGGATGAGCTGATGAACGAGCTCTACCTTGATTTGAGGCAGGAGTTCAGCCGTCACATCCCGGACTTTCCCCACGGAGGAGACACTCGTGCCCGGCTGCGGTACATCTGGGACAAGTATCTGGAGCTGGGAGCGGCGCACCCGGAACAATTGAAGGTTCTGGCTCACTTGCGGGCCTCCGGCAAGCTGTTCAGGGAGAACGAAACGGCCACCTTCGCGCTTCTTGAAGTAGTGAAGGCGACGGGTGAGGCGGTTGCGGGGAACGAGTTGCGCAATGCTCCTTCGGAGTACCTGGTGTTGATGTTGCGAGCGCTGGCGGAGATCACCGTCGAGTTCATCAACGCTCACCCCGAGTGTGCTGCGGTGTGCCAGGAGCTGGGATTCAAGATGCTTTGGAATGGGTTCGCAGGGGAGTAAGTTTTTGCTTGAAGATGAGTGAGTAGTCATTCAATTCATAGAGGCAGAAGATCGAAGAGGATATGTCGATAAACATTCAAGAACATATGTCACTCCAGGGATGGCAACCCGGCAACCTTCCACCCCAGGCCGGAAAACTGGCTGTGGTTACCGGCGCCGCCAGTGGGCTGGGCTATGAGATAGCGCTGGCGCTGGCGCAGGGATGCGCTGACGTGATCGTCGCCGGACGCAATGAAGCGAAGGGCCGCGAGGCGGTGGGAAAGCTTCGCATGCTGGCGCCGAAGGCGCTGGTGCGGTTTGAGAGGCTGGACCTGGCAAACCTGGCATCGGTGTCTGATTTTGCAGGGAGGCTTGGGACTGCGGGCCGTCCCGTGGACCTACTGGTGAACAACGCGGGGGTGATGGCGCTGCCCAAACGCCTGGTTACGGCGGATGGGTTCGAGATGCAACTGGGCACCAACTATCTGGGCCACTTTGCACTGACCGGACTGTTGCTGCCGTTGCTTCGGCTGAGCCGGGGGCCCAGGGTGGTGCAGGTGAGCAGCCTGGCTCATCGCTATGGCCAGATCCGCTTCGACGACCTGCAGGGGGAGCGCAGATACAGGCCCTGGGCGGCGTACTTCCAGTCGAAGCTGGCCTCGCTTCTGTTTGCATGCGAGTTGCAGAGGCGAAGCGACGCGCACCGGTGGGGCTTGCTGAGCAGCGCTGTGCATCCGGGTTTTGCGCAGACGGGTTTGTACGCGAATGGCCTGGGCGCGAGGAGTTTACTTTCCCGGCTGAGCCGGTCGCTGGGGAAAATGGTGAGCCAGTCCGCTGCCGACGGCGCGCTGCCCGCCTTGTTTGCCCTGGCCTCGGCAGATGCGCAGCCGGGCGGATTCTACGGCCCCGGTGGACTCTTTGAGTTTGCCGGGCCGCCCGCCGCGGCTTATGTCTTCAGGCGGGCGCGCGATCAGGCTGTGGCACGGAAACTGTGGCAGGTCGCAGAGCAACTGACAGGCGTGAAGTGGCCCGCTGACTGAAGGTGCGGATTGTGGAGAGCAAGCCGGGCCGGGCGGACCCAAGAGAGCCGTGAATAAGTCTTCACTGCGAGGAACTTTTCCTCGGGAGATCAATGGATGGGTTAGAACCCATCCCTACCAGGCTGGACCTACCCCCCGATGAGTTTCTCCGCAGCCTGCAAAGCCGTGCCCTTTCAAGACGCCGACTTATTCAGAGATTCCCACGCGCTCATCAAGGCGGTCATTGCAGCATTTCCAGGGCCTGCTTCGCGCCCGGATTCTGGGGTTGCAGGCGCAGCAACTCCTGCAACACTTCTCTGGCATTTTCCTTGTCGTTCTGCATCGTGTAGAGACGGGCAAGGTTGAGATAGGACTGATCGAAGTCGGGGGCGACGCGGATGCCGGTCTTGAATTGCTTTTCCGCTTTCGAGTAATCCTGCTCCCGGACGAAGAGAACGCCGAGATTGTTCAGGGCTTCGGGATAGTCCGGACGCAGGTCAATGGCCTTGCGCAAATAGTCCGATGCGAGTTGCAACTGGTTTTGCTGGGCATAAAGCATCCCGAGACTGTAGTTGACTTCAGGATCGCCGGGTTGAATCTTGAGCGCATGGCTCATGCATTCCTCAGCCTTCACAAAATCCTGCTGCCGGCGGTAGACATTGCCCAGGTTCAGGAGGGCGGTAGCGTATCCGGGGCGAAGGAGCAGCGACTGCTGAAAGTTCTGGATAGCATCTTCCGGGTGTCCTTGCTGGGCGGCCATCATGCCCAGATTGTTCCACGCTTCAGGGTAGTTGGGGCGAAGCTTCAAAGCCTGCTGAAGATAGTTGCGCGCCTCAGGAAAGTCATTTCTGCGCAGGCTGAGCGTACCCAGGTTGTAATACGCGTCGGGATCGTCCGGCTTGGCGGCGACGACTTCCAGAAAGGACTCCGCGGCCTGCGGCAGATAACCGTGCTGGAACATGGCCACACCGTAGGTAAAGTCATTGCGGAGAAACGCGCTCTGGTAGAGCATTCCAGGGAACGGAATCGCCTTCCGCATGCGATCCGGCGCCGTGGTGGGGACAGACTTGGCATCCTCCAGCAGGCGCTGAGGATCGATCGGCCCCTGATACACCTTGACGATCATGCCTTCTTTGTCCAGCAGGAAGGAGGTGGGAATCCCGAGGTCCCTGCGGCGGTCGAATAGGTGACGATAGATGATGTTATAAATGCCGGCTGCATCTTCGGTGGCAAAAAGGACCGGAAAGGAAAGCGCCTCCTGCGCGGCAAACGCCCGGGCCGCTTGAGTATCGGCCGGCTGGTTCACGTTTACGGCCAGGATTTGCAGTTGACTTGCGGCCAGCGCCGGCCGGCTGCGATGGAGAAGTCTCAACTGGTCGAGAGAGAGCGGCGCGGCAGTGGACCAGAAGTTGAGAAACACAAAGCTCCCACGCAAGGAGCGGAGTTCACGCATGTTGCCCGCCAGATCGGGCAGGGAAAACGCGGGCGCCCTCAAGGGGTCGATGAGCCATGTGTCAACCTGGGAAGGCAGCGGTTGCAACGTTGGCGGCGCTCCTGCCTGGGCGTAGCTTGACGTTGGCGCGGCGAAGGGTTTGGCCACAAATGTGGCGAAACCTTCTTCAATTTCGATTCTGTGGTTCACAGGGAGATCGGCAAATTGCTGGGAAAGGCCATTCGGCCAGCGGATTGAGGCCCGGACTTTACCTTCCGTGTTTCCCAAGCCAAAGAACAGCTCTTTGGAGTGCTGGGCCAGAAACCCGGTTCCAGCCTGAAGATACCTGGTCTGGCGCAGAGTCTCCGCTTCCACGGTGACTGCCGCCCCGATGGCGTCGCGATTGCTTGTATGTCCTCGCAGGCGGAATGCAATGGAGTGGCCAATGTCCTTCATCGCATTGTGCAATATCCGGAGTTGAGGAGCGTTGCGATTCTTGAGGATGACTTCCAGCCGTCCATCGTGGTCAAGATCGGCGAGAACAAAGGTGCGGCTATCCTCAATGAAGTCCAGCCCGACGGGGCCGGAGACCTCAGAAAAAGTGCCATCGCGATTGTTGGCGAACATGACGTTTCTGGCATAGCCATGCCACGTGGAGTCGGAGCGGATCAATTCGTTGATGGCGTTCCATCCATGCTCGTAAGCGAGCGAAGGGGTAGCGTCCTCAGAGGATTTGGCCACCACCTGGCGCCAGAAGAAGCTGGCGAGGTCGTTGCCGTCGAGGGCGGAGATGTAGCCGTTGGCGACATAGAGGTCAGGGTATCCGTCGTGATCGAAATCCCAGAAATCCGAGGACCAGGACCAACGGCCCATTTCAACGCGGGCCTGGCGGCCGACGTTTTTGAACGTTCCGTCGCCCTGGTTCCGATAGAGGGCATTGCCGCGCGCGTGGCGCTGGTAGAGTTCGCGGATATTCTCCGGGGCGTTTTGGTGAAACTGCTTTTGTTCCGAGACCCTTTGTCCGGCGGCCTCCCACATGCTGGGAACGTAAATATCCTGGAGTCCGTCGTTATCGAAATCGGACCAACAGCAGCTCATTCCGGCCCCCACGTCCTCGATGTGGGCCTCGCGTGAGGCAACGGTGAAGGTTCCATTGCCGTTGTTGCGATAAAGCTGCGAGCTGCCGAAATCGTTGGCAACAAAAAGATCGGGTAATCCGTTGGAGTTGGAATCGCCCCAGGCGCACGCGAAGCTGTAGCGGTCGTTATCGGCGTTCAATCCCGCCGCCTCCGTGGTCTCGACAAAAGTCGCGTTCCCCTCGTTGTGGAACAGGCAATTGGGCGGACCATTGCGGGCATCGTAATAGGGGATTGGATAGTGATACTGGTCGAGGCCGAGGTAGTACATATACGTGCAGAAGTAAATATCGAGGCGTCCATCGCGATCGTAGTCGGCTACGGCGGCGTGCGTGAAGGTTCCCTGAGGAGGACGTGCAAACCTGAGGGCATCGCGCTTGATGGAGAAGGCGCCGTTGCCTTGATTGAGGAAGAGCAGGGGACCGGTGCCGCAAACGACGAGCAGGTCCTGGAGCCCCCGGTTCTGAAAGTCGGCGAACAGAGCGCAGGCGGTACTGTCGAGCACGCCGACGCCGGATTTTTCCGTTACGTCTTCAAAGGTTCCGTCACCGCGGTTGCGGTAAAGCCGGTTTGGCAGTCCGGCCGGCTGGCAGACATAGAAGTCATCGAAGCCGTCATTGTCGAAGTCGCCCGCCGCCACGCCATTGTTGGAATAAACGTCGATGCCGATGGCGCTGTCCATGACCGTGCGCCAGTAGTCGACGCCGCGAAGCATCTGCCGGGAGTAGGATTCAGCTCCGCCAAGAGCCTGCGGAGTGACGTCGAGAAAGGCTTGCCCGCGGGTGATGCCGAGGGTTTCTTCGCCAGCCTCCCACCGGCTCGCTGTCCACACTTGCGATGGATCGCGCGACCACTCGGTGCGCCATGATCCAACCCGCTCTTCGCGTCGCTCATCGTTGCCGCCGGCGACGATGTCATATCGGATTTCCAGGCGAACCGTCAGCGGAGCGGCGGCGATCTGCTCGATGCCGTAGATTTCGAATTCCGCGGTTTCCACCCGCGAGACGTTCCCCAGCCAGCCCTGGAGTTCCAGGAGAAATCGCTCGCGCCCGGAAACGGCACTGGCGGCAAACTGCCTTCGCACCACATCGATTCCGTATCCGGAACGCAGAGGGATTTCCCTGGTTGGAGTCAGCGGGGAAGCTTCGATCAAGGGGTGCAGCGACTGCGCCAGGGAGGAAAGGCCGCGGACGGATGCCTTGAGAGCCTGGCTCCATTGTTTGAGGAGGAGCTCAATTTCAGAAGCATATTTCTCGGTGATGTACTCGTCCGAACCGGGAGGGACAAGGCGGAAAACATCCGCCAGAGGAGATTTTGCCGGATAGTGGGGCGTCAAACGAAGATCGGAGAAAGGGAATTCGGGGTTGCGACGGGGGAGAAGCTCAGGGGGCTCGAATAGCAACGAGGAACCGTAAAACGGTGACGGACGCAGGAGCAGGGGCGCCAGGCCTATGCTCTTGAGGAGTGTCCGCCGGGACAGGCCTCGATGGTCTCTTTTGTGACGCGTCATCCTGAAGGGTTCCGTGTAGGAGGCAAGGTGCCCGCAGGATAGCACCCTGGCCAGAAGTAGACCAAATCGCTGCGATGGGAGCGTGAAGGCCGCCGTCAAGCCATCCAGGCGCGCAGCGCGCCGGCGAGCCGGCCAAGCGGGACGGGCTCGGTTTCCTTCCAGAGGCCAAATTCTGGTGGAGCGACCACGTAGGCCTGGGAAAGGCTCTCGGCCACGCAGACGCACACGGTGGAGCGCTGGTATTCCGGGTAACGATAGGCGGCCAGCCACACGTAGAGGGCCAGCATGCGCGCGTCCACGGCGCTCCCCGGCAGGTCGTCGATGGCAGGGAGGGGATTCACCTGATCCGGGTTGTCGAACACGGCCACGCCGGTAAACGGTTTGGGCTTGCTGCGCACGCCGAATTGTGCCGCCAGGAAGGAAGGCCGGGCGCGGCGAAACGCTTCAGAGGCGGCCCATTCCACGAAGGAGTTGCCAAAGATCACGGCGCCGTTTCCGGTGAGATAGAGCGAGCGCAGGAACTCGCGAATGGCGGGGTCCGCGGCTACTTCAGGAGGACACCATGGGGTGACGTCGACTTTGCGCAGGCGATCGAACACCGCGTCGGCATCGGCAAGGTCTTTGCGCATGGTGTTCATTTCGTGCGAAAAGCTCTGACGGTAGAGATCCAGCCTCCCGTTGCTCAGCAAAATAGCTCCTGACGCAGCCGTGCCGGCAGTCTCCGGCGCGAGAAGGGCGTCAACCAGGCTCCTTCCCGCATCCACCACCCAAACGTCCGCCGGCGCAGCTTCGGGACGGCTCCGGGCAAGATCCAAGAGGCCTCCAGACCGCAAACCGGCCGGGTTGGGCGTGCCGGCCAAAAGCAGCTCCAATGCGCTGTTGTGCTCACCGGTTAGCCCAAGATCGAGTTGCACAGGCCGGCCGATTCCCTGCCATCTTTGCCAAACGCTTGCCGCATCGACCTGGAGAGGCTGCGGAATATCAAGCAGAACCAGCCGGTTTCCGGATTTGGCTGAGGCGTTGTTCGCCTCGCGGACATGCGCGTCCGCGGCGTCGAAGACCGCCTGCACCGCCTGCCGCCAATGCTGAAAGTAGGGTGAACTGGCCAGTTGAGAGGAGTTCTGGATGGTCTGTTCGGTGGTCGAGAACTGCCAGTTCCGGACGCCCATCTTCTCTTCGAGTTCGACCACCTCGTGAAAGAGGGCGGTGGACTGCTCCTCGTTCAAGCTTGCAACATAGAGGAGCAGCCTTTCGGTCGCCTGCCTTTCATTTGGGAACAGGTTGACCCACTGGTTGAGCTGCTGATTGACGAAGGGGAGAAAGGTGAGCGGAATGCGTTTGAGCAGGCCCTTGCTTAAAGCGTCCTGAATATCCCCCGGCAACTTGTCCTCGATGCGCATAATTCCTTTCTGGCTCAGAGGTCTTGCCCCGGCCGGAATCGATTCCGGCCGGGGCGCGCAATCTGCCTGTCATGTGGCGCGCTGAGCATTGTCTGCCGCACTTCCAGTCCAAAAACCTCGCCACTTGCCCATAAAGCCCGGGGCGGTTCTTCGGCTACCCGCTAACCGCGAATCTCTCCGATCGCTCGGCCTTGCGAATCCAGAGGCGGGCAACCGAGCAGGTCCGCGAGGGTGGGACACAGATCGATGTGGTGAATGGGCCGCTCGACGATTTGAGGCTTGTCGACAGCCGCCCCCAGCGCCATCATCCAAGTGTCACGGGTTGAATCCATGTTGGCGCGATGATTGAAGAATCCGTTGGTCGATGAACCATCGGGATCCCGTCCGAATTCGGGCAGAATCACCATAGTCGTCTTGCCGCGGTAGTCAGGGTTCGTTTCCACCTCCTGCCAAAGTTGGTAGGCAAGGCGGTCTGCCGTTCGGATGCCCGAAACGTGGAGAGCAAACGAACCGAAGTGCGCCGCTTCCACGTCGGAAAAAGCCACCACCAGCACTTGCGGCGCGAACTTGCGCATGACCTCGCGACTCATGAAAAAGGTCAGCTCGTCCCCGGAGGTGGGGCCTCCACCGCGGACAAAACTGGCGATAGCGGTTTCGATGCTGCCGCGCACGCGGGGATCGAGCCGGTCGGAGGCGTCGAACACGTTCCAGCCCAGCCCTTCGTAGTTGCTCCCTTCCATCGCGCTTTCCAGTTCGGCCTCCACCTTGCTCCGGTCCGCCATGTTTGCGGTTCGTCCGTTGCGCAGGGCGTCGACTACAGCCATGAGCATCAGTTGCTTGGGAAACACCACGTTGGCCCCATACGCCGGGCCATAGTTTGAATCGGAGCTTGCGCCGATCAGGCTGGTGAGGGCTTTATTGCTTGCTACAACCCAGGTGTCACTGCGATCGACGCCGAGTCCCTTGCGGAATTGTTCAAACAAGGTGGGCGTGGTGGGGGCCAGCTTCCCCCAGTCGTCCACGCGTTGCCAGTTGCCGGTGAGGATGCTGGAAATGGCGTTGAAATGCGCGGTCACGCCTTCGTTGCGCGCGTGAAGGTAAAAGAGCGACCTGGGCAGCAGGTCCGCTGAGAGGTGGGGTATGTTGACCATCCCCTGGGGCGAAAAAGTCTCATCGCGGCGCACACCGCCCACGATGACCACCACGATTTTGTGTCCTGAACCGGCTTGAACGCGCGGACCCTGGCCAGCTCGCGCCGTGGGAAGCAGAAGGCCAGCCATCAGCATTCCCGCTCCGCGCAGGAAGGTCCGCTTGGAGTGGTCCACAAGGGATCCAGGATCGACCACGAATGGGGAGCCAATCTCAGCGCCAGGGCAAAGTCCGTTCTCCATAAGCAAACCTCGTGAGGGAGACTTCACTGGGAGTCCAGCCTTGTTCCAGGACGTCGGACCAAGTCTGGGCGGATTATATTCGCCGGACCATCTCTTATCAATGCAAGCCACGAATCCGGTCTGCTTGATTGATGTAAGCAATTGATCTTGCTCGACTTGTATTGGGACAGGAGGGCCGTGATCCAGGCGTGGAGCTTGCCGACCGGGAGGAATCCGCGGGCCTGAAGACAGCCATCTGCAACTTTCGGTTGACAAGAATAAGAGGATGTACTAGTGTTTTTCCGACGTTGTTGTAACCGTTTACAGCGGCACTCTGCGTAAGCGCTTACTACAGTCCGTCAGCGTGGTCGGTTTCTTCCGCGGGCAATCACCGGAACGAAGATCGCGGAAGAACCCGGAGACAATCACCGAAGAAACGCAGACAATCCTGAAAAAACGGAGGAAATTCGGATGGGCCTTGATCGCAATGCCGTCAGTTGGGCAAGAGCGTTTGGCTGCTTCGCCCTCGCATTTCTGTGCCTCCTCCTGGTCCCAAGCCGGTACGCATTTGGCCAGGTGGATGAAGGAGCAATCTCTGGAACGGTTCAAGATAGCACCGGCGCGGTTGTTCCCAACGCGCGGGTGATCCTCGTGAATACGGACCAGGCCATAACCTCGGAAACCAAAACCAGCAACAGCGGTGAATATTTCTTCTCCCCAGTCAGAATCGGGAACTACACCGTGTCCGCCACCGCGAGAGGTTTTGCCAAGACTACCCAGGAGAACCTGGTGGTGGCCGTCGGGGAGCACCTGCTGGTCAACGTTCAACTCAAACCGGGCGCCGCGACGGAAACCGTTGAGGTGTCAACCGCGCCGCCGCTGCTGCAGACCGAAGAAGCGTCGGTCGGGCAGGTAATCACCCAGGAGAGCGTGAACAGTCTGCCTCTCAACGGGCGCAACTTTACTTTCCTTGCCCAGCTTGGCGCCGGCATGCAAACGCCGCAAGCCGACACCCGCGGCAATGCGGCCTCGGGCGCATTCTCCGCCAACGGCCTGCGCCCCGCGCAGAACAACTACCTGCTGGACGGCATCGACAACAACTCCAACGCCGTCGACTTCCTCAACGGCACCAACTTTGTCATTCTTCCTCCGCTGGACGCGATCCAGGAATTCAAGGTCCAGACAGCGGACTTCAGCGCCGAACTGGGCCGTTCCGCGGGCGCGGTTCTGAACGCCACCATCAAGTCCGGCACCAACAGCCTCCATGGCGCGGCCTGGGAGTTTTTCCGCAACGATAAACTCGATGCCGCGGACTGGTTTGAAGACAACGGCGGAATCAAGAAGGGCGAGCTGCGCATGAATCAATTCGGCGTGTCCGGCGGCGGCCCCATCATCAAGAACAAGATCTTCTTCTTCGGCGATTACGAAGGTCTGCGCCGCGTCCAGGGCACGGCTTCCACCGGCACGGTTCCCACCGCGCTGGAACGGAGCAGCGGCTTCACCAATCTCTCCGACATCCTCACCCAGTCGGCTGGTGCGGCCAGAACGGACATCCTGGGACGCTCCATCATGCCCGGCACAATCCTCGATCCTGCCACCACGCGCTTTGTTGCAGCGGGAACAGTGGATCCGGTTTCCGGCCTGACCAATAACACCACCAGCGACGGTTATGCGCGCGATCCGTTCGGCACCTGCGCACCCAGCACCATGACCTTTACCACCTCCTGCAACCTGAATCAGCTGCCTGCCGGCCGCGTCGACGCCAACGCCGTCAAGCTGCTGGGCCTCTACCCGGCGCCGACATCCGGGTTGGCTACTTTCACATCGAGCCCCAATCTGTTCGAGCATAAGAACGCCTACGATATGCGGTTCGATTTCAACCCCACCCAGAAGGAGCAGGTATTTGTTCGATTCAGCTATGCGGATGACCCGCAGTACATTCCTGGCATCTTCGGCGGCATAGCCGATGGCGGCTCCTTCGACCAGGGCCTCCAGACCGCAAAATCCGATCAGGCCGTGGCGGGCTGGACCCACGTGTTTACTCCCAACACCATCAACCAGGTGCGCGCGGGATTCGCCCACCTCCACACCACGCGCTTCGGACCGGAAGGCACCGTGATGGGCATTCCGGCGCAATACGGAATCCAGGGCATCCCGCAGTTGACTGAGAACGGCGGCCTTCCCGCCATCGATATCACCAATCTGGCCACCCTGGGCAGCAACGACTACCTGCCTTCGGACGAAGTCAGCCAGACTCTTCAGGTGACCGACGACATCACGAAGATTTTCGGCAAGCACAGTTTCAAGGCGGGCGTTGAACTCCAGCACGTGAAGTTTTCCACCCTGCAGCCGGCCAGTTCGCATGGCCAGTTCGACTGGAACGGCACCTTCATGGATATTCCCAACCTGAGCGCCACCACCGGTGGCCTTCCGCAAATCCTGATCCCCGCCCAAGCGGCTCCGGCCACCATCGCGGGAAATCCCAATCCCAATGGATTCAGCTATTCCGGCGGCTCCGACAGCGTATGGATCTCCAACATCGGCAAGACCTACGATGAAAAGGAATACAGCGCTGTTTACCTGCAGGACGACTGGAAGGTCACTCCCAAGTTGACCCTCAATCTCGGCATCCGCTGGGACAAATTTGGTCCCATCAATGAGACCAATGGCGGCCAGGGCAACTTTGTTCCCTCCTACTTCGGAGCGCCCACCTTCCTGATCCCTGCCTCCGGCAAGGACAACCGGACTTTGTCCACCGGGAATGGAGTTGCAAATGCGGCTACGCCGGGCAGCAGCGGTACTTGCCTGGGCGTCGGTTGCTGGGGCTTTATCGACCTGCTGGCCAAGGATGGCATCAACCTCAGCCTCACCGACGAATACGGGAAAGGCCTGCTCCAGACGCCGGACACCAACCTTGCGCCCCGCGTAGGCTTCGCGTATCAGGTGGATCCGAAACTGGTCGTCCGCGGCGGGTTTGGACTCTTCTTCAACTCCTTTGAGAACCAGGGATATGGACCCAACATCGGCGAGAATTATCCCTTCCAGTACTCCTTCGGGTATGGCACCAGGGCAGCTCCGAGCGAACCGAAACAGGCATCCCAGGTGGCGCCCGTCAGCTACGGCACTGCGTTTGCCGGCTGCGCCACGGCAGGTCCGGGTGGAACGGCAAGCCTGGAGGCCGGCGCATCCTGCACTACCTTTACCCCGGCCTTTGTGAACGCCGATGGCCTGGGCTTGCAGGGACTGCAGTTCAACTACCAAACCCCCCGCACCTACAGCGCCAACCTCACCTTCCAATACTCAATCACGCGCTCCTTGTCCGCGACGGCATCGTATGTGTTCACCGATGGCCAGGATCTTCAGGCGGGCACAGGAACCAACAACGTAAGTGCGATCTTCCCGTCCGGAACAAGCACATCTCAGGTGGATTCGTCCGGCAAACCACTGCCCGGAATGGAGCCGTTCCCGGACTTTGGCGGCGGCAGCTACCAGGCCAACGTAGGAAACAGCCAATACCACGGCCTGCAAACCAAGCTCGAACAGCAGTTCGCGAACGGGCTCACTTACCTCCTCACCTACACCTTCTCGAAGACCCTGTCTGACGCCGGCGACTTGCTCAACGGCGGCAGCAACGGCGGGTGGCGCGCTCCCTCCGTCCCTGGCCTTGGACCCAAGTTCGATTGGGGTCTGGCCGACTTCAACATCAAGCAGGTGGTCCACTTCAGCGGCGGCTATGAGCTACCCTTCGGCAAGGACAAGCGCTTCCTGAACCAGGGCGGGGTTGCCAATGCAGTGATCGGTGGGTGGTCCTTCAACTGGATCGCCACGCTCCAGGGCGGCCAACCTCTCAACATGGGTTGCCCCACCGGGACGACCTCCGGAACCGGCTGCAACGATCTCCGGGTTGCCGGACAGAGCCAGCAACTTGGAATCAAGTCGAAGACCATCAACGGCGCCCTCAGGCCGTTCTGGCTCGGAAACGCGGCAGCCTTCAACCAACCCTGCCAGTTGGGGCCGGAAGGTCCCATCCCTGGCTCACCGGCCGGATGCGTACCTCTGCAAGGCGAAACCGCTTTGGGAAGCACCGGCGGCGGGCAGACCGTTACACCGGGATTCCATCGCCTCGACTACTCCATGTTCAAGGCGTTCAAGCTGAACGAACGCTTCTCCATGCAGTTCCGGGCTGAGTTCTTCAACATCCTCAACCATCCGAACTTCAATGCCCCAGGATTCGGCGGCAACGGCGTCGTGTCCATCGGGGGCTCGACCAACTTCAACGATCCTCACTTCGGCGAAGTTGGATCCACTCGCGATGCTCCCTACGATCCGAGGCAGATCCAGTTTGCTCTGAAGCTGTACTACTGAGCTAGAATGAATAGGCCCCGGGAAGGCGCGCCTGTTGGGTGCCTTTCCGGGGCTTTCTTCTGCGTAGCGCTTTGCTCACGCGGCGATCGGGGAGGGGGACTGTGAGCAAGAGGCTTCGGTTTCGGCTGGCGATTCTTTCCTCTCTCCTGGTCTGTGCGGCGTTTGCGGCAGCCCAAGACAGCCAGCAGCAGAAGCTGGACCGCGAGTTTCAGTCGGCGGTGGCGCAATACGACGCTGGGCGATACGCAGAGGCAGCGGCGCAACTCGAGGACCTTTTGCCCAGCGTACCCAACAGCTTTGAAGTCCATGAACTCCTGGGACAGGTCTACGCCTCACTCTCGCAGGATGCAAAAGCCATCGAACACCTGCAAGCGGCGGTGCGATTGAAGCCGGATTCGGCGCCTGCCCGGACCAATCTGGCGGCGAGCCTCTCGCACTCGGGAAAAACTGAATTGGCCGGGGAACAGTTCCGCAAGGCGCTCGCGCTGGAACCCAGGAATTTTGACGCCAATCACAACCTGGGTGAGTTTTACATTCAATCCGGAAAGATGGCGGCTGCGCTTCCCCTTCTCGAACGGGCACAGCGCATTGACCCTTCCTCCTACGACAACGGCTACGATCTGGCGATGGCCGATCTTCTTACTGGGCGGCTCGCCGCGGCGAGGCAGCTTGTGCAAAGCCTGCTCAAAAAAAAGAACACCGGAGAACTGCACGACCTGCTGGGCCAGATTGAAGAGAAAGACGGGAAGTTTGTTGCCGCGGTGAACGAGTTCGAGATCGCCGCTCACCTGGATCCGAGCGAGGAGCACCTGTTCGATTGGGGAAGCGAGTTGCTTCTCCACAGAACGTACGAACCGGCCATCGAAGTCTTTGAGGAAGCTGCCCGGCGTTACCCGAATTCCTCCCGGCTGATGATCGGGCTGGGCTTGGCGCTGGACTGGCGGGGCAAGTACGACGAAGCGGTCAAGGCCCTGCTCACCGCTGCCGACCTGGACCCTTCCGATGCCCGCTGTTACCTCTTTCTCTCCAAGGCCTACGACAGTTCTCCGAACCAGGCTGAGGACGTGATCCAGAGATTCCGCCGTTATGCCGAGCTGCAGCCTGGCAATGCGCTGGCTCAGTATTATTACGCGACGAGTTTGTGGAAGGGAAAGCGGGTTGGAGACGCCAGCCTGGACCTGCAGGCGGTGGAGTCCCTGCTCAAGAAGTCCATCGCGCTGGATGAGACGCTTCCCGAAGCTCACGTGCAACTGGGCAATCTGTACGCCGACCAGCATGAGTATGCCAAGTCCATTCCGGAGTATGTGTGCGCACTGCAACTGAATCCGAATCTTCCCGACGCCCATTACCGCCTTGGACAGGACTATGTTCATATCGGACAAAAGGACCAGGCACAGAAGGAATTCGAGGTTTATCAGC
The DNA here is from genome assembly GCA_003139795.1 of Acidobacteriaceae bacterium. Classification (GTDB taxonomy): domain Bacteria; phylum Acidobacteriota; class Terriglobia; order Terriglobales; family Acidobacteriaceae; genus Telmatobacter. Next base: position 19,728 of record PLGM01000276.1, on the reverse strand, counting down.
GGCTTCGGGCCAAGCATTTGGCCGAAGTCGACAAGGAGAAGGCAGAAGTGCAGCAATTCGTTTATGCAGCGAAGGCCGACGCTTCCGCAAGACATTGATAGAGCCAGCGCCGCTGTCTCCGCATTTTCCTGGGCAAAGGAGCCTAATGGATCGTCGCGATTTTCTCAAGGCCACTGGAACCATTGTTGCCGGCGCAACTGTTGCCTCGGGCCTGCCTGCCGCCGGCTATGCCGCCGAAGCCCCCACCGCAACGGGACGCATCGTGTTGCCCATCAACCGCAATTGGCGCTATAACTCCACCGCCACGCCAGCGGCCCGCGGCCGGGAATTCGACGACAGCGGCTTCGCCCGTGTCACCGTGCCGCACACCAATCTCCGCGTACCGTGGCACAGCTTCGATGAGAAGTCCTACGAGTTCGTCTCCATTTATCGCCGCCGCTTCCGCCTGCCCGCCGTGGCGCGCGTCCAGCGCGTCTTCGTCGACTTTGAAGGAGTCATGACCGCCTCCACGGTCTGGCTCAACGGTGTGAGGCTGGGCGAATACAAGGGAGGCTTCACGCCTTTCTCCTTTGAACTCACCTCCCATGTCGATTTCGACCGCGACAACGTTCTCGCAGTGGAAGTGGACTCCAGCGAGCGACCGGACATTCCGCCCTTCGGATACGAGGTCGACTACCTCACATTCGGCGGCATCTATCGCGAGGTCTCCCTGCGCATCGTCTCGCCCACGTTCATCGAGAACATCTTCGCGCAGCCCAGGGACGTGCTGTCAAGCCACCCGGCACTCGATGTGCAGTGCTTCGTCGAACATCCTGAGCCGTCCGCCGATCTTCACGCATCCGACGCCGCGCTCACCCTGGAAGCCGCGCTGTACGACGGCAAGCGGCTGCTGGCCAAGACCGCGCAGGAATTGCCGCCGCCTGCCGAGACGTCAGAGGGCCACACGCTGCACCTCGACAAGCTTGGCGCCATCCAGCTCTGGGATTTGCGTTCCCCCAAGCTCTACCGCGTGGAGGTGCGCCTGCTGCGCGGCACGGATCTGCTGGACCACGACACGCGTCGCATCGGCTTCCGCGAGGCGCGCTTCACGCCGCAGGGCTTTTCGCTCAACGGCACGGTCGTCAAACTGCGCGGCCTCGACCGCCATCAGACGTTCCCATGGGTAGGCCAGGCCATGCCCGGCCGCGTGCAGCGCCGCGATGCCCTCATCCTGCGCAAGAACCTCAAGTGCAACATCGTCCGCACCTCGCACTACCCGCAGTCGCGCCACTTCCTCGACGCGTGCGACGAGATCGGCCTGATGGTCCTCGAAGAGATCCCCGGCTGGCAGCATATTGGCGATCTGGCCTGGCAGGACATTTCAGTCGACAACGTCCGCCGCATGATCCGCCGCGACTGGAACCACCCCTCCATCATTCTGTGGGGCGTGCGCATCAACGAGTCGCGCGACAACCACGACTTCTACACCCGCACCAACGCCATGGCTCACCAACTCGACCCTACGCGCCAGACTGGTGGAATTCGCTACTTCCAGGAGTCTGAGTTCCTGGAAGACGTCTTCACCATGAACGACTTCGGCTGGCCGCTCAAGGCGCCCAATCATCCCCTCTATCTAATTACCGAGTTCGTCGGCCACACCTACCCCACCAAGACCATTGACAACATCGAGCGGCTGCGCGAACACACCGTGCGCCACGCGCGTGTCCACGACCAGTTGGCCTCCGATCCGCAATACGCGGGCGGGATCGCCTGGTGCGCCTTCGACTACAACACCCACAGCAACTTCGGCTCCGGCGACCGCATCTGCTACCACGGCGTCACCGACATCTTCCGCGAGCCCAAGCCCGCCGCCGGCTTTTACCGCTCGCAGTGCGACCCCGACGAGGAGATCGTCCTGGCGCCTGCCTTTCACTGGGCGCGCGGTGATGAGAGCATCGGCTTCAGCAGGGCCCTGGTCTCGTCCAACTGCGATCACCTCAAGTTCTACGTCAATGGCGCGCTGATCGCCGAGGCCGATCCCGACCGCAAGCAGTTCCCGCACCTCAAATACCCACTCTTCACCGCCGAACCAAGCCACACCCGCGACGTAGGCTGGGGCGATCTGCGCATCGACGGCTACATTGAGGGCAAGCAAGTCATCTCGCGCAGTTTCTCAGGCAAGGGCATCGATCAGAAATTCACGCTGCTGCCCGACGACACTACGCTCATCGCAGATGGAGCGGACACCACCCGCGTCGTGCTGCGCGTCACGGACGAATTCGACGCCATCCGCCCGTTCGCCAACGACGCCATCGGCTTCGAACTCACCGGCCCGGCCGAACTCATCGGCGACAATCCCTTTGCGCTCATTGGCGGCACCGGCGCCATCTGGATTCGCGCTACGGAACAACCAGGCAAGGTGCGCCTCACCGCCCATCACCCCATCCTCGGCGCCCAACACATCGAGTTGGAGATCACCCCCGCCGCGGCTGAAGGGGCCTGACGCCGCACGCGGCGGTTCCGCATAGAAACCCTTGCCACCGTCCCGATGCAGCGGCATCGCACCAGGACGGTGGGCAGGCGTTGGTGGGGATTTGCAGAGGTTCAGCAGGCAAGCTCGGGAGACCAATGCCGTATCTTATCGATCTCGCCTCAACAGCTCGCTCCAAAGTCGACTAACCTTCTTGGCGCAGCGATAAGCACGGCATTGCACAGAATGCGTTCCGCGAATCTGCTGTCGCGTTGGCAGCAAAGAGTTGTTCCTCTTACAGCCCGATGGAGGCATTGTTTCTTGTCGGAATTGAGGTTACGCTGCGGGGAGCTGTTTGCTCCCGTGGTGCCCGGCGCGAGTGTGGACGCTGCTGAAGGTAAACTATAAAATGCCGCTTTAGTCCCCTATGGCGGTGTTGGAGGTCACGAATGCCCGATGAAAGCTATCTGAGCTCTCAACAAAAGCGGCGTGTGGTCCTCACCGGCCTGACGCTACTGGTTGTTCTACTATTCTCGATTTGGCTTCTACCCTTCAAGAGAAGCGCGTCTGCAAGCGTAGCACGCCCTGAATCCCTGCCAGCCTCGCAAAACTCAGAACCGGCAAAGTCGCCTATCTCCATCGACTATCCGGAGGACGGCTCTATTTTTCCTCCCGGCATCACATCGCCCACATTCATATGGAGGGATGCAGAAGCTACGTCCTGGCGAATCACCATATCCTTCGCCAGCAAGGCGCCGGCAATCCACGTGCAATCCAATGGGGAACGGATGCATGTGGGCGCAATCGACCCGGAGTGCGTTTCCGACACCAACGAGCTACCAAAGCTAACTCCGCAGCAAGCGGCATCCTGGATCTGGACTCCCGATCGAGCTACATGGTCGGCCATGCAGGTCCGATCGACGGGGCAGCCGGCCACGGTCACGATTACCGGCTATCGCAATGGCCGCATCGCTTCTTCCCCAGTGCACATTGCATTCTCAACATCGAAAGACCCGGTGGGCGCACCTATCTTCTACCGTGATGTCCCGCTGATGCCCACCGAGGGCAAGGACGGGATAGTTCAACCCCTTCCCAATTCCGCGATCCATCTCATTCAGTGGCGTCTTCGCGATATTCGCCGCATGGAGAGCCGCACCGTTCTCAAGAATATGCCCACCTGCGCCAATTGCCATTCCTTTTCCGGCGACGGAAAGACGATGGGTATCGACATCGATGGTCCGGCCAACGACAAGGGCCTGTATTCCATTGCGCCTGTACGACGCCATATCTCGATTCAGAACAAGGATATCGTGCAGTGGAACAGCGACGGACAGGTCGGTCAGACGCGAGTGGGCTTCATGTCCCAGGTCTCTCCAGACGGCCGATTCGTAGTTAGCACCTTTGCCGGCCCATCCCTCGACGTTCCCAAGACCTATTACGTGACCAATTTCAAAGACTACCGCTTTCTCCAGGTCTTCTATCCCACGCGGGGCATCCTGGAGTGGTACAACCGCGCTACAGGGCTGCGTCAGCCATTGCCTGGCGCCGACGATCCGCACTACGTGCAGACGGACGGAGTATGGAGCCCCGACGGCAAGACCATCGTGTTTGCGCGAGCCGTGGCACGGGATCCGCGTGAACCGGGCCAGCCGCCGGCAACCCGCGCCAACGATCCCAACGAGACTCAAATTCAGTACGATCTTTACCGCATCCCATTCAATGACGGGAAGGGAGGCACGCCCGAGCGCATCGTGGGAGCCTCGCAGAATGGCATGAGCAACAATTTCCCCAAGGTTTCGCCGGATGGGCGCTGGATTGTTTTCGTTCAGTGCCATAACGGCCAGCTCATGCGGCCAGACAGTCAACTTTACATCGTTCCCTTCAGCGGAGGCGTAGCACGCCGGTTGCGCGCCAATACTCCGCTGATGAATTCGTGGCATAGCTTCTCGCCCAACGGCCGCTGGCTGGTCTTCTCCTCCAAGGCCCGCTCGCCATATACCCAGATGTATCTCACGCACATAGACGCCAACGGCAATGACAGCCCCGCCATCCTGATCGACAATGCAACCGCCGCCAACCGCGCAGTGAACCTTCCCGAGTTTGTTAACATCGCCGGCGACGGGATCGAGGACATTCAAGTCCCCGCTGTCGATGTTTATAAGTTGATCGATCAGGCGACACAACTTCAGAAACAAAATGAATACCTCCAGGCCCTGGCAATCTGGCGAAAGGCTTTGATACTCGATCCCGACGGCGCAAGAATTCACAACGATATGGCAGTTGACCTTTATCTTCTGGGCAACACGGAGGAGGCGTTCGAACAACTTCGCCAAGCCATCCGCATCAATCCATTGCTTGTGGAAAGTCACTACAATCTCGGCAGATTCCTGTTGCAGCAAGGCCATCCTGATCAGGCATTGCCCGAACTGGAAAGTACAGTTACTCTCAGTCCACGATTTACATCTGGAGAGCAGGCCTTGTTCAATGCCTACCTCGCTCTGGGCAAGGACGCCGACGCTCTTGGCCTCTGGCACAAGGCGCTCACTCTTGAGCCCAACAACGTGACTGCTTTGGTTGACGCCGCCCGGATCCTGGCAACCACGGCGGACGCTGCACTGCGTAACGGCACTGAAGCTGTTGCACTTGCCAGCAAGGCCAACGAACTAACATCGGGAGGCAATCCGAGTGTACTCGACGCTCTTGGCTCAGCTTATGCCGAGGCCGGTCAATTTCCGCAGGCACTCACTTTCGCAAATCGCGCCTTGGAACTGGCAGTTGGCAAGGGAGACGGCGCCATGGCTGAAGCGATCCGCGGCCGGATACACCTCTACATGACCAACACGCCTTACCGCAAGTAGCGGCTATCGGATTTTACAAGCGCATGCAAAGGCTCAGGCCGGCAACTCTTGTTGCTCACTCCGTAAACTGAGAGGCATTCGGTACAGTCGCCGCGGCGCCTCAAGAAGCCCTTGGAGAAGCAGCGGGACGAGTAGAACCTTGAGCATCCACTGGTTGAGGCCGGAGGGGAGGTCCGCGGACTCTGGCCTCGGGAGCAGCTTGCAGTGGGCGCGGCTGGGCCTGGCTGCATCCAGCTTCTCCAGTCCCGGGCCGGCTATTCCGCGGGGGAAAGGTGCTGTTGGAGTAGAATCCGCACACCGAATGCATGCCACGCACGATGGTCTCAAACAGCATGGGACCCGGACGGTGGCCGGGGCAGAGCGGGGGAGGAACTTGCATTGGGGCGGGGAGTTCCTTGCAAGGGCCGTCCGTGCGCCGTTACGATTCCGCTTCAGGAGCGGCAGTACCGTATATTGGCGCCATTTTGGACCAACACTCCATGACCGCCGATCCGGCCGCTCGCTGGAAGCTGTGGAACGAGTTCATTCGCGACCTTTTCCGTGTTGAACCTGATATTCTGACGATCAACCGGCCGGAGACGATCCACAAGCGGAGGTACTCCACCTTCCGCATCCCTGAGTCCGTCGCGCAGCACGCGGGAGCGCGGTTGAAGCTGAGGTAGTCAGGAGAGGTTCATGCACGACCCGTCCAATTTGCCTGAAATTTGCCTAACAGATTGCCCGTTTGACCTATGGCATCGGTTTTATCGGAAGTTATGCCGAAGCAAGACAAATAACTTATTGATTTTAAAGGGGCGCGGATGAACTACGAAGATCTGTTCCGCGTGACGCTGCCGGAGACGGCGCTGGAAGTGGCGGCGCTGCTGGTGCTGGTGGTGGACTTGGGTTTCTTGCGCAAGGCCGCGCTCAAGCTGCGACTGGCGGTGGCGGCGCTGCTGGGAGTGGCTGGGTGCGGCGCGGCGCTGTTGGCCCTGCAACTGCAGGGCGCTGCGTGGCTGAGTTTCGGCCAGAGCGGCGAGTCTACTTTGCTGGGCACGGGAGGATTCATCGCGGTCGCGCAGACCGGAATCCTGGTGCTGACGGCGCTGACGCTGTTGCTGCTGTTCGATCAAGTGTTCACGCGGCATGTGGGCGAGTATGTGGCGGTGGTGCTGATGGCGGCGGCGGGCGCATTGCTGGTGGCTAGCGCACAGGACCTGCTGGTGATCTTTATCGGATTGGAGCTGATGAGCCTGGGGCTCTACATTCTGACGGCGTTTGCGAAGAGTTCAGGCAAGAGCGCGGAAGCGGCGCTGAAGTACTACTTATTCGGTGGAATGTCGGCGGCGTTTCTGCTGTTCGGGTTCAGCTATTTTTATGGGTTGAGCGGGACGACGAACCTGGCTTTGATTCAGTACCGGATATCGCTCAGCGGACCGAGTCCGTTGTTTTACGTGGCGTGGATTCTGGTGGTGGCCGGGTTGGGCTTCAAGATCGCGGCGGTTCCATTTCATCTTTGGGCGCCGGATACGTATGAGGGCGCGCCAGCCCCCGCTGCGGCGTTCGTTGCTTCGGTGTCGAAGGTGGCGAGCTTTGCGCTCCTGATTACGCTGAGCATGAATTGGTGGTTGCGGCCCAGCGGGAATCTTGCCGTGGAAGGCTACTCTCTGGAGCAGATCCTGCGGGGCTACTACCATACCTGGCCGCAGTTGGCGAACATTCTGCTGGTTGCATCGGCCGCTTCGATGGTGGTGGGCAATCTGGCGGCATTGGCGCAGGTGAGCGTGCGGCGGCTGCTGGCTTACTCGGCGATCGCTCATGCGGGATACATTCTGCTGGGTATTGCCGCACATCCCGCGTACGCAGGCCAGGGAAGCGCGCTGGCTCTTCATGCCAGCAACTTCTATCCCGCCCTGCGCAGCATGGAGAGTGTGCTTTTCTACGTTTTGACCTACGGGCTGACGACCATTGGCGCCTTCGGCGTGGTAGCGGTGGTGGAGCGGGCGACGGGGAGCGACCGGATGGATGCGTTTCTGGGGTTGCACAAGCGCAATCCGGTGCTCGCCGGCGTGCTGCTGGTGCTGCTGCTTTCGCTGGCGGGGATTCCGCCGCTGGTGGGCTTCTGGGCCAAGTTCAATCTGTTCTCGGCGGTGCTGGGGGAATCAGCGGGTGTGGTTCCGTTTTCACTTGTTGCTCTGGCAATCGCGCTTAGCGCGGTGTCGCTCTACTACTACTTGCAAGTGCTCAAGCGGGCCTATGTGATGCCCGCCGTGGACGAGACGCCGATCAAGGCGCATCCGGTGACGCTGGCGGTGCTGGTGGGTATTGCGGCGGCAGTGGTGGTGCTGGGCTGCTTCCCGGTGTTGCTGGGTAGATGGATCGAAGGCTTCTGACCGTTGATGCGGTTGTCCGTGAGGAAACAGGCTCCGGAAGGCTCGAGAGGCAGCGGCAAGAGGGGAATTGCGAGAAGCATACCTCAGCGCCTGAAGGCCGCGCGGATTTTGTGCGGTTCGCTGTCTGGGCTAAAGCCCGGACCTACCAGCCCGAACCTTCCGGCCGGGACTGCCAGCCCGGCCCAGAGCAGGAATGATTCTTACCCAAACTTGTGCAGCTCCCGGCGGGCGCAAAACGCCTTCCCTTCAGGCTGTACTGCATTATGAGAGTCATCAGGTCCGATTCGTCCCTGCTTTTCCACAAGCTGTGGCGCGCAAGTCTGTGAGAATGCGCATCGATACAGTGGAAAACGCGTCCCGCTCTTCACAATTTATTTACGTCAGCAGCTTGAATTTTTAATAGACTTTAGAGCAACAGCGGTCAATCTGAATGTTGGGTCGGGAGCGCGCCGAAGGCGCTCTGCCACCAACTTCAATCACGAAAAACCAAGCGAGCTGCGAGGAGCGTATGAAGCAAAATCTTGGGAGAGGTGTCGCGCGGTGCGGTCTGTTGGTTCTGGCCGTGCTCTTGTGTACGTTGCCCGGCCTGGCGCAGCAAACGCTGGGCTCGCTGAACGGTACGGTGGTGGATCCATCCGGGGCGGCCCTGGCGGGGGCTACGGTTACGGCGACCAACGCCGCGATCAATGTCACCTCGACCACAACCACTTCGGGCACTGGATATTATCAAATCTTCAATCTGCCCATTGGGACTTACGTGGTGAAGGTCGCGCGCGAGGGGTTTGAGGTGACGGAACTGGAGGCAATCCCGGTTCAGGAGGCGCGAGCAACGACGGCAAATGCGACGTTGAAGGTGGGCAAGGCCACAGAATCCGTGGTGGTGACCGCGACACCGCTGCTGAATTCCACCGATACGACCAACGGCTATACATTGGACTCCTCGCAGATTGACCTCACGCCGCTGGCCACCGGCAGCTTTACGCAAATGGCGGTGTTGTCGCCGGGCGTGAACGCCGAGTTGCTGTCGAACCTGGATTCGAACTCGGGCCTGGGCAACCAGCCGATCTGGGCCAACGGGCAGCGCGACACTTCGAACACCTTCCAGGTGAATGGAGTGGACGCGACCAACCTGTTCAACGGGAAGAGCTCCAGCGGCTCGACCTCGCAGCGCTACAACTTCAACATCGGCGGCGGCAGCACATCCGCTTCCTCTTCTGCCGGCTCTGCCTCGGTGGGCGGCGCGTCGCCGGTGGGAACCTCGGTCTACGGTTCCAACGGCAACAGCCTGCCCTCGCCTCCGCCGGAGTTTCTGCAGGAACTGCGCGTGAACGCGTCCATGTACGACGCCCAGCAGGGCGCCACCAGCGGCGCGCAGATCGACGCCAACACCAGCACCGGCACCAACAACTGGCATGGGCAGGTCTATGGCACCTTTGCCAACAACGCCATGAACGCCGCGCCCTTCTTCTTCAACCAGGATTACCAGCTAGCCACCCAGGGCTTCGGCGCGTTTCCCGAGTCCATGGACAACCCCGGCCTTCACCGCTGGAGCACAGGCGGCACTGTGGGCGGCCCGGTGCTGAAGGACAAGGTGTTTATCTTTGCGGCCTATCAACACCGCTACAACTCCGACCAGGGCACCGGCCTGACGCAAATGACGGTGCCTCCCGGGCTCACCGATGACCGTTCCACGGCCGGCCTGCAGGCCGCGGCCACCGCCTGGAACAACGGAAAGGCGTTCACCAGCGCTATCGACCCGATCGCATCGGCACTGATGAATGCCAAGCTGGCCGACGGCAGTTACCTCATTCCGTCGCCGCAGATCACCGGCCCCTATCAATTCGGGGAACCGAACGTCACGCTGCTCGGCACCTCGATCCTGACTGCCGATCAGGCGACAGCTTCCGTGGATTGGGACGTGAGCAAGGGCGACCGCTTCTCAGTGAAGTACTTCTATCAGAACGCGCCTGTCAACAAGCCCTATGGCTACTCAGAGACCGGCGGTTTTCCAGTGACCCAGAACAACGGTTCGCAGGTTGCGGCCATCGACAACACCATTTCCCTCGGTACACGCCTGAACTGGGAACAGCGCCTGGGCTTTGTGCGCATGGGCTCCTTCGGCCATTACGACCAGACGCTTACGAATTCGGGAGGCGCATCGGATTTTGGAATTGGGGCCGGCGAAACCGGCTATGCTCCCGGATTGCCCGGCCTGCTGCTCAAGGATTTTCCTGCCAACAGCGAGGCCAGCGGCATCCCTGCGCTGAAGGTCGGCCCGTACAGTTCGTTTGCCGACATGGGGTATTATCAAAACCGCCTGAACCCCTCCACCAACCTGATCTTTACCGCGGGGCGGCACACCCTGGTGGCCGGCGGCGGCTACAGCTACACGCAACTGAACATCACCAACAATCGCAATGGCATCGCGCAGGTGGAGGCGAAGAACTTCCAGACCTTCCTGGAAGGCGACGTGAGCAGTTCCAATGTGGTGGAAACGATCGATCCTAAAAGCGGACGCAACAACGCGGATCGCTACTACCGCACCAACGAGCTTTCCGGCTACCTTCAGGACAAGTGGCAGGCGCGGTCGAATCTGAGCATCACCGCGGGGGTGCGCTACGACTACCACGGCGGCATGACCGAGAAATTCGGCAACATGTTCAACTTCGATCCGGCCCTGTACAACGTGACCGGCGACACCACCAGCGGTTTCAACGTGACCAACGCCGGCTTTGTGATTGCCGGCAACAACAAGTACGACCCGACGTCCGGGACCACCGACTCGACTCTTGACGGACGGCAGTGGGGCATCTCGCCGCGTCTCGGTTTTGCATGGTCGCCGAAGAAATACCACGGCAATATCGTGGTGAGCGGCGGCGCGGGCATGTACTACGACCGCGGCGAGCTGTTCAGCTACCTGTCGCAGCCGGCGGGGAGCGGCAACGGCGGTCCGTTCGGCGTCACCGAGTCGGCGCCGCTGGCCAGTTACGTGGTGGGCAACGGCAAGATGCTGGAGAATCCGCTGGGCACCGCGCTCACCAAATCGACCTACATCCCGCCCAGCTCCGACCCCGGCACCATCACCCAGGCGCTGCAGAATCAGCTCAACATCATGACCGGACAAAGCAAATACTATGGCCCGAATTGCGGCGGAGTCGACAACCAGGAAGGCTACACCGACTGCACGGCGACGTTGAACTTCGGCGCCTACGACAAGGACAATGTGCTGCCGTACACGATGAACTACACCTTGAACGTGCAGTGGCAGCCTCGCAACGACCTGGCCCTCATCGTCGGCTACACCGGCAATCGCGGCCGCCATGCGGTGGTCCCGGTGCCCTTCAACGAGCCCGGAATCGCAACCTCGAGCAACCCCATTCACGGCGAGACGGCTACCTACGGATTCGAAGTGCTGAACCAGAACTCGATGAGCGACGGGTACGATTATGACCCCATCCCCGGCGAGCCATGGAATACGGCCGATGGCGGGAATACGGACTTCCGCGCCCCCTATGTCGGCTACAGCCCCAACGCCGCTTTCTTCAAAACGGTGGGCAACTCGGCCTACGACGCCCTGGAATCGCACCTCGAGAAGCGCCTTTCGCACAACTTCCAGGCGGGCGTCAGCTATACCTATAGCCACGCCCTGGATGAGCAGAGCGACATCGGACTCTTCTTTACCGGCGACAACCCGAACCACCTGCGCGACTCGTGGGCTTCGTCGGACTTCGACCGCAAGCATGTGTTCAGCGCCAACTTCCAGGCTTCGTCGCCCAACCTGGTCAAGGAGCACACGCCGGCTTCGTATATTGCCAACGACTGGCATCTGACCGGCGTCGGCATCCTGCAAAGCGGCGAGCCGTATTCGCTCTATGAGTTCTACGGCGCGGTGGGCAGCGTTTACTTCGGCAACTATCCAACCCTGATGAACCCGGTGTTGGGAATCAAGAACCCATCCAATCCGAAGTCGGTCCTGACGGGGAACTCGGGTCCATTCCGCACCTCGGGCGGGAGCTATATGCCGGCCCTCGATCCCACGCAGATCTCGATCAACTATCTCGCTCCGGGCCAGATGGGCATTCCTACTTCAAGCGCCTCCGAGCCGTCTGACATCTACGAGACGGACTTCGCGCAGGGACAGCGCAACCTGTTCCGCCAGGCGGGGCAGAAGCGGCTCGACCTGTCGGTGCGCAAGAACTTTCATGTGACGGAAAAGGTGGGCTTGCAGTATGAGCTCAACATCTTCAACGTGACCAACACCACCAGCCTGGATGTCCCGATGGACCAGGGACAGATTCGCCAGAACTCTGCCTGCTCCACCACCGCGACTGCCGCGGGCAACAATTGCGAGCCTGGCAAGTACTACTACGTCAACTACGGCCAGATCGTGACCAGCAATAGCCCGGCTGACCAGCAATCCGCGCTGGCCAATCTGGATCAGTTGCCCTATTCCACCGGTTCGGGTAAATCGCTGACCATTCCGACCCTTATCCCGCTCAACACGGGTACCTGCGTCTCGGTGTATGCCGTCAGCGGCGGCTGCCCCAACAACGCCGCCAACTTCGGTTCCGTGCTGGGCACCATCGGCGGGGCCAGGGCCTTCACCATGGGGATTCACATCACCTACTGACCTTGCTGTTCGAGCGAGACCGGCAAATCGGGGTCCCTTCGGGGACCCCGATCCGCATTTTGGGCAATGGGTGTTTGCGGCGGGAATGGGGGCTTGATCCGTTGGGACGCATGAGGAGAAAGCAGGGGAACGAAGAGATGGACGCGCAAAGGTGGATGGGGGGTAGAGGCCGGGTTGAGCGGTACAAAGGTTAAAGACAGTTTGATGTAGTCAAATCGTATTTCGAAACGGGAAGAATTGCTGGCCTGCGTTTCGCTTTTTGGGAAAGTTCCTGTTGTAAACGTGGCCGTATTCGGATTACAGTTGGGTGTGCTTTGCTGTTTTTGATTGCCCCTGAAGCGCTTGTTTCCTTGATTTATTGAGGTGTACACATGATTTGCCCAAAGTGCCAATCCGCTGCTCTGTCTGTTATCCCTGCGGAGATCCGTCTTTATCGCAATAGCCCCCGCACTCTCAGCCACCCTCCCATGACCCCCTCGCCAGACGTACAGGTGTGCCTGGACTGCGGCTGGAGTGAGTTCGCGATTCCGGGGCCGTGGCTTTCGGCGGGGTGGTTGCGTTCGCTGCGGCAGACGGCCGTCCCGGGCAGGGCGGCGATGTCCTCCTAGACCGGAGGGCGGATTGGGCCGGGCTGTGGCGCCGGCAGACGGAGCAGGCCTGGTTGGTTCGACGGCGCCGGGGCGCTTCGAGGTCCGGAGACAAAAAGGATAGTGCGAAAAAGGCCTCCAGCTGAAGCTGGAGGCCTTTTGGTTTTGCGCGAAAGCGCGGTTGCCGAGGCGGTTTAGTACATGCCGTCCATGCCGCCGTGGCCGCCGCCGGCCGGAGCCGTCTTGGGCTCGGGGATCTCGACCACCAGAGCTTCAGTGGTGAGCAGTAGAGCCGCGATCGAGGCTGCGTTCTGCAGCGCCGTGCGGGCCACCTTGGTGGGGTCGATGACGCCGGCCTTGACCAAGTCCTCGAACTTATTGGTAAGCGCGTTGTAGCCGTAGTGCAAGTCCTTGGATTCAAGGACCTTGGCCACGACGACGGCGCCTTCTTCGCCGGCATTGGCGACGATCTGGCGAATGGGCTCTTCGAGCGAACGGCGCACGATCTGCGCGCCGATCTTCTCGTCGCCTTCGAGATTCTTGATGAGCTCGTCGACCGCCGGAATGGCGCGGAGCAGGGCCACGCCGCCGCCGGGGACGATGCCTTCCTCGACTGCCGCGCGGGTGGCGTGGAGAGCATCCTCAACGCGAGCTTTCTTCTCCTTTAGCTCGGTTTCGGTGGCTGCGCCGACCTTGATGATGGCAACGCCGCCCACCAGCTTGGCCAGGCGCTCCTGCAGCTTTTCCTTGTCGTAGTCCGAGGTGCTTTTCTCGATCTGCGAACGGATTTCCTTCACGCGGCCCTCGATATCGCTGGACTTGCCGGAGCCGTCAACGATGGTGGTGTTGTCCTTGTCGATAGTGATCCTCTTTGCCTTGCCCAGGTCCTCAAGCTTGACGCCTTCGAGCTTGATGCCGAGGTCCTCGGTGATGGCCTTGCCGCCAGTGAGAATTGCGATGTCGCCCAGGATCGACTTGCGGCGGTCGCCAAAGCCGGGAGCCTTGACGGCAGCCACGTTGAGCGTGCCGCGAAGCTTGTTGACCACCAGGGTGGCAAGGGCTTCGCCTTCCACGTCCTCGGCGATGATCAGAAGGGGCTTGCCGCCGCGGGCAACCTGCTCGAGCAGAGGCAGGAGGTCCTTCATGGCGCTGATCTTCTTCTCGTAGATGAGGATGTAAGGATCTTCCAGAACGACTTCCAGGCGCTCAGCGTCGGTGACGAAGTAGGGGCTGAGATAGCCGCGGTCAAACTGCATGCCGTCGACGGTCTCAAGACCGGTGTGCATGGTCTTGGACTCTTCGATGGTAATCACGCCATCCTTGCCCACAACCTTGACTGCTTCGGCGATGATGTCGCCGATCTCCTGGTCGCCGTTGGCGGAGATGGCGCCCACCTGGGCCACGGTACCTTCGTCGACGGGCTTGGAGAGTTTGCCGAGGGCTCCGCCTTCGGTCCACTTGCCGTCCTTGTCGCGGGTGCCGATGATGACCGTGACGGCCTTCTCGATGCCGCGCTTGAGGGCGGTGGGGTTGGCGCCGGCTGCGACCGTCTTCACGCCTTCGCGGAAGATGGACTGGGCCAGAACGGTGGCGGTGGTGGTGCCGTCGCCGGCCACGTCGCTGGTTTTGGAGGCGACTTCACGCACCAGTTGGGCGCCGACGTTTTCCATCGGGTCTTTCAGATCAATTTCCTTGGCCACCGTCACGCCGTCCTTGGTGATGGTGGGGGAGCCGAACTTCTTCTCGATGACGACGTTGCGGCCCTTGGGCCCGAGCGTCGCCTTGACGGCGTCCGCGAGGATGTTCACGCCGCGCAGGATCGCCTGACGGGAATCTTCACCGTGCAGAATTTGCTTTGCCATGTTTGAAACTCTCCAATTCAGTTGTCAGTTGTCAGTGATCAGTTGTCAGTCTTGCCGACGGGCTGACTTGCTAACTCCGCAAGCACCGCGAACACGCGCCGAGCGCGGCTGTCAGGCTACTTCTTGACGATGCCGAGAACTTCTTCCTCGCGCATGATCAGGAACTCTTCGCCGTCGATCTTGATCTCCGTGCCGGAGTACTTGCCGAAGAGGACCTTGTCGCCCGCCTTGACGTCGAGGGGGAAGACCTTGCCTTCGTCGTTGGACTTGCCCTTGCCGACGGCGATGACTTCGCCCTCCTGGGGCTTTTCCTTGGCGCTGTCGGGGATGATGATCCCACCGCGGACTGTTTCGCCCTCTTCCAGACGGCGGACGAGGATGCGGTCGTGGAGGGGGGTGAATGTGGTTGCTACCGATGTTGATGCCATTGCTTCGCTTCTCCTTCAGATCCGGGCAGGGTTGAGCCCCAGCCACGGGATTCGAGTGGTTTTCAAGAATAGAGCTCTGGAAGTTGCGCCGTGCGGGCCGCAGCGGAGCTGTCGCAGCCGTGCTGAGCAGTTCTGCCAGCCGCGTGCTAGCACTCTCGCCTTCCAATTGCTAACGATAGAGAATAGGAGAGGAAATGTCAAGTGGGCATTGTTAAAATATGAGTGGATTTCACTCATAAAGTATGATGGCGTCGAGCAGGGGCCGCGCGCGTCGAGATTCGGCTCACCCGCTGTCCCTGGCCCCGTCAAACCGTTTACAATGGAGGCCATGTTGCGCCGCTCCATTTTTCGTCTCAGCGTCTTCGTGGCCGTAGCCGGCCTGGCCGCCAGCCTGCTCACTGCCGGCGCTCAGGACACCACCAAGCGTGGCCGCAAGTACAAGAGTCCCCCGCCGACCGCGAAGATCGAAGTGACTATTGTGCGCGATGTGAACGGCAAGCCGATCGAGAACGCCGCGGTGGTCTTTCACCCCATGCAGGGGGAGAAGGACAAGGGGAACATGGAGCTGAAGACCAATGAGGACGGCAAGACCATCATCGATGTGCTGCCGATCGGGGACACGGTGCGGTTGCAGGTGATCGCGCGCGGTTTTCAGACCTATGGAGAGGACTACAAGGTCGACAAGGCGGAGATGGCCATCGAGATCCGGATGAAGCGGCCGGGCGAGCAGTACTCGATTTACAAGATTCACGACGCATCCGAGGTGGGCGGCAAGAGCCCGGATGCGGCTCCCGCCAAGGACGCTGCGCCAGGGGCGACGCCGGCGTCGGCCAAGCCGGCCGACGCCGGCACGCAGCCGAACCCGCAGCCCAGCCAGCCGCAGCCGCATTAGGGCAGTGCGGAGCAACAGGCGCAACTCGAGATTCCGAAATCGCTGATTGACTTGTGATGCCAACCCAACTCCTGAGCGGCAAATCGGCACTGGTCACCGGGGGCGCACGGCGCATAGGGCGGGGGATTGCCCTGGCTCTGGCGGGGACGGGCGCGGATGTGGCGATCACCTATCGAAATTCCCAGGCTGAGGCCGCGCAGACGGCGGAGGAGATCGAATCACTGGGATGCCGCGCTTTGGCGGTGGCATGCGATGTGCGCTCGGAGGCCTCGGTGCGCGAGGCGATAGCCTTGATTGCCGACAGGTTTGGACGGCTGGACGTGGTGGTGAACAACGCCGCCGTCTTTGCGGCTGTTCCGCTGGAGCGCATCAGCCTGGAGGCGTGGGACGCGGTCTTTGAGACCAATGCGCGGGGGCCGTTTCTGGTGGCGCGGGAGGCATTGAACCACCTGCGGGCGGTGGAGGGCAGGATTGTGAACATCGGCTCGCTGGGCGGGATTCACGCCTGGGCCGGCCACGCGCACTACTCAAGTTCGAAGGCCGCGCTGCACATGCTGACGCAGGCCATGGCCAAGGCCTTTGCGCCGCAGGTAAGCGTGAACTGCGTGGCGCCGGGATGGATTGAGATGGAAGAGAGCGATGCATGGCAGGCAGCGCATTTTTCCGTCAAGACCCCTATGCAGCGCAACGGGACGGTGGACGATATTGCCCAGGCCGTGCTCTTCTTTGCCACCGGGCCGCACTTTGTGACCGGCCAGATTCTGGCCGTAGATGGCGGGCTGGGGTTGTAAGCCAGCTTGCCGCCAGTGAGCCGAAGTACTGAGCGAGCCCGGTCGATGCGCTATCGGTGGCGTGTCAGAGAGTTCATATTCGACTCATAGCCATCCGGTTCGGCGGAGAGCGCCTCATTTCCCTTGTATTTGGCGGACGTAGCTATGGCGTATATGTTGAATTTTTCCCCAGCACCTTCTACGTTGGTCTTGAAAGATGCTTGACCTGCCCAGTCCCGCCTTCCGTTTTCGGCCGGACCCACGTAAACCGTCGGCGGCTGAATATACCAGAAGGAGGAATTGATCGGTTTTACTACAAGATAGACATTTCCGTTCCAGTGCGTCACGTATCCGTTCAACTTAAAGTCATACTGAGTTTCCCCATTCTCCGACACAGAAGGAGCCATTTCTTCTGTTCCGGCAATCCAGACCTCCGGCTTGGGATTCACGAAGAAATACAGTACACCAAAGACTGCTGCCGCCAAGGTCAAAGACAGAACGATCCGGTAGTTGATGGTGAGTTTCGGCCGTCCTCTTCCCTTGAGTATCCGTGCGAGCAGAATTGGAACGAGTACTCCGCTGATTACGGAGACAGCCACGTTCTGGAGAATGTTCATCAGGGTTGAAGCGATCATTGGGCAGCCTCATCTTTCGTTCCAGAGACCCTCCCCAAGGTGGCGCATTTACCGCGCGAACAGGCGATCCCAAAAGCTCCTTGCCTTCGCCTCGGGAGCGCCGGTTCCGTTCTGGCGTGAACCATTCTTGCCGGATGCTTTCCTGGAATTGGTGGAGAGACGGTTGGGATCGAACTTCAGCGGCACACGGTCCCACAGCCCGACGGGCTCAGGCTGATCCGGCCACAAGGCTCCTTCCACAGCGGCCTGAGGATTGGTGATGCACAACCTCCGTGCGGTCTCCTCGCCGACCCGATTGGCCACGTATTTATAGGCTTTTTTCAGGTGCGGCGGCCGCCACTGGGGGTTGTGCGCGTCGGTGGCGAGAAAGTCGATCCAGTTGCGATCGAGCAGTTCATTGGCAAAGGCTTCGGCCATCCTGCCGAAGCGCCCGTAGAGGGAGGCGGCGGTGACCTGGATGAGGCATCCCGCGCGCATCCAGTCGGCGAGCAGATCGGGGCGCTGGTAGAGCGCCTGGTTGCGCTCAGGATGGGTGATGATGAGGGTGTAGCCGGCGTTCTGCAACCTGCGCATGGCCTCGGTGAGCTGGGGAGGGATCACCATGTTGGGGAACTCGATGAGCAGGTAACCTTTTCCGTTGATCGAATAACGGAGAGGGTTCTCAATGGCGTCGAAGATGTTGGAAGCGTTCAGGTGGAAGTCGCACCCGAGGCTCAACTGGAGCTCACCCTTGAGCAGTTCGCGCAACTCGGCCAGGCGCTCCTGGTTCACCGCGGTCTGATAGGGATGCGTGTCGCTGGCGTGGGGGGTGCAGACGATGTGGGTGACGCCCTCGGCGGCAGCTTCGTGGGCCATGGCCAGGGAGGTTTCCAGATCGGGAGGTCCGTCGTCGACGCCGTAGATCAGATGGTGGTGAATGTCGATCATTTTGACCCGTTCTCCGTACGTTGAGACCAGAAACTCAATGAGTTGCCAGAGCTTCAACCATGGAGGCAAAAATCTTCCAGCCGTCGGACGATCCGAGCAATTGCTCGCTCGACCGATCGGGGTGGGGCATCATCCCCAGTACGTTTCTTTTGGCGTTCAGGATGCCGGCAATGTTGCTCAGAGAGCCATTCGGATTCGCTTCCGGGGTGATTTCCCCGCCGGGAGTGGCGTAGCGGAAGGCGATTCTATCCTCGGTTTCAAGCTGATGCAACTCATCCTGAGTGCAAAAATAGTTCCCTTCCATGTGCCCGATGGGAATCCGGAGCACGTCGCCCCTGGCGAGTTGGTTGGTGAATGGACTATCGGCGGTTTCGACGCGGAGATGAACCTGCTTGCAGATGTATTTGAGGCCGGCATTGCGCATGAGCGCGCCGGGGAGCAGACCGGCTTCGGTGAGAATCTGGAAACCGTTACAGATGCCGAGGACGAGACCGCCGCCGGCGGCAAACCGCTGCACCGCCTGCATGACGGGAGAAAAACGCGCAATGGCGCCGGTGCGCAGGTAATCGCCGTAGGCAAAACCGCCCGGAACCAGGACCGCATCCACGCCGGCCAGATCGTCCGCGTCGTGCCAGAGAAAGGTCACGGGCTGGTGGGCAACCTCGGAGATCACGTGGAATGTGTCGTGGTCGCAGTTGGAGCCGGGAAACACCAGGACCCCGAATTTCATACATTTAGGTTAACAGCTCCGAGTCGGTGCAAATGTAACTTTCTTGTCACCTGGTTACCACAGGCGGGATACGGCAAGATCGTCGAAGACAGTGTCGGCGCTGACCAGGGTCAGACCTTCCAGGAGCGCTTGTGCCGCCAACATCCGGTCGAATGGATTCTGGTGCTGATCAACGGGCGAGCCCGCCAACCGCGCGTGTTCAAGCGAGATGGGTAAATCTTCCATTTCCAGGTCTTCAAGTACTTTTCGGGGATGATCCACGAGTACCGCAGCTTCGGGGAACCTGCCGAGGCGAAACTTGCAACAGAAAACGTCCAGTCCTTTGCACTCAGCGCCTCATGGGAGCCAAATTGTCGGTCGTCAAGAGGGATAATCGACAGCATCGCCCATGAGAAACGCGGCCCTTTCGCTGATGGAGTGAATCAAAGAGCAAAAATGAAAGCGGTGGGGGCGCGAACTTGATGAGGCACTTTGTTCCGAAATCCGGGGCGGCGAGGTGCGCAACTCGCCGCGTGCCGGCGCCCATCGGGATTGTCGTTCAATGCCAGCATCAGCAAATTTTTCAGGCAGATTGAAATCGTTTACTTT
>PLGM01000009.1 GCA_003139795.1 Acidobacteriaceae bacterium | reverse complement strand
GAATTTGCGGAACCAGCTCTAACTCATATTGCAACCTCGGCCACACTTGGTGGTAGCCGTGAAGATTTGGGTCGGTTTGCGGCAACAGTGTTTTCTGTTCGAGATTCATCAGTCAGTGTTATCGAAGGAAAGAAAGCCCCGCTGAGTTTCGATTCACAAGAAGCCGTCCACAGCCCGCACCCTGTTCCCGGACCACTTGCGGGGTGCGCCGACCTGGACATTATCACCTTCGCGGCCGATGGGAGTTTTGCGCCGGAAGACACACGGAGCATAACAACCCTATCAGAAATCATGAAGTCTCTGGTGCCAGAAGATGTACTTGCTCAAGCAAAGTTGACGTCTGGAGGGATTGTCGCTCGGTTTCTGAAAGTCTCTTTGGAGCCGGTGCCGAATATCCGAAGACTTGCTGAACGAATGCACACACAAGATTTGTGGTCTTTGGATGCCCTTACTCAGGAATTGTGGGGCGAATCCGATCAGATAGCCAAAAACGCGACGATTTTGCTTCTCCGTCTTGCAGCGTCGGCTCGCCCTCAACCTGAAATCGCGCCACTTGTTCCTCACCGTCTTCATTGCTTGGTCCGGGCGCCTGAAGGACTCTCCGTGTGTATCAACCCCGTCTGCACAGCTCCCAAAGAGATGCGGGCGAATGAGGTTGGTGCGCTGCAAGCATCTCGTGATCGATGCAGCTACTGCGATTCAATCACCTTACCAATTGTTCGTTGTAAGGCCTGCGGATTGTGGGCGCTGGCTGGCTACGAGAATCGGGACAGTGGCTATATGGATTCTGGCCTTCTTGTCTCTACCTCAAAGCGCCGATATTACTTGGTCACCAGCTCGCCATGTCGGTCGCTATCAACCGTTATCGTGAATTCACAAACAGGAGAGTGGTTTAATCAACGCAATGGAACTCTGCTATATCGTGCTCCCTGCCCGGTACACGGTACCGACTGCAACGACCCTTCATCTTGCACGCAACAACAGTGTCCACATTGCGGGTGTAATTGGAGCAATGCTGACGCAGATGAAGATGAGGACGATCGGTCTTTGAATGCGCAACCATTAGTCGGTGGTGCACGACTGGCGGTTGGCGTTTTGGCTGAAACGGTTCTCCATGGAATGCCTGTCTATCCCGACAACAGCCGAGACTGGAAACCAGCACAGGGACGCCGATTGTTATGTTTTAGCGACTCTCGCCGAGAAGCTGCGAGACTAGGGCCACTTTTGTCGCGGCAACATGAAGTCCAGTTGATTCGTGCGGCCATCGCCGACACGGTGCTGAAGGTTGCACCACCAACAATGGAATACATCACTCGACAACTCGAAAGATGCGAAATTGACATAGCCGATCTGTCGCTTTCAGAGCAGGATCGGAGGGAAGCTAGAAAGAAAAGTGAGGAATGGAGGGTCAAACAGACGTATGCCTCGCAGGGTTTGCCCGTTAGCGTATTCGCCGAATATTTGGCGCAGGATTCAAGGATTGGCGAGATTCTAGATAGGCAGCAGGCTGAAAAGCATGGTTATGAATGGAGGCAGCAGGATTGGAAAGACAATCGGTCACAAGTTGTTGCTCATCTGGAAGGCCTGATCGCAACAGAACTCGACAATCCGTTGCGAACCGCAGTATCAATTGAAGCAGCAGGATTGATAGAGATTGCATACCCTGGAATAGAGCAATTGACGATGCCCGGTGAGTTTAAGAGCCAATTATCATCTTGTGAAGCAGCGGCCACCACATTATCAGAAGCATGGCCACACTTTTTGGCTGCCTTGCTCGACACCGTTCGAGCTGACCGCGCAGTTGACTGGTCAAACCCATCAGAGAAGAGAACTTGGGATGGAGAGTCGCCGCTTCAAGGGCGCTGGATTACAAAGGCGACAAATGGATGGTCGGCACGACGTTTTGTCGGTGTGGACAACCGAACAGAAGACCGTCTGCAAATGCGGATGTGGTTCGCCCGCAGAGTCTTACAATCATCTGGAGCTTCTGACACACTTGCTGTGAAGATGCTTGAGGTGGCATTTGATCAGTTGCACGCCGGTGCATTGGAGGACCGGTGGCCGTGGTTGAAAGCGGTGAGAAGTCACGAAGTAAGCCTCGGAACGTCGGCAGAAGCCTTCCAAATCGTTTTCGACCAGGTCCGACTCAGAAGACCGCCAACATTGTTTCGGTGCCCTGACACCGCCACACTTTGGCCACGTGCAATAGTAGGCTGGGGGCCGCTGAAAGGATGTCTCGGAAACCTTTATCCCATCTCCGAAGATGAAGCTAATGGGGATTCCCGATGGGGACGTAGCCGAATGGAACTGCGCGAGTCTCCTATTTTTAGGATTGGATTGTGGGGCGAGGAACATTCCGCACAACTCAGCCCGGAAGAGAACAAACGACGACAGCATCTGTTCAAAGAGGGCGCAAGAAACCTCCTGTCGTCGACGACAACGATGGAATTGGGAATCGACATTGGCGGTTTGAACGGCGTGTTATTGGGCAATGTTCCGCCTGGCCGCGCCAACCACATGCAGCGCGCAGGTCGAGCGGGACGGCGGTCGGATGGGTCTTCGCTCGTTGTGACATTTGCGCGCAATAGGCCTTTTGACCGCGAGGTGTTCCTTAACTTTGAGGAGTTCATCCATCGTGATTTCCGCAAGCAGACGGTGTTCTTGAATCGCGAGCGGATCACGAGACGGCACTTGCACGCCATGATGCTGGGAGAGTTTTTCGTCCCTCGCCAAGGCTCTTTCACTGGAGCCATGGACGCATTTTCGACGATGGGAAAGTTTTGTGGATTTGAGATTGGACCGACAAAATGGACCGGTGAGGTCAAACCCGATTGGGCGCCTTCTCCAGGTGGTCAGCATAACGATTTTGTTCAATTCTTACAGAGTTCCGGGAGATCGTACCGCCAGCGTTGCAAATCTATGGTCGTCGGCACGCCGCTTGAATCCCTTACTGCGGGGGACGCGCAATGGCTTACTTTTCTTCACGAATCAGAAAAGGACTTTCTAGAGACTGTGAGTCGATGGGAACAGGATTACAGGTCGCTCCTGGATGCGTGGCTGGAGATTCCGAAGCAGCCTCCGCACAAATCTATCCCTGCGGAGCGAAGTAAGGCAAATTCCATTCGTTATCAGATTCGAGCGATGGGGGAGATAAGCGTTATCGCATGGCTCTCAGATGCCGGTTACCTCCCTCGCTATGGATTTCCCATTAATCTACAACGGCTGTCTGTTCGAGTTCCAAAAAACGCTGCTGAAGATAAATCGACGAAATCTGAAAAGTATCGCTTGGAACGCCAATCCCTCATTGCCTTAAGCGAGTATGTCCCCGGTGCGGAGTTATTGGTTGGCGGAAAGGTCGTGGAGTCCAAGGGGATTCTCAAGCACTGGACTGATTCTAACCGCGATGAGGCATTGGGATTGAACTACTGGGCATTGAAGTGTGCCAATCAGCACGAGTATTTGGCAACCAGCCCAAATGAAGCCTGCCGAGAGTGTCACGAGGGACCTGCCGAACAGGGACAGATGTTGATGTTTCCACGGTTTGGCTACACCACAGCGGCCTGGGCGCCACCCAAGTCGCCTGGTCGGAGATTGGATCGAATTGGAGAAGTTGTTGTTGTTGCGCTCGACGGCATAACAAGAGGGGATGCAACAACGATAATTGAGAAATTTGCCGGCATCCAAGGATTAACCGCCACGTATTTTGAAGCTGGGCGGGGAGAGCTTCTCTATCGAAATGCCGGAGATGGTAATGGGGGACAGGAAGGTTTTGGATTTGCCGTATGTACTCGATGTGGGTTTGCAGTTAGCGAAACCACTCCGCCAGACCGAAAAGGGATTCCTCGGGATTTGCCTCGAAATTTCAGGGAACATCCTTCTATTTTTTCCTCCAAAGAAACGATCAGATGCTGGTCACGGGATCAAGAACTCGTCCTTCGCAATAAGGTTCTGGCCGCCCGTGAAACTACCGATATGTTGTTTCTCCAGTGGGATCAATCATTTGATGATGCGGCCGCGTATTCTCTTGGACGAGCGCTTGTCCTCGCAGGCACTCAATTGCTAGACCTGGACAGCCGTGAATTAGAAGTGGACATCAAGCGTCAAACGGTACAAGGCACACGCATCCTCTTGTACGACGCAACGCCTGGAGGCTCAGGTCATTGCCTTGAATTGATGAATCTCGGAGCAGAGTGGATGCACAAAGCTCGGACCATCCTGCGGGGTACGGAAGAGCATCACAGTGCCTGTCGAAGGGCATGTCTTGGATGCCCCCTTGATTTCTCAGGCCAATTCCATGCTGATCGGTTGGATCGTAGAAAAGCACTGGAACTGTTGGAAGAGGCTTTAGGCATTAGTCAAGTCAAGAATCTGACTAATGCCAGAACAGGTGTGGGGAGATAATTTGATCGCTGTTATCCGTCCGTGACGGTCAACCTTGTTGTGGCCAAGGTTTGTTGAGGGTATTGCCTGAGTGCCTGCTATCTACGAGGCCTTTCCGAACAAGCTAAATGCGCTGGCAAACATCGACGAATTCTCTGGTCAGCTTCCTTTTCACCCTACACCCTCACGGTTAGGTTTGCTTTGGTTGATGTGGATTGCACTCAGTATCTCTATGCGATGAATCCACTACGCCCCGGCGATTCCTTCACAACAAACCCTTTGATTACCTACAGTTGCAAGATCTCCACTATGTATGACAGTTCTGATGTATACTACATCAAGAGAGGGAAGGAACATGGTCCCACCAAAGAAGGCGACGACCCGCACAAACCGCAGAATCGTTGCACCCGCAGAGAAGCGGACTCAAATCCGGCTCACGGTGGATTCAAAATTCACCAAGGGATATTTCAACCAACTTTTTGCCGTGCTGAAAATCCGCAGAAAGAACGCCCTGGCCGAGCACATCATCATGAACTTCAAGACGAAAGCCGCTCAGGCGCAGATTCAGGCATTTTATAACGGCCCGTGGCTGGACATTCCGTTTCAGAGCATCGACACATCGTTCGTCTTCCCATTGACCCACGAGATTGCCGACGAGCTGGAGAGAGTGGGCGGGGAGATTCTCGGCGGGGTGAACAAGTCCAAGACGTTTCGCGTGATGGTGGCCTACTTTGCAGCCGTCCACAAACTCAAGACGCCAACCCGCCCCACAACAGTGTAGTCGCGGTCAGTACATATTGATGGCGGCGACCGCACATCCGCGATGATCGCGGAAGCTCCGCAGACGACGGGCGACGGCACATTGCTCATGCTCATCGCCAGCGTTGACGAGCGGTTTCTTCAGCCACGGTCTACCTGCCGCCTCTTTCCTGCTGGCGTTGGCGAGGATTTGCCATACGTTGTAGAAAGCGGAGGGCTTGTTGCATCTCCGGGTCCGTGAATTGGACGGCTAAGCCTTGTTGCGCCGCAACCTTCGNNGCGATGCGCGATCCGTATTTTTGCACGGCCATCTCTAATCCGAAGAGGACGGCGGCTTTATCCTGGTTGAGCACAGTGACGACGCGCCCACGGTCGATGACGGAAACCTGCCCGTTCAACGTGTACGAAACATCGCCGGTCTTACGGTCAATTTGCCAGATGCGCGTCGCGGCGATCTGATTGGCGAGCACCTGCTGCTCCTGTTGGGCTGCAAGCCGCTGTTGCGCGAGGTCGGCCCAGT
>PLGM01000064.1 GCA_003139795.1 Acidobacteriaceae bacterium | reverse complement strand
TGCAGGTATTGGTCCACAATGAACAGCGCCGTGCCGGCCACCGGTAGTGTGAACATGGCCGCCACCATGGCCAGTCCCGCCCATCGCGCCGTGGCTTCCTCAAAGAGCTGACAGACAATGCTCCAGCAGGCCCAGAGAATCAGGATGATCGATAGCGCCTGCCAAAGCAGCTCCGACCAGGCCACGGGAATGCCGGTGAACTGCACAAAACGCGCCATCCACGTGTCGAAGACGCTGGTGTTCATCTGCAATTGGAAAAAAGCCGCATCGTGGGGAAAGAGAGCTGGGTTCAAATCCGCTTTGACCGCGGTCAGATAAATCCCGTCATCTTCGGCTCCTGGATGATAGCCCATCACCAGAAATCCAATCGCTGAAAACAGCAGAATGGGCAACAATGCGGATAAAAAACGCTTATGTCTCAAGTGAGGACCTCGTTGATCGTCGTTCTTGCCAGCAACGCTTGCAGCATGCAAAAGCTCGTGAGATTTCGGTCAGGAGAACTTCTTTCTGGTAGGGCTAACTTACTGGTTATGGCGAATATGCCGTTCGAGCCCCCGCGCCGCTATCAGCTTGTACAGGCTTACCGGGACTCAGCGCCGCGTTGGCCTGCGGCACCTCGAAGACGTAGAGCGTGTGATTCAAAACCGTTTTTATGGGGTACTGCAAGAGCCAGCGATAGGCGTAGTGGTTCTTCAGCAGTTGACCGGAAAGATGCGTGGCGCTGACGATGACCAGCCCGGAGGGGTGGTCCTCTTCGTGCAGCCGGGTGTAGCGTATGCCATAGAATGCGGGATCGACTTCTCCCGCGTAGGCCAGGTGAATGGGCTCATTGGGATGCTCGGCCTGAAATTGACGCAGCGCCACCATCCCCTGGCCCCAATCGGTATTGCTGTCGCTCAACAGCTTCCAGGTGTCCGTCGGTTTTACGAGCACCGTGAAATAGGAGAGATAGTCGGGTGCATAGCGGGCAATGTCGGCAGCCTGCGCCAGCAATAGAACTCCCAAGAGAAGTTGGGTCCAGCGCGCATTCCAGCGCCAGCCGCGCGCCCACTCCGCAAAGGCTCCCGTGGAAAGCAGCAGAAAGGGATAAACCGGCAGCATATGTCGAATGCCGATGTCGATGTGCGCCGTGACCGCAAAGGCAAAATAGACAGCAGGGAAGATGGCAAGCAGCAGCAGGTCGCGCCGGGCCGGAAACCGCCGCCACAGCACGAGGACGGCGCCGGAGACTCCTAGCAGCAGAACGATCAGCGGCCACTTCAACAGCATCGCCAGTAGAAAGTAGCTTCTGAAGCCGGTGGCCGAATATTGTCCCAGCAGAAAGCTCCGGTGCCCCTCGATATTGTGGACGACCACCTGTCCCAATCCGGTCAGCCACTCGCAAGCGGGCAGAAAGATGGTGACGGGAGTCTGTAGAGTCGGCATCTCGTATTGCAGAAGTTTGGTGTAGCCGGAGAAATGGATGGTCACCATTTGATCGGCGAAGACCACTTTGGAGACGTGAAAGAAATACCCCGACCAAACCGTCAGGCAGGCGATGAGAGCGGCCATCGCCGTGCGTCCCCAGCGGAATCCGCGCAGGCGCGCTCCGGCTTCTCCGCGGCGAAGGAAGAAAACCATCCCCAGCGCCAGGGCAAACAGCGGCGGGCTGTTGAACTTGGCCAGCAGCATACCGCCCAGCAAGACCCCCAGAATCGCGGCCTGGGTGCGCGAAGGGTTGCGGCGGTAGCGCAACGATTGCACCGCGCAGGCGAAGATGAACAGGCAGCCCACGCCGTCAATGGTCGCCAGGGAGAAATGCGCAATCAGGTCCGGCGAAAGAGCCCCAAGCGCCAGAACAAATAGAGCCGCCTGCTCGGAAAACAGCCGCTGCGCCGTCCCCCACAGCAGCAACAACAGCACCACGCCCAGCAAAACATTGACCGGACGCGCGCGGTAGAGCCACACCTCCGGCGCCGGCGCGATGGGACGGACCTGATCCTCGGTGATCCGGTAGCTTACGCCCTTATTCAGGAGCGGAAGTGTGAAGAGCAGGCGTCCCAGCGGCGGCTGGTCGTGCCAGTGCTTGAACTCGCCGAAGTGCCACGCCTCCACTCCCGCAATGATGTGCTCCGGCTCGTCGTTGGTGAATGACTGGGTGCGGATGAACCACGTGCATTGGGCCAGGAAGAGCGCGATCAGCATCGGAACCAGAATCCGGCTGGTGCGATTGACTGGATCGCGCCAGCGTTGTTGCTGAGGGGTATTTTCATCCGGCAGGCTTCGCGTGGGTGGTTCGCTCTGCGTGGCAAGCGAAGATTCGGGCTCAATATTCGCGGCGCGAAGAGGAGATTGATTGGCCAGCCGGAAGATATTTGTCAAAATGGGTACTCGCTCGCAGATTCCCCGAACACCTTAACTGGCAGGATTACGGGGTGAAATCAATGTCCCTAGATTATAATTATACGAAAGTTAGAGAACGGAGATGAGGCCAAACGGAGCAACATCGGCGGAATGTTGACCGGAAATTTGCGCCTCAAACCGGATAAACCCCGTATACTCAGGCTCAGCGTGCTTCCAGCTTATGATTCGTCCATTCTACACTCCCGAGGAGGGCTCCGCCAAGCGCTCTGCACCGCAGGCCGTGCCCCAGGAGCGCGCCAAAGAGAAACTGGCGCTGGCCATTCCCACCCTGCGCGAGGCCGAAAACCTTCCCGGCCTGCTCGGCCATCTGCGCGCCGTGCTCGATCCATTGGAAATTCCCTACGAAATTCTGGTCGTCGATGACGACAGCCGCGATGGAACCGAGGAGATTGTCTCGGCCATCGCCGCCGAGGACCCGCGCGTGCGCCTGCTGGTGCGCAAAGGCGAACGCGGCCTCTCCGGAGCCATTCTTTACGGCTGGCGGCACACCGATGCGGCGATTCTCGGCGTGATGGACGCCGACCTGCAGCACCCTCCAGAGGTGCTCCCCCATCTGCTCTCCGCCATCGAGGCCGGCAGCGATCTGGCCATCGGCAGCCGCTATATCGAGGGCGGCCGGCTGGGCAAGTGGAATCCGATCCGGAAGTTCCTCTCCGCCGCCGCCGTCTGGGCTACCTGGCCCATTCAGCGAGCGGGCATTCGCGCCAAGGACCCCATGACCGGCTTCTTCCTGATTCGCCGCGAGTGCATCAATGGCATTGAATTCCAGCCCTCGGGCTTCAAGCTGCTGCTGGAGATTCTGGTGCGCGGCCGGATGGAGTCGGTCAAGGAAGTCCCGTTTGCCTTTGGCCTGCGCTACAGGGGCGCAAGCAAGGCCAACTTCAAAGTAGCCTGGGATTATGGGCTGCTGCTGGCGAGGCTCTACGCCGGGAAAATAGGCTTCCGACCCCGAGCCTGAAGGCTGGCGGCTCTCACAGCACCGGCAGCAGCATCCTCAGCAGCAAGAACGCACCAACTCCTGCGAAGAACACCAGCGCCATGCGAATGCCCGGCTCGCGGTTGACCTCCGGCACCAGGTCGGTGGCCGCCACGTAGAAGGCCACGCCGGCCGAGACCGGCAATCCATAAGGCAGCCAGCTGGGGACCAGCTCGATCAGCAGCACGCCGGCCAGGGTAGCGGCGGCCAGCGCCACGGCGGAGTAGAGCGCCGTGGTGCGGCTCCGTCCACTGGCCAGCATCACAGACGCCATCGTGAATCCTTCCGGCGCCTTGTGCAGAAAGATGGCCAGAAAGATCAGCCAGCCCAGCCAGTTGGTAACCAAAAAGCCGGAGCCGATGGCCACGCCGTCGAACAGCGCATGAAGGCTCAGGCCCGCCATCACTGAGTCGCCCGTATGCCGCGAGACAAACTCCCCCTTGTGCGTCTCCTCGCCAAAGTGGAAGTGGGCGTTGATGGTGTGCTCCAGCAGGTGCACCACGCAATAGCCGGCCATGATCAGGATCGGCCCCAGCCGGGGGCTCAGCTTCAGGCTCTCGGGCGCCATCTCAATCACTGCGGTGGCCATCAGAAATCCGGCGCCCAGCGCCACAAAGTAGCGCAGATAGCGCTCCACGCCGCGCGCCCGCACCAGCACCAGACCGCCAGCCACGTCGGCCAGCGCGGCAATCGCGCCGAGAATCAGCGAGATCTTCAGCAATGATTTGAACCCTTCCTGTCTTGAACCTGAGGCGCTTTGAAAGGGCACGGCTTTAGTCGTGCCAAAACGTGGCCCAAAACCCGTCTGGGTTTCAGCCCCTGAGGGACCTGGTTCTATGGCCCTGTATAGTGCTCGCGTACGTCATATGCCACGAGGCGATCGTGATCGTCGAACCGGAACACGATGCCGCAATCGGTCTTCACAATAGCCCATTTGGATGTATCGCGAACTACGGCATGGATAGAATTGCCCTGCACAGCATCACGGAGGTATTGAGAGTGTTCGATCTTCTGCCCGCTTAAATAATCAAGTACCTGGACCGGAGTCGATTGCAACGGAACTGCTTTCGTTAAGTCTCGCTCCACATCCTTCGCACTCGGTTTCACCGAACCGCAACCAAGGAGCAGCAAGCTGCACAAGAGATACGCGGTTCGGATTCTTTCTCGAAGCAACATCGGAAAACTCCTGAACACGGGCCCTACCCGCTGTGCCGGATGTGCACCACGTCCCCATCCTGCACCACGTATTCCTTGCCTTCGAGGCGCAGCGTGCCCCTGGCCCGCGCCGCGGCCTCTGAGCCGGCGGCCAGCAGATTGTCCCAGCGGATGGTCTCGGCGCGAATGAAGTGATGCTCCAGGTCCGTGTGAATCGCCCCGGCCGCCTGCGGCGCCTTGGACCCCACCGGAACCGTCCACGCGCGGCACTCATCCTCGCCGGCGGTAAAGAAGCTGATCAGTCCCAGCAGCTCGTAGCTCTTGCGGATCAGCCTGACCAGCCCACTTTCGCGCAGCCCATAGCTCGACAGGAACTCCGCCGCCTCTTCGTCGTCCATCTCCGCCAGTTCGGCCTCCACCTTGCCGCAGATGGCCGTTGCGCCTGAGTTAGGCCGGTGCGCAACCTCGTCCAGCTTGAAGCGGCTAACAGCCGCCTCCAGATCTTCCCCCAGCGTGGCGCTCTCGCCGATGTTAAGTGCATATAAGATAGGCTTTTGCGACAAAAACATGAAGCCCTTGATGAGTTTCTTCTCCTCCGGTGTCATCTCCAGTTCGCGCAGCGGCTGCTCCTTTTCAAGCGCCTCTTTCGAGCGCACCAGAAGGGCGTGTTCCCGCTCCAGTTCGCCGGTGCGCATCTTCCTCAGGTCCTTCTCCACGCGGTCCAGCCGCTTCTCAATTTGCGTCAGGTCGCTCACCATCAGGTCGAACTCGACGTTACGGATGTCGCGCAGCGGATCGATGGGGCCCACGTGCGAAATCGCGTCGTCCTCGAAGGCGCGCAGCACGTGGATCAGCGCGTCCACCTGGCGCAGGCTGGCCAGGAACGCGGTCTCCTTCAGCGCCTCCTGCCCGATGGCCGCCACGTCCACGAACTCCACCGACGCATACGTGGTCTTTTTCGGCGAGTAGAGGGCCGACAGCTTCTCCAGCCGCTCATCCGGCACACGCGCCACGCCGATGTGCGCCTCGCGCGGGTTGGAGTGGCCCCGCTCCTCAAGCCGGGCCTTGGTCAGAATCTTGAATAACGATGTTTTGCCCACCTGCGGCAGGCCGATAATGCCAGTCTTCATGCACGTCCCATGGGGCTCCCGGCAGGATGAAATGCGCGCCTGAGAGCCTCTTCGATGATACAGGAGGAAGAGTGGTCAGTTGTCAGTGATCAGTTGTCAGGGGCTGAAGCCGGATCAGAGTGCAATGCAGCGCCATTGACTCCACGGAAACTGACAACTGAAAACTGACAACTGACAACTGACAACTGGAAACTGCTTTTCAATGAATTCCGGTCATGATCGCGACCCCGAGGTCCATGGGCCAGTGAGCAACAATGAGCGGCGCCAGGCGGCGGATGCGCAGATAGACCAGCATGATGTAGAGGACGAGAGGAAGAAACATGAGAAACCGATACGCCAAATAGTGCCAATCGGGAACGAAGGGGACCATGCAGTGCTGCGCGGCGAACCAAAACCCGGTGACGGAAACGGCGATCCAGGTGCGGCCGGTGAGCGCCTCCAGCCTTGGAAGCACATATCCCTGGTAGGTCATCTCTTCCGTAGCCGACTGGATGATCCACCACACGGTCAGTGTGTACACCGTGGCCCAGATGGGCAAGGAGTGCGCTTGCAGAATAAACTCCATGGGGACCTTGGCCGTGGAGCCGTACACCAACACACCTGCGAGATAACTGCCGCCCATCATGAACGGATAGGAGAGGGCCAAAATGCCGAGCCCCACGAACAGGTCGCGTCCGTAGCGCAGGTGAATCGGGCCGATGAGGTCGCGAAGACGAATGCCTTCCTTGCGCGTGAAGTACCGCAGGCCGAGGAGACAGCAGATATCGACGAGGGTGCCGTAGATGATCCACCAGTTGCCTGCCGTCCGGAACGGGGTGGGACGATGCAGGGCAAGTAGAACCAGCGCCAGAAAGGATTGCAAAGTCAGCCACAGGACGGAGCGTGCTGAGACCAGCATCAGCGGGCCGATCCACGGAATGCGCCCGGCGGCCATGCGCTCTTGGATCTGAGAACGCGCGTTCGCCAGCATATTGGCTGAGCTGGCAATTTCGCGGGCAGGCGCCATGCCGATATGTCTCCGGCGCGGAGTCTAGCACGAGCCGGACGCGGGGTCTGCGACGAACTCAAGACGCCTGCCTGCTCAGACGTGCGCGGATTCCGCCCGCGCCACCAGCACTACCGTTGCCAGTCCCAGCAGCAGAATCGCTTCTTCCACGTGCTCGCTGCGGTTGTGCAGCTTGTTGAAGTGAACGGTGCCGGGGTTGGCGGCGTCGGCCGTATTGATCGCGCCACCGGCGGCGATGCGGTCCCGCTCCATGGCTGGAATGATGGCAAACTGCGAGTAGACGGTGAAGCCGATCATCAGCACAATGAGCCCCATCGGCGCCAGGACGTTACGCGGCCTGTAGATGCCCCATGCCGGAGCCAGCGCCAGCAGCGCCAGCGCCACCATCCCCGACACCAGTCCCATGCCGTGCAGAATGCGCAGCAACTGGCCCACGATCGTGCCCGCCGTGTGCGTGTCCGGCTGCAGTGTGGTGAACGTAATGGCCGCCACGACAGGGAAAAAGATCTCCGCGCCCAGCCAGACGATGAGCGCGAGGTAGAGAAGCGTTCGAAGAAGAGTCTTCATCAGGGTCCACCAGACAATGCCTAGAATACATTGAGCCGGCAGCGGAACGGCCGGCGTTTTTTTGAGAACTCCGAACAACTACTGATCCGGCCCTAAATAA
>PLGM01000133.1 GCA_003139795.1 Acidobacteriaceae bacterium | reverse complement strand
TCA
This sequence comes from Acidobacteriaceae bacterium, assembly GCA_003139795.1. Lineage (GTDB taxonomy): Bacteria > Acidobacteriota > Terriglobia > Terriglobales > Acidobacteriaceae > Telmatobacter. Next base: position 9,724 of record PLGM01000133.1, on the reverse strand, counting down.
TCCCATCTAAAGCCCACGCTGATCTTGCAGCACTTGTGGCACGCGACCCAGAGGGTACCCCGGTCGTGCCCTTTCAAAACATCGACTTAATCGCAGCACTTGCGGCACGCGACCCAGAGGGTACCCCGGTCGTGCCCTTTCAAAACATCGACTTAATCAGAGATTCCCTAAACTGCAAGCTCACTCAAGGGAGGGTCGTATTCTGGCAGGATGCCGAGCGAGGCGGCGATGCGGAAGAAGCCTCTCATGCCTTCGAGACATTCTTCGTCCAGCACATAGTGGATGTTGGTGGTGAGGTAGGTGTGGAGGGTCTGTTCGGAGATGGGGAGCCTCTTTGACCATTCGGCCACCAGGGCGTCGATGTTCTGCAGGCCGTGGATGCGGGATTGGATGAAGTCCTGGGCGATGGTTTCATCCCTGGTCTCAAAATCGAGACCAGGGGCACCCGCACCCGCGGAAATGTGAGGCGTGGCGGCGCACCAGACGGCGGAGACGAAGGGAAGGCCGGTGAGGGAGCGCCACTCGTGGGCCAGGTCGTGGTAGACGAGTTCCTCGCCGGTGCGCTCGAAGCGGTTGGCTTGCTCTTCAAGGGCGAGCAGGGCGGGGTCGCCGATGAGGATGGCGGCGTCAGCCAGGTCGAGCATGGCGTCGAGGTCGGCGGCTGCGGGCAGAAAGGGGACGGCCGGGTTGCCCCACTTGTGGAAGAGGATGCGGGCGTAGGCCAGGGTGGTGCGGCTGGCGATGTCGGCGGCTACGGAGCGGAGGGCGGCAAGCGGGCGGCTGGCGCGGCGCACCAGGAGCAGGGAGCGCACGCGGCCCTTGGAGGCGATGGTGCAGCCGGGGAGGATGCGCAGGCCGGGGGTGGTGGCGAGGGCGGCGATGGGCACCAGGCCGATGTCGGCGTCGCCGGCGGAGAGGCGGTCGGCACACTCGGCGGGCGACATGCGATCGATCTGATAGCGTAGGGCGAGCGGGGCGCTGAGGGGCGGGTGCTCGAAGTCCCACATGAGGGGCGCGGGATTGAGGAAGTTGATGGCTGCGACGCGCAGGCGAGGATGAGGGGTCGAACTCACGCTGTATCTTAGACTACCAACCTCATGTTAAAGATTCCGCAGGCGTATCCGCGGCGACAACAGGGCGGGGCGACACGGCCGGGCTTGACAGGGAACTCCGGTGGGGGGTAACGCGGGCAGAATCCTGTTAAACTGGGCATTTGGTTTCCTGTGAGGAAAGTTGAAGTGTGCAGTTTTTGGACAGGAGCGGGCTGGCGATGACGACACAGACCCCAAACGCGGTTTTGCCGGCAGCGGCTGCTCTGGATGAGGAGCGGCTGGCTTGGCTGGCGCTGGCGCTGTCGCCGGGGCTGGGGCCGAAGCGGATTCTGGACGCGATGAGGCAGTTGAACGCGGCGAGCCAGATCTTTACGCTTCCGCTGACGGCGCTGGAGGGGCTGCGGTTTCCGGCTGAGGCGGCGCAGTTCATTTTTGACGGGAAGGCGCGTCAGGCAGCCGAGGCAGAGTGGGCGCGCGTGGCGGCGCAGGGGGCAACGGTGGTGAGCTTTGGCTGCGCGGAGTATCCGGAGCGGCTGAAGGAGATCTATGACCCGCCGCCGGTGCTTTGGGTGAGGGGGCCGGTGAGCTTGCTGTCGCGGCCGGCGATCGCGGTGGTGGGGACGCGGCATCCCTCTCCATATGGGTCTGGCGTGGCGGAGATGCTGGCGCGGGATCTGGCGGTGCGGCGGCTGCTGATTGTGAGTGGGATGGCGCGGGGGATCGACAGCTGCGCGCACCGGGGGGCGCTGTCGGCACGCATGCCCACGGTGGCGGTGTGGGGCACGGGCATCGACGTGATCTATCCCAAGGAGAACAAGAAGCTGGCGGAGGAGATTCTGGCGACAGGCGGGGCGATCGTGAGCGAGATGCCGATGGGGACGTTTCCGGCGCCGCAGAATTTTCCGCGGCGCAACCGGATTCTGAGCGGGCTGAGCGTGGCGGTGCTGGTGGTGGAGGCGGGAGAGAACTCGGGGACGCGAGTGACGGCGCGCTGCGCCGCGGAGCAGAACCGGGACCTGTATGCGGTGCCGGGCAACGTGACCAGCAAGAACTCGTGGACTCCGAATACGCTGATCAAGCAGGGGGCCAAGCTGGTGGCCACCTGGGAAGATGTGTGGGAGGATCTGCCTTCGCAGGTGCGGCTGGAACTGGAGGCGGAAGCGCCGGCTGAATCCAAATCGGAGAACGCCGCATCTCTTCTTCCGGACCCGGTGCTGCGGCCCCAGGAGGCCATGGTGCTGGAGGTTCTGCGCTCGGACGAATCCTTGCAGATCGACGAGATTCTCGAAGTGCTGGAGACGCAACTGACGTCTTCCGAGGTGTTTACGGCGCTTTTCGAGCTGGAGATGACGGGGCGGGTGCGGTGTTTGCCGGGGAAGAATTACGTGCGGACGCTGTAGGTTGGGCTGAGGTTCGTGGTTGGATTTCCCGCCCATTTGGAGCATACTGTTGCCATGGCTACGATGCCCGCGCCGGAGTTTTACGAGCCGTTTGTGACGGTTGAAGAGTACCTTCATACCAGTTATCGGCCGGACTGCGAGTACGTGGATGGACGCATCGAGGAGCGCAATTTGGGCGAGTACGATCACGGTCTGCTGCAAATCATTCTGGGGCAATTGTTCATGAATCATCGGGATGCCTGGGGCATACGGGCCGTCACCGATGTGAGAACGCAGGTAAGCCGCAGCCATTTCCGTGTCCCCGATCTTTCGGTGTTGCGTGCCGACGCGCCGAAGGAGCGGATCATTACTCACCCGCCGCTGATTGCGATAGAAATCCTTTCGCCCGAAGACCGTCTGAGCCGCTTCCAGGACCGCATTGAAGACTATCTCGCATTCGGCGTTGAACACATCTGGATCCTCGACCCGGAGCGCCGTGCAGCCTATACGGCTTCACCGAGTGGACTCCATCCAGTTCGAACCAATGAGCTTTGTGTGCCGGGGACGCCGATCCGCGTGGTGCTGAGCGAGCTGTTTGCGGAGTTGGATAGAGGCTAAGGAATACATATTGTGGCTACGATTTTACACATCCCGCTGCATGAATACCTCGGTTCCAGCTACAGGCCGGACCGTGAGTACGTGGATGGAGAAATCAGGGAGCGCAACGTGGGCAAGTGGGAGCACGCACGAGTGCAATGGTTACTGGCACTTTGGTTCGGTACGCACGAGAAGGAATGGGGAATCACCGGCAGCACGGAACAACGGGTGCGCGTATCGGAGAACCGGGTTCGCGTGCCCGATCTGGTTGTGCTCACTGCGGGACCGCAGCCGGATGTTCTCACCGATCCGCCGCTGCTGGTCATCGAAATCCTGTCTCCCGACGATAGCTACTCCGACACCCAGGAGCGTGCCCAGGACTACCGCGCGATGGGAGTGGAGACGGTTTGGATCATCGATCCAAAGACGCGCAGCGGGCGCATGTGTTCCGGGACAGAATGGGTCGAATCCTCGCGCCTGGAAGTCAAGCGGACACCTTTGCATGTCAATCTACCCGAGATATTCAGTCAATTGACGTCTGCCTGAGAACTGCGCCCATTCGGCAAGCTCAGGGCAGGCTGTCCGGCGGAATTCCCAGGGCTCAGAATCGGAACCTGGGGTACCGGAGAAGCTATATCCTGAGCAGCATTTGCGGGTGCCACCGGTCTCGCTTTGACGCCTGGGTTTCAGGCAGCTTTGACACGTTCGACGGCGAGGCGCAGGCCCATGGCTTTGAGGATGGCGGCGAGGCTGCGCAACTCAGGGTTGCCCTGTTCGGATAAGGTGCGGTAGAGCTGGGCTGGGTTCAGATTGGCCATTTCGGCCACGGTTTGCACACCGCCAAATGCTTTGGTCATCTGGCGCAGGGCAATGAGCAGTTCGCCCTGTTCGCCGTCTTCGAGAATGCCGTTCAGCAGTTCAAGCGCGTATGCGGGGTCTTCCTTGAACAGCTCCGCCATGGCTTCGTCGTGGGTTCTGTCTTTCACCGTTTCGCCCTTTCAGAGAAGATTCTTCAAATTCCGCCGCCCGTCGACGATTCTCACGATTTCAACGTCATCAATGTGTCCCTCGTCGCGATCGGGGTGAGTCTCGTAGAGGATGAGGTACGGCCCTTCGATGAGGATACGCGTCGAAGGGCGGATATCGGGACGCCTGACGCCCATTCGCGGGAAGTTGGCGAGCGATTCGGCTTTTGCCTGCACGGCATCGAAGATGCGTTCCGCAGCGGATGGGTTGTCGAGACCGATGTACGTATATATCTCGATCAGATCTTCGCGGGCCTGCGGGGTCCAGAGAAGATCAACTGGCACGGACCTGGTCCTCTGCGGTAATTGCCAGCCGCTGGCGCGCTTCTTGGCGCGCAGGTCCGAAGTCCACCGGCGTGGCGGCTCCGCTGGCCTTGCCTTGATCCCACAACTGGCGCAGGCGATTCAGGTCTTCCCGGCGGAGCTCACGTTTGAATTGCCAGTCCCGGATCGCCTCGCGGACGATCTCGCTGGTGGTGGCGTATTCTCCCGTTTCCACGGCGGCCTTGAGAGCGCCAATCTGCTCCCCGGTCAAGGCGATGCTGATCTTTTGGACATCCGGCATGTTGGCGACTCCACTTCTTGAGGGGCAGATCTTGCTACTTCTTGCTGAAGTATAGCAAATATTCCCCTGCATCGCCTTTCTTAGCGCACGGTTTCATGGGGTTTTGCAGCGAATGTTTCGAGGGCGGAGAGCTTCCTGCGCACGCGGAAATGGGACCGCAGAGAGAGAAAAAACTGGAAGTGGAGTGGAAATGAAGCGGTGTTCCGTGGTAGGGTGCAACCTTTGCGGGTGGTTTTTCCGGGAGCGGGACGTGCGGCTTCGGGAACGGACGGATTCCGAACCGGCCAGGAATCCAATGGAGGGCCGGAATCGTCTAATTGTGAGTCAAACAGGCCGGACAGGGTAGAGTGGTCAAGGTAATCAGGTAATTAAGGATGGCAATGAGCAAATCACTGGTAATCGTCGAGTCTCCCGCCAAGGCGAAGACGATCGAGAAGTATCTGGGCAAGGGCTTTGAGGTGCGGGCATCGATCGGGCACATCATGGACCTGCCGAAGAGAGACATCGGCGTGGAGCTGAAGAAGCGGACGTTTGTGCCGGAGCTGATCGTGTCGCCGGGCAAAGAGAAGATTGTGCAACAACTGAAGAAGCTGGGGGCGCAGGCCGACGAGATTTACCTGGCGCCCGACCCGGACCGCGAGGGCGAGGCGATTGCGTACCACCTGGCGCTGCAACTGGGGACCAACGCCAAGGAAAGAAAGAAGATTCGCCGGGTGACGTTCAACGAGATCACGAAGAAGGCGGTGCAGGAGGCGTTCCAGCACCCGCGGGACGTGGACCAGAATCTGGTGGACGCGCAGCAGACGCGGCGGGTTCTGGACCGCCTGGTGGGCTACCAGATATCGCCGCTGCTGTGGGACAAGGTGCGGCGGGGACTTTCGGCGGGGCGCGTGCAGACGGTGGCGTTGCGGCTGATCGTGGAGCGGGAACGGGAGATTGGCGCGTTCATTCCGGTGGAGTACTGGCCTATCGATGCGATTTTGCAATACAAGGCAACAGGAAGCTCTGCCGCAGAGATGACACTGCTCACTGCTCGCTTTATCGGCATAGATGGGGAAAAAGCGGTTGTTGAAACCGTGAGCCAGCCGGCGGTACCGAACGAAGAGACTGCGCTGAAGATTATTGAAGCTGCGACAAGGGCAACCTGGACGGTTCGGTCCTTTGAGAAGAAGGAGCGAAAGAAATCTGCTCCGGTGCCCTTCACGACGAGCACTCTGCAGCAGCAGGCTTCCGCGCGACTGGGCTTCAACGTGCGCCGAACCATGGGGGTTGCACAAAGGCTTTACGAAGGTATTGAGATGGGTGCAGAGGGGCCAGTCGGGCTGATCACCTACATGCGTACCGACTCGCCGCGCGTCTCTCCCGACGCCGTTGAAGGGGCTCGGGCCTGGATCAGTAACCAGCTCGGCAAGCAATACCTGCCCGGCTCGCCCAATGTTTACAGGGGTAAGAAGGATGCGCAGGATGCGCATGAAGCCATTCGTCCGACCGATGCGGCCCGCACTCCAGAATCGATCGCCCGCTATCTTTCGCAGGAGCAGTTGAGGCTTTACCAGTTAGTGTGGCAGAGGTTTGTTGCTTCGCAGATGATGCCCGCTATTTATGACGTGACTACGATTGAGATCGATGCGGTTGGCGACAAAACTTACAACTTCCGTACCTCCGGTTCTGTTCTCAAGTTCGACGGTTTTCTGCGGGTCTACGAAGCCGATGACGAGGAGGAGGACCGGCTGCCCGAAATTCCAAAAGGCGCGCGGTTGCCGTTGGCCACGGCGGACCAGTTGAGGAAACTGGCCGTGGAAGCAAGGAACGCGAAGTTGGAGCAAGCTCGGAAGAAGTACAACCTCGAGGTTGCAAAGATTGAAGCGAGAAACGAAAAGGCGGGTTCTCGAGGCGAGAAGGAGCCAATTCCCGATTATGTGGAGCCGGAGATTCCGCTCGAAGTGAGGCCGTCGGCCGTCAATGCGGTGCAGAAGTTTACCGAGCCGCCTCCGCGCTACAACGAAGCCTCGCTGGTGAAGGAGCTGGAGGAGCGTGGCGTGGGCCGGCCGTCGACTTACGCGTCGATCATCAACACCATCCAGGACCGCGAGTACGTGGTGAAGCACGGCGGTTCGCGGGGGCGGTTCTATCCCACCGAAATCGGGGTGGTGGTGTGCGAGCTGCTGGTGGATAACTTCCCCTATATCTTCAATACCGCCTACACGGCCAAGCTGGAAGAGGAGTTGGACGACATCGAAGAGGGCAAGGAGAAATGGACGGACCTGCTGAACGGTTTCTACGACCACTTTGAGGAAGAACTCGAGGTTGCCGGCAAGAAGATGAAAAACATCAAGCGGATGGAGCAGGTGACGAAGGAGAAGTGCGACGTGTGCGGGTCGCCGCTGCTGCTGAAGTGGGGCAAGTTCGGGAGTTTCTATGCGTGCTCGAAGTACGACAAGAAGGATCCTTCGAGCTGCACGTTTACGAAGGAGAACATTGCGGACAAGCCGGACATGAACACGCCGGAGGCGCAGGAGGCCGGCGAGACCGAAGAGTACTGCGATAACTGCGGGCGGGTGATGGTGCTGAAGCGGGGGATTTTCGGGCCTTTCATGTCCTGCCCCGGTTATAACGAGGATCCGCCCTGCAAGACCATCCGCAAGCTGAGCCAGAAGCTGCAGCAAAAGCAGAATACGGCGCAGCCGACGGGCGAGGACTGCCCGGTTTGCGGCAAGCCGCTGGTGCTGCGCCAGGGGGCTTTCGGGGAGTTCGTGTCGTGCTCCGGGTATCCGAAGTGCAAGTACGTGAAGCAGAACCTGATCGAAGGGATGAAGTGCCCCAAGTGCGGCGCCGGGGACCTGGCGGAGCGCAAGGCGCGGAGGGGGAATACCTTCTGGGGCTGCACGAACTATCCCAAGTGCGACTTCACGTCGAATTACAAACCGGTGGCGAAGAAGTGCCCGGAGTGCGGGAGCCCGTACCTGGTGGAGAAGACGCTGCGCTCGGGGATTTACCTGGAATGCCCGAACAAGAAGAAGGCCGCCGAGGAAGCGGGTGCGCCGAAGAAGCGGGCAGGGAAGAAGGCTGCGGCGGTGGAGGCGGGCGGGTCGTGCAGCTATTCGAAGCGGATTGGGGATGCACCGCCGCCGCCGACGGTGGAGACGCATGGACCGGTGGTGGAGAAGAAGGGCGGGAAGAAGAAGTTGCAGCCGGCGTAAGTCGCTGGGCGAGGATTGAGGAGGCGGCACGGTGAAGAACCTTAATTCGCGTGAACTCCACGAGGCTATCAGTCAGGCCTTGGCGGAAGTTTCGCGGCGGCTGGCTTCAGGGGAGCTGGATCAGTCGGGCCGGTATTACACGGATGAGGAGTTGGCAGCCGGCGCGGCAATGGGCGTTGAGAACGTGGCGGCTGAGCCGAGAAAAGATAGAGTTCTGATTTGACCGTGAACCCCGGGCGCTGTTCCGATGCCCATTGATACCAACGGGAATCAAGGAGCCTGGCGATGCACACAGCGCAAGATCCCTACGATGCAGTTGCCTATCCGAGTTTTCCTTATCCAGATACGCATCCCGATCGGCTGGCGGCGATGGCGATTCTGCATGGGCTTTCGCCGGTGCCGGTGGAGCGTTGCCGCGTGCTGGAGATTGCGTGCAATGAGGGCGCGAACCTTATTCCCATGGCCTATGCCATCCCGGGGAGCGAGTTTGTGGGGTTCGATCTGGCTCGTCTGCCCGTCGAACGCGGGCAGGAGCGGATTCGTGAACTGGGCCTGAAAAATGCGTGGATTTTTGCGGGCGACCTGCTGGATGCAGGGAAGGAACTGGGCCAGTTCGATTACATCATTGCGCACGGGCTTTATGCCTGGGTTCCGGCAGCGGTGCGGGAACGGCTGATGGCTGTTTGCGGGGAGTTGCTGACGGCGAATGGAGTTGCATTTGTCAGTTACAACGCGCTGCCGGGCGGGCATCTGCGCAGGATGACCCGCGACATGATGCTGTATGGGGTGAAGGACATCGAAGACCCGCAGCAGCGGGTGCCGGTCGCGCTGGGGTTCCTTCACTTAGTGGTTGAGGCGAGACCGGAGGGCGATGCATACCGGCTGCTGATTGAAGAGCAGTTGAAGAAGATGGAGAAACTCGGCCCTGAGGTCACCTACCACGATGAAATGACCGATGCGTATCATCCTGTACACTTCTTTGAGTTTGTGGAGCACGCCCGGAAGCATGGTTTGCAGTACCTGAGCGAAGCAGTGCTGCCGCCGCCAACCGATCCATGCTATCGATCCGAAGTGCGGCAAGCGCTCAAGAACGCAGCGGGCGACGACATCCTGAAACAAGAGCAGATGCTGGACTTCCTGCGGGCGCGCATGTACCGGGAGACGCTCGTTTGCAGAGCGGAGCGGGTGGTGCGGCGCGATTTTCCGGCGGAGCATTTTCGACGGCTGTTGCTGGCTTCACAAGCCGCGTCAGCGCCGGGAGAAACGTCCGGGGCGAAGATCTTTACCTTGCCGGGCGGGATCAGGATGGAATCGAACCACCCCGGCGCGATCGCGCTGCTGGAGGCACTGGAGGCGGTGTGGCCGCGCGCGCTGAGTTATGAAGAGATTGAGCCGCGGCTTGAGGGAACCGGGTTGGCGCTCGACGGCGAGGGAGCCACGTTGCTGATGCGGCTGGCGGTGACAAAGATGATCGAGCTGCACGCCTGGAGAGCTCCGGTCGCGCAAGGGGTTTCGGAACGGCCAAGGGCCAGCGCCATCGGCCGGGAGGAAGCCCGGACCCGCGCCCATGCGACCACTTTGCTGCACGGCAAAATGGGACTCGACGATCCGGTGGTGCGGAGCTTTCTGAAGCTGCTTGACGGGACCCGCGACCGCACGGCGCTTCTGGAGGCGATGAAGGCGGAGTTTCCCGCCATGGCCGTGGAAGAGCTTGAAAAGGGAATCGAGCCAAGTCTGGGGATTTTCCACCGCGCCGGCATGCTCGAAGCCTGAGGAACCTGTATAAAAACTCACAGTTTTGAAACGGCACGGCCTTTCCACCCAGGGAGTGCAAAGGAATGAGAATACACTCCCTCGGGGGCTAAAGAGGGTGCGGAAAAAGTCCTGGCTTTGGGAGGGATGCACG
>PLGM01000047.1 GCA_003139795.1 Acidobacteriaceae bacterium | reverse complement strand
CGAGATGTGCGGAAAGTAGGTTAGTAGCGTTCGTTGGTCACTGTTTGGGCAGCTTCTTAGCCGGCGGTGGCTTTGTGGTCGACTGCTTCAGGTTGTGATCCTTGGCGATATACTTGCGTTCCACGTGAGATTCAAAGCGTGGAGCGCCGCTGGTCAACTTGCACTTTTCCTGAGGCTGCGCGCCGCAAACAGGGCAAACAATATCCAACGCGAGATATAGCTTTTGCATTTAGACCTTATACCAGTGTGGGGCCAGGAATAATGGCCAATTTTGGACATCCCCCTCCAATACGCCGGCAACGCACGGACAGGACGCCTCCTTCAACGCAGATTTCAGACACGAGCCCTCTTCGGCTGGTGGGCCAGCGGTCGCCCGTTACACTGGAAGCATGGTTCGCGTATTTCGCCCGATTCCCGTGGAACGGCTGAAACTGCTGGTTTTCGATCTGGATGGCACGCTCATCGATTCAGCGCAGGATTTGTGCAACAGCGTCAATTCGACTTTGCGCCACTTTGGGCGCAAGGCGCTGAAGGATACTGAGGTCGCGGGCTTCATTGGCGACGGCGCGCTGATGCTGGTGCGCAGGGCTCTGGCCAAGGAGCACGGCGGACCGGTGGACGAGGAGTTTCTGCAGACGGCCTACGCCTACTTCCTGGACTACTATCGCGCCCACAAACTGGACTTTACCTACGCCTACGACGGGGTGCTGGAGGCGCTGAGGGCGCTCAAGGACCTGCACGACCTGCCGCGAACCATGGCCGTGCTGACCAACAAGCCGGTTCGCCCGGCGCGGGACATCTGCGCGGCGCTGGGGCTGGCGCCCTACTTTCTGCATGTTTATGGGGGCAATAGCTTTAGCACCAAGAAGCCCGATGCCGAGGGGCTAAGGACGCTAATGGCCGAGGCGGGCGCAGGGCCGGAGGAGACGGTGCTGATCGGCGACAGCCAGGTGGACGTGCTGACGGCGCGCAACGGCGGGGCGTGGTCGATCGGATGCACGTTCGGGCTGGCGCCGGAGAGCCTGACCGCCAACCAGCCGGATGTGCTGGTGGATTCGCCGGCGGACTGGACGGCGGCGCTGAGTCCCGCGTAAAATCGATTTACAGGGGTAATCCACAACGTTCAGGAATGGCAATGCGCGCTCAAGCCAGAGCGCGCGCTTGCCGCCCGTAGATTTCAACCGCGTGAGCTGCTCATTTTGCTGCATTTTGGGTTGGAGCGGCCCGCCACGCGAGCATCATCCCTGCGCGGAGTTTGTGCGAGGGATAAATTTTTCCCCATTTGGCATCCTCTGGGCCCCGGATGCATCTTATAGATTCAGGCTTTGGTTTTTGTTGTAAGCACGGACTTTCTCTTTTGCTCGACTGCACGTAAATTGCGTTGGACCTGGAGATTTGCTTCATGCGCTCTTTTGCCTTCGGACTTGTCCTGCTCTTGCCTTGCGCTGCCTTTGCGGCCAGCCCATCCAGCCCCGCGTCGCCCGCGGCCCCGGCCGTACATGGCGTCGTAGCCGACCCCAACGGCGCCAGTGTGCCCGGCGCCGAGGTTGACCTGCTGGACCCCAACGGCACGGTCGCGAGCAGCATTCACTCCGACGACGAGGGCAACTTCCAGATCGTGGCGCCGCACGCCGGCAGCTTCACGCTGGTGGTGTCTGAGCCGGGATTTGAAACCGTGCGCACGCCGGTGGTGATCGCCGCGCCGGCCGGCCCTGCGGGCGGCTCCGTTGCCGCGGCTCCGGCGGCGTTCCCGGCAGCCACGCCGGTGCGGATTGTTCTGCCCATCGCCACGCTCTCCACCAGCGTGCGGGTGAGCGCGGAGTCCAGCGAGGACCTGACCGCGCCGGATGTGAACCACGACTCCTCGGTGATGACTTCGAGCGACCTCAAGGCTCTGCCCATCTTCGACAACGACTACGCCACGGCGATGAGCGCCTTTCTCGACCAGAACGTGAGCGACACGGGTGGAACCGGGCTGATGGTGGACGGCGTGGAGGCCAATCGGGCTACCGTCTCGGCCTCGGCGGTGCAGGAGATTCGCATCAACCAGGACCCCTACTCGGCGCAGTACTACTGGCCGGGGCGGGGGCAGATGGAGATCATCACCAAGTCGGCCGCCGACCACTATCACGGGCAATTCAATTTCCTCTACCGCGACTCGGCGATGAACGCGCAGAACGCGCTGGCGCCGATGAAGCCGTTCGAGCAGAGGCAGAACTACGAGGGACACGTGACGGGGCCGATTCCCCATGCGAAGAACAGCAGTTTTCTGGCCTCGTTCAACCGCGTGCTGTATGACCAGGACTCAGTGGTAAACGCAACCGTTGTGCCCACCGTTGCGAACCCCAGCGGCGCATTTGAAGCCAACGTCTTTGCGCCCGCGCGGGACACAGAGTTCAGCGTGCGCGCCGCGCACCAGTTCGGCATAGGGACTTCAGGTTACGTGCAGTACAGCTACCAGGACTCGACCGCGCAGAACCAGGGTGTCGGAGGACAGACGCTGGCCGCGGCCGCCTACAACAACCAGTACCGCGAGGACGACTTTGTGGCCCACCTGGATTCGACACTGTCACCGGTGATGATCAACCAGGTTTCCCTTGTGGGCGAGCATGACTACAACCGCAACAGCAATGTGGCGGAGGCTCCGCAGGTGAATGTGCCGGGAGATTTTCTTTCCGGCTCGGCGCAGGCCGACTCCTTCGGCACCGAATACAACGTCCGCGTTTATGACATGATGACCTGGACCCGCGGGCGCAACATGGTGAAGGCCGGAGTGGGTACGCCGCACATCGACCGCCGCGCCTTCGACGACAACACCAATGCGCTGGGAAGCTACACCTTTGGCCCCACGCTGGCGGCCGATGGCGTGACGGTGCTGCAAACGGCGCTCCAGAACTACAGCGTCAACCTGCCGTCGGGATTCTCAGAGAACACGGGCGACGTTCACTTCGTCTATCACCAGCAGGAGATGGGCGCGTTTGTGCAGGACCAGTTCAAGGCCAACAGCCGGTTTACGATCACGCCCGGCCTGCGCTACGACTGGCAGAATTTTCTTGGCTTCCGGCGGCTGGGATTTTCTCCGCGCGTGTCGTTTGCATGGCTGCTGAATGAGGAGACCAAGACGGTGGTGCGCGGCGGTGGCGGCATCTACTATGACCGCGTCGGATCGGGACCGCTGCTGGACCTGGCGCGCTATGGAGATGCGCGACGGCGGGCGGTGGTGTTGTCGCTGAACCCCGTGCAACTGCCTTCCTCGGGCTGCGTGCCTATCACCGCTTGCCTTACGCTGACTGCCCAGCCGCCGTCGCTGGTGCAACTGGAACCGAATGCCAGTCTCCCCTACCAGTTGCAGTACGGGCTCTCCATCGAACGGCAGTTGGGCGAGAAGGCTACCGGGGTGGTGAGCGCCTACTCGGCGCGCGGCATTGACAGTTTCCGCTCGGTGGACATCAACGCGCCCACGCCGCAGTCCGGCTATACCGAGCGGCCGAATCCGGCCTACGCGCGCATCCGGCAGATGCAACCGGAGGGCCATTGGGAAGGCGACGGCATGGATATCTCCTACCGCGGCCGGCTCAACAAATACTTCACCGGCTTCGGGCGCTACACGTGGTCCCATTACGAGAGTGATACCGGGGGCATCGGGTGGTTTCCGCAAAACCAATATGCGCCCAACGACGAGTGGTCGAATGCCAACTCCGACCGCCGCAACCGGCTGGGCATGTTTGCGATGTTCCAGCCGGAGAGCGTGCTCAACCTCTCGGCGGGCATCTTTGCCAACACCGGGACGCCGTGGACGGTGCTGACCGGCACGGACGCCTATGGCGACGACCTGTTCAACACACGGCCCGATGGCGTGGGGCGCAACACTGAGACCACCCCGTCGTATGTGGACGTGGACCTGCGCTGGGGCCACGACTTCGCCATTACCCCGAACAAGGACGAAGAAGCGCCGCGCCTGGGCTTCTCCGCCGGCGCCTTCAACGTGCTCAACCATCCCAACCCCACCGGCATCGACCCCGTGGAGACCTCGACCTCGTTCGGCCAGGTGACGTCGATGGCCCCGCCGCGGCGCATTCAACTGGGGATGCGGTTCCAGTTTTAGAGAAGCCCTGAAGCAGTCCTCACCGCGAAACAGCATTCCCTTGGCGGATGAATGGATGGGTTAGAACCCATCCCTGCCAGCCCGCGTTGATTTTGCTGCATCTACAGCGCGGCTAGCCCCCGAGGGAATGCTTCCACACGCAAAAACTCCTCCCTCGTTGAACTTGTTCAGAGCTTTCTCAGCTCTCCCATAAGTTCTGGACAGTGCCAAGTTCTCG